>NZ_JBFBLI010000013.1:14650-90646 GCF_040702545.1 Citricoccus sp. NPDC079358
CATGATCCGGTACCGATCCACATTCGCCCCGGCCCGCCACGTCACCGTCAACCGGCCGTTCTCCCACACCTTGGTCAACGGCGTCACAAACCCCGGTGCCCGGTTCTCCTTCCGGGTCCAGGTCGCGATGGTCTTGGTGCCGGTCAGCCCGTGGGCGTTCTCCGTCCGCAGACCCCACTGGGTGGTAGTGCCCTCGGCCACATCGAACCGGCCCCGAGTGTTCTGCCCACCGTAGGTGGCCGTCTGCTTCCACGGCCCGTAATTCGTGGTCCCCGCAGGCGCCACCCGCCGCATGATCCGGTACCGATCCACATTCGCCCCGGCCCGCCACGTCACCGTCAACCGGCCGTTCTCCCACACCTTGGTCAACGGCGTCACAAACCCCGGCAATTGCGGCTCGCCGTATTGACTCTTCGCGGCGGCCACCAGGCGGTCCACGTTCTTGCGGATGGTCGGCAATTGGGCGTCCAGATACCGGCCCGGGCAGGCCGTGGAGTTGGTGACCTTGTGCCCCAGGATCGTGGGGACGGTCACCCTGGTGCCGTCACTCCACCGGGCGGTGCCCTTGCCCCGCTGGGTCAACGTGACATTGGCCGTCGGGTCCACGTCATACCGGTAGGCCTGCCAGGCGAGCACCTTCTCGATGGCCCGCACCATGGGTGCCGGGGCCGAGGCGACGTCGTAGTTGCCCATGGCGGAGATGCCGATGGTGTCCGAGTTGAACCCACCGGCCTGAGCGCCTTGGACGGGCTTCTCAATCGATCCGCGGCGACCCTGGAAGATGTTGCCGTACTTGTCCACCAGGAATTGGTAGCCGATGTCACCCCACGCCAGGCTGCGGGCATGGTAACTGTAGATGCCGCGGATCTGGGCGTAAGCACCGGACTCGGTGTAGTTGTTCGATCCTGCCGTGTGGTGCACGTACATCGCCTGGAGGTCCGTCGACGGGGTCCCCCAGTCCTTGACCTTGCTCTCATCGGCTCCCCACTGCGCGCGGGTGATGATCTTCGGCTTGATCGCATCGGCCGAGGCGTTCGTGTTGGCTGTGGCGGTGGCCTGCGCTGTCCCCGTGATCAGTCCCTGCTGTTCGTGGATGGCCGGGGCGAAGGTCGTGGCCTGGCCCGCGCCCAGAGAGGCGGCCGGCTCAGCGGCGGAGCCCTGGGCGGACTGCGCCGATTCCTGGCTGGCCAGGCCGGCCTGCTGCTCGATCTCCGCCAGATCCTCTGAGGCGGAGGATGCGGCCTCCAGCTTGCCGTCGGTCTCGGCCGTGCCCGGGTCGATCAGTTCCAGCTCCAGGCCGGCCGGAACCTCGCCGTCCGCCGTGGTCACCCGGACCTGGATGGCATCGCCACCGCTGGAGATCAACGGCTCGGTGCCCACGCGGTCCGCATGGGGCGCCTCATCGCCGTCGTGGATCTCCATGCTGTTCCAGTCGGTCCACTCCCCCGCTTCACGTACGCGCAGGGACACGTCAGTGACCTGGTCCACCTCTGCGATGTCCCACGTCACGCCCGCGACGATGAAGTCCATGGTCTCCACCGGCTGGGTCAGGGTTGCGATCCGCTCGACCTCGACCTCCTGCGTGGACGAGATGGCGCCGTTGAAGACGGTGTCGGTCAGTTCCTCTGCCTCGGGGGCGACTGGAGCGTCGGCGGCGGTGTCAGTGGCGGCGGCGTTGCCGTCAGCCTTGGCCCGAAGGTCCCGGATCACGACGTCGGAGGGCTGGGACTCGCTGCCCGTCGCCTGTGACGGGGTGCCGGACACGGGCGTCGACAGGGCCGAGAGCGTCGAGGACATCAGCGAGACCTCGGGCTCGGCGGCCTCGGACTCAGCGGCCGCGGCTTCGCTGGCCTCTGGTGCCGAGGTTGCCGACGGTTCGGCGAGGTCAGGGGTGTCCGTGACCGAGGGAGCCGGCGTGCTGTCAGGCGTCTGGGTGCCGTCAGGCGTCTCGGTGCTCTCAAGACCTGGTGTGTCAGGGGCTTCCGTGGCGTCAGGAGCCGGTGTCGACTCAGGGGTATCCGCCACCTCGGGGAGCGCCTCGGGGTCGATGCCGCCGAGGGCGATGGACTGCTCCTCGTCGCCCTTGACCTCGGAGGCCACCTCACCTGACTCGACGGCCGGGTCAACGGCACTCTCGCTGGTGGCGGTGGTCACCGCCGGAGCAGCAGCGGTGTCCGGCACCACGGGCATGGCCGTGGCCGGAAGGACGGTGGTGGCGGTGAGCGTGAGGGCCAGGGCAGTGGCGGCGCCGGCCTTCAGGACAGGGTGGAGCGTCCGGGACATATCAGTTTTTCCCTCAAGTGGTGCAGAGCGATGGACGTGGACGTGGGTTTCCCCTCCACGCCACAGATAGGTTATCAAGCGTTTATTGACTTGTAATCACTTTTGTCCCTTTGGTCTCAGCTTTAACACAGAGTTCACTCTGCGGTTGGCGCTGATGACAGGCCAAGCCAAGACAAGACAAAGGGACACCGGGTCGCCCTCGAGGGTGGACCCGGTGTCCCTATGCGCGTCGTCGGCGGACGGCTGTCAGAGCTCTCCGTCGATCTTAGAAATCCCAGTCATCGTCTTCCGTGGTTTCGGCCTTGCCGATCACGTAGGAGGAGCCGGAGCCGGAGAAGAAGTCATGGTTCTCATCCGCATTCGGGGACAGCGCTGAGAGGATGGCCGGATTCACGTCGGTGACGGCGGACGGGAACATCCCCTCATAGCCGAGGTTCATCAGGGCCTTGTTGGCGTTGTAGTTCAGGAACTTCTTCACGTCCTCGGCCAGGCCGACCGAGTCGTAGAGATCATGGGTGTACTGGACCTCGTTCTCGTACAGTTCGAACATGAGCTCGAAGGTGTAGTCCTTGAGCTCCTGCTGGCGCTCCGCCGACTCGTTCTCCAACCCGCGCTGGTACTTGTAGCCGATGTAGTACCCGTGCACGGCCTCGTCGCGGATGATCAGACGGATCAGGTCCGCAGTGTTGGTCAGCTTGGCGCGGGAGGACCAGTACATGGGCAGGTAGAAGCCCGAGTAGAAGAGGAAGGACTCCAGAATGGTGGAGGCCACCTTCTTCTTCAGCGGATCGTCACCATGGTAGTAGTCCAGGATGATCCGGGCCTTCTTCTGCAGGTTGGCGTTCTCCTGGGACCAACGGAACGCGTCGTCGATCTCCTTGGTGTTGGAGAGCGTGGAGAAGATCGAGGAGTAGCTCTTGGCGTGCACCGACTCCATGAACGCGATGTTCGTGTAGACGGCCTCCTCGTGGGTGGTCAGCGAGTCCGCAATGAGGGAGACGGCGCCCACTGTGCCCTGGATGGTGTCCAGCAAGGTCAGCCCGGCGAAGACCCGCATGGTGAGGGTCTTCTCGTCCTCGGACAGCGTGGCCCAGGACTGGATGTCATTGGACAGCGGCACCTTCTCCGGAAGCCAGAAGTTGGACGTCAGGCGGTTCCAGACCTCCACGTCCTTGTCATCCTGGATACGGTTCCAGTTGATTGCCTCGACGGTCTCGAGGGTCTTGACAGCGTCGGCCATCATCTCAGGTGTCGTCCTCACTTCAAGGGTGCAGTGCTGTGGGTGGTTCGTGGTTCAGTCGGGCGGGCCGCCGGGAAGGCGACCCGCCCGACCAAGGCTAGTGGCCGGCGTCGGGCCCGGAAGCCTGACGGGTCAGAGCATGCAGGAGACGCAGCCCTCGACCTCGGTGCCTTCCAGCGCGAGCTGGCGCAACCGGATGTAGTAGATGGTCTTGATGCCCTTGCGCCAGGCGTAGATCTGGGCCTTGTTCAGGTCACGGGTGGTGGCCGTGTCCTTGAAGAACAGGGTCAGGGACAGGCCCTGGTCCACGTGCTGGGTGGCGGCTGCGTAGGTGTCGATGACCTTCTCGTAGCCGATCTCGTACGCATCGTCGTAGTACTCGAGGTTCTCGTTCGTCAGGTAGGGAGCCGGGTAGTAGACGCGGCCCAGCTTGCCTTCCTTGCGGATCTCGATCTTCGAGGCGACCGGGTGGATCGAGGAGGTCGAGTTGTTGATGTAGGAGATCGAACCGGTCGGAGGCACGGCCTGCAGGTTCTGGTTGAAGATGCCGTGCTCCATGACGGAGGCCTTCAGCTCGCGCCAGTCGGCCTGGGTGGGGATGGACACGTTGGCACCGGAGAACAGCTCGGCGACCCGCGGGGTGGCCGGCTCCCAGACCTGTTCGGTGTACTTGTCGAAGAACGTCCCGGAGGCGTACGTGGAGTCCTCGAAGCCGCCGAACGTCGACCCGGTCTCCATCGCGAGGCGGTTGGAGGACCGCAGAGCGTGGAACAGCACCGTGTAGAAGTAGATGTTCGTGAAGTCGATGCCCTCTTCGGAGCCGTAGTGCACCCGCTCGCGGGCCAGGTAGCCGTGCAGGTTCATCTGGCCCAGGCCGATGGCGTGCGAGGAGTTGTTGCCCTGGACGATGGACGGCACCGAGTTGATCTCAGACATGGTGGACACCGCGGTGAGCGCCCGGATGGCCGTCTCGATGGACTTGCCGAAGTCCGGCGAGTCCATGGTCTTGGCGATGTTCATGGACCCGAGGTTGCAGGAGATGTCCTTGCCCACGGAGGCGTAGGTCAGGTCCTCGTTGAACTCCGAGGCCTCGGATACCTGGAGGATCTCGGAGCACAGGTTGGACATGGTGATCCGGCCCTTGATCGGGTTGGCCTGGTTCACCGTGTCCTCGAACACGATGTACGGGTAGCCGGACTCGAACTGGATCTCGGCGAGGGTCTGGAAGAACTCGCGGGCGTTGATCTTGGTCTTCTTGATCCGCGCGTCGTCGACCATCTCGTAGTACTTCTCCGACACCGAGATCTCGGTGAACGGCTTGCCGTAGACGCGCTGCACGTCGTACGGGCTGAAGAGGTACATGTCCTCGTTCTTCTTGGCCAGCTCGAACGTGATGTCCGGGATGACGACGCCCAGGGACAGGGTCTTGATGCGGACCTTCTCGTCCGCGTTCTCCCGCTTGGTGTCCAGGAACCGGTAGATGTCCGGGTGGTGGGCGTGCAGGTACACGGCGCCGGCGCCCTGGCGGGCACCGAGCTGGTTCGCATAGGAGAAGGAGTCTTCGAGGAGCTTCATCACCGGGATGACGCCGGAGGACTGGTTCTCGATCTGCTTGATCGGGGCGCCGTGCTCACGGATGTTGGTGAGGGACAGCGCCACGCCGCCGCCGCGCTTGGACAGCTGCAGGGAGGAGTTGATGCTGCGCGCGATGGACTCCATGTTGTCCTCGATACGCAGCAGGAAGCAGGAGACGAGCTCGCCGCGCTGGGCCTTGCCGGCGTTGAGGAAGGTCGGGGTGGCGGGCTGGAAGCGTCCGCCCACCATCTCCTCCACCAGGTCGATGGCGAGCTGCTCATCGCCCTGGGCCAGGTGCAGGGCCACCATGCAGACGCGGTCCTCATAGCGCTCCAGGTAGCGCTTGCCGTCGAAAGTCTTCAGCGCGTAGGACGTGTAGAACTTGAAGGCACCCAGGAAGGTGGGGAAACGGAACTTCAGCCCGTAGGCGCGGTCCCAGAGACTCGTCCGGAACTCCGCGGAGTACTGCTCCAGCGTCTCGGCCTCGTAGTAGTCGTGCTCCACGAGGTAGGTCAGCTTCTCGTTCAGGTCGTGGAAGAAGACGGTGTTGTTGTTGACATGCTGCAGGAAGTACTGACGGGCTGCGGCGTGGTCCGCCTCGAACTGGATCTTGCCGTCCGCACTGTAGAGGTTCAGCATGGCGTTCAGCTCGTGGTAGCCCAGGTTCTGCCATGCCGCCGGCAGCTCCTTGGCCGACCTGATCATGTCCTGCTCGGTGATAGTCATCCCCAAAACCTTTCCAATCCTTCGCGCACGGCCGTGACGTCCTCCGGCGTGCCCATGAGTTCGAATCTGTACATCAGGGTCACCTCGCACTTGCGCGCCACGATGTCCCCGGCGAGGCAGTAGGCCTCGTAGAAGTTGGTATTCCCTGCGGCAATGACGCCCCGGATCAGTTCCCGGTTCGCCTTGACGTTGAGGAATTTGATGACCTGCTTCGGCACGGCTCCGTTGCCGTCTCCCCCGCCATAGGTCGGCAGGATGAGAACGAAGGGTTCCATGGCCAGGAGGGTCGGCTCCTTGGTGATGATCGGCAACCGCGCCGCTTCACCGTCCGGCAGCTCCAGCTTGGAAACGAAGCGGTGGGTGTAGCCGGAGGCGGAGGAGAAGTAGATCAGGCGTGCAGCCGTCTGTTGTGGGGTCTGGGACCCCACAACACCTGTCGGTCTGCTCTCGCTGACCACGCTCGTCATGGTGACCTCGGGAACCTCAGGCCACCGAGGCGGCAGCGGCGGTGGCCAGCTCCTCGATCTTGTCCGGACGGAAGCCGGACCAGTGCTCGGCACCCGAGATGACGACCGGGGCCTGCATGTAGCCCAACGACCGGACGCGCTCCAGCGCCTCGGCGTCCTGGGACATGTCCACGGTCTCGTAGGCGATACCCTTCTTGTCCAGGGCGCGGTAGGTGGCATTGCACTGCACGCAAGCCGGCTTGGAGTAAACGGTGACGGTCATGGTCATTCCCCTGTCCTCGGTTACCGCGTCCGGATTGCCGGACCGGCGGGCGTTTCTGCTCTGTGGTCTGTGTTCTTGCGTCATGGCCGCGAAATCCGTCTAGGACCTGTTCAACAGGTCCCGATACCGTAGATTCCGGGTCCGCCCGGACTCTCCGGCGTGAAAACCTGCGCGGTCCGAACTGCTGACATCAATACTACATCTAGTGGTGACCGTATGGAACAACCACAAGATCCTGTCTTACATGGTTGAGATTAGTTTCCCCCAGCTCGTCCACAGGTGGTGTGGATGAACTCCTCATGAACGCACCCGCCCGGAACGCCGGAAACACGCCGATCGACGGTGGCGGGCCGGAGAACGTCCACAGGGTGTGGACGAAGAGGCCCGGTGTTGTGCACAGATTCTTTCGGTCACGCACGGCGGCGTGTCCCGTTCATGGCAGCGGCGTGTCGGCACCGTGCCGGCCTCCGGCGTCCGACCTCGTGCAGGCCTCCGGCCTCAACGACAGGACAGGGTTAGCCTCGTGGAACCACCGGAGGCACCACAGAACGGACTCCCCATGCCCACACCAGAGATACCCCGCCGCCTGGTCAACACCCAGGACCTCGCCGCTCGGGTGACAGCGACCACCACAGACACCCCAGGCACCCCCGGCAGCCCAAACACCCCAGACACCCCAGACACCACCGGCCCCGCGGGCGCGATCTGGAAACTCGAGGAGCCGGTCCGGGAGCTCGACTCGAACATCATCTCGCTGCCGGCCGGTGACGGAATCGACGCGCACCCGGGTCCGGACAACGACGTGATGATCCATGTCCTCGGCGGCTCCGGCACGCTCGGGACCGAAGACGGAGACCTGGCCCTACGGCCCGGAGACCTCCTGTGGATGCCCCGGCGTTCGATGCGCCGCTTCACCGCGGGCGGTTCCGGCCTGATCTACCACACGGTCCACGTCAGGAAGCCGGGCCTGCTGCCGACGCTGCGCCGATGACCTCACTGCCGAACTGTGCGATGGCGTCCCCGATGGACCGGTGCAGGGTGGGATAGGCCCACGGGATCCGGACCAGCTCGGCCAGCGGCACCCGGGCATGGACGGCCACCGTGAGCGCCCCGAGGATCTCCCCGGCATGGGGGCCCACCACCGCCGCGCCGACGAGCACTCCCCCACGCGCCCCGGTCCCCTTCTCTTCCGCCGTCCCTTCCGCCCGAGCCACCAGGGTGAGGTGCCCTCGGACCTCGTCGATCCAGCCCCGGCTCGAGGCCCCCAGGTCCACTCTCGCCACGTGGACCTCCGAGGCGTCGCGGCCCTGCTGCTCCGCGGCCTTCCGGGCCTGACCCTCCGAGAGCCCGACGGCGGCCACTTCCGGATCCGTGTACGTCACCCGGGGTACGGCCTGGCGGGGGAGGGGATGCGGGGACGCTCCGGCCAGGAGCTGATCCGCCACCACTGCCGCCTGAGCCATGGACGTGTGGGTGAACGGGCCCGCCCCGGTCATGTCCCCGATGGCGTACCGGCCCCGCACGGGCTGCCCGCCCTCCGTGGCCGCGCCGTCCAGGACGCGGCTCCAGTCATCCACTTCGACGGGGTCCCGCGGGGCCCGGCCGGTGGCCAGCAGCACCCGGTCCACGGTGATCCGGTCCCCCGTGGTCAGCTCCAGGTCCACGGGGCCCGCCGAGGCCGGGATGCCATGGGACGTCTCATAGCGGGAGGCCTCACCGGCCTGCACGTCCCTGATCTCCGTCCCCGTGCGGACGTCGATCCCTTCGGCCCGGAACCGCTCCGCCACGAGCTCGCCGGCCTCCGGGGTCTCGCCTGAGAGCAGCCGGTCCCCGCGCACCAGCAGGCTGACACGGACCCCGAATCCAGCCAACGCCTGCGCCAGCTCACACCCCACGGGACCACCGCCCACGATGGCGAGGGAGTCCGGGAGCGTCTCGGCCGTCACCACGTCCCGGTGGGTCCAGGTCACGGCCTCCGGCAGACCGCGCACCGGGATCCGCACCGATTCCGAGCCGGTGTTCAGGACCACCGCACGGCGGGCCGTCCAGGTCTGCGCCGCGCCGCCGTCGTTCGGGGTGACGGTGACCCTGGTGCCCTCTGAAACCGGGGCCGCGGCGGGGCCGCCCTCGATCTCGGCCCGCCCGTGGACGAAGTCGGCGCCGGTGCCGAGCAGCCGCTCCACGGCCACCCGGTCATCCCACTGGTCGGTGGCCTCCTCCCGGATGCGCTGCGCCACCCTCGCCCACGAGGCGTCCGCCCGCCGGGACTCGTGCAGCATCATCTTGGACGGGATACAGCCGTAGTACGGGCACTCCCCGCCCACCAGGTGCTCGTCCACCGCCAGCACCGACCAGCCTCCGCGCGCCAACCGTGCGGCGACGTCCTCCCCGCCGGGCCCGAGCCCGATCACGACGGCGTCGACCGTCCGGGGCGCGGCAAGGGACGTGGCAGCGGACAGCGGGTCGCGCGTGGGGATCGGGGCGGGGATCGGGGCGGGGATCGACGTCGGAACCGGGGTAGACGCTGGGGTGGAGGGGGAAGTCATGGGACCACCCTTCCATCAGCGCACCCCGGGTGGCGAGGGACGGGCCCCCGGCGTGGGCCGCAGGCGCGGGCCCGGGCTCAGCGACCGGACACCCTCCCCCCGGACGCACCCCCGCCCCTACGCTGAGCGCATGGTCACCGTTGCCGAGAACCTCATTCAGACCCTGTCCATCCATGGCGTCAAGCGCATCTACGGCCTGCCCGGCGATTCGCTCAATGCCATCACAGAGTCCCTCCGGACCCACCCCGAGATCGAGTGGGTGCACGTGCGCCACGAGGAGACCGCCGCCTTCGCCGCCGGGGCGGAGGCGGAGATGACCGGGGACGTGACGGTCTGTGCGGGCAGTTGCGGCCCCGGGAACCTGCACCTGATCAATGGTCTCTACGATGCCCAGCGCAGCCGCGTCCCGATGCTCGCGCTCGCCGCCCACATCCCCACGGAGGAGATCGGCACCACCTACTTCCAGGAGACGCACCCGCAGGAGCTGTTCCGGGAGTGCTCCGTCTATGTGGAGTACGTGGCCGATCCGAAGCAGATGCCCCGACTGCTGGAGATCGCCCTGCGCACCGCCATCGAGCAACGCGGCGTGGCCGTCCTGGTGATCCCCGGTGATGTCGCCTCGGCGGCCGCCCACGATGATCGCCGCACCCTCGTGCGGAAGGCCCGCTCCGCCGTCGTGCCCCTGCCGGACCAGTTGCAGGAGGCCGCCGACGTCCTCAACGCGGCACGGAGCGTCACCATCCTGGGCGGTGCGGGGACCACGGGAGCCCACGCCGAGGTGATGCAGCTGGCCGAGCGGCTGGCCTCGCCGATCGTACACGCGATGCGCGGCAAGGAACACCTGGAGTACGACAGCCCCTATGACGTCGGCATGACAGGCCTGCTCGGCTTCGCCAGCGGGTACAAGGCCATGTGCGAGGCGGACGCCATCCTCATGCTGGGCACGGACTTCCCCTACCCGCAGTTCTATCCGGACGATGCCCAAGTGATCCAGGTCGACATCCGTGGCGAGCAGATCGGGCGCCGGCACCCCGTGGACGTGGCCCTGGTGGGTGGGGTGCGGGAGACGGCGGCCGCGTTGGTCCCGCTGCTGGAGCAGAAGAAGGACAAGCACCTCGCGGACGCGCGGAAGCACTACGCCAAGACGCGCGCGAAGCTGGACGACCTCGCCACCCCGGCACGGAAGGGCGCAGCGGTCCACCCGCAGTACCTGGCACGGCGGATCAGCGCGCTGGCGGCCGAGGACGCCGTGTTCATCCCCGACGTCGGCTCCCCCGTGGTCTACGCCGCCCGCTACCTCGAGATGAACGGACGACGCCGGCTGCTCGGCTCGTTCTCGCACGGCTCCATGGCGAACGCGGTCCCGCAGGCGATCGGGGTGCTGGCCCAGGACCGCGCCCGGCAGACCGTCACGCTCTCCGGCGACGGCGGGTTGACCATGCTGCTGGGTGACCTGCTCACGCTGGTGCAGATGAAGCTGCCGGCGAAGGTGGTGGTGTTCAACAACTCATCCCTGAATTTCGTCGAGCTTGAGATGAAGGCCGCCGGGCAGCTGCCCTTCGCCACGAGCCTGGAGAACCCCGACTTCGCCGCCGTGGCCCGGGCGATGGGCATCAAGGGCATCCGGGTGGAGGACTCAGGTGACGTGGATGCGGCCCTCACGGAGGCCTTCGCGCACGACGGCCCGGCTCTCGTGGACGTGGTGACCGACCCGCAGGAACTCACCATTCCGCCGGCCATCCAGTTCGAGCAGGCCAAGGGTTTCGCGCTGTACTCCCTCCGCACCGTCCTCTCGGGCCGCGGCGACGAGCTGTTCGACCTGGCGAAGACCAATCTGCGGCGGTTGTTCTAGTCCCGTCCCGGCTAGGGTTGCCGCGTGGACCGCACGCCGAAGAACCTCCTGCTCACCTACGTCCTGTGTGTGACACTCGGGTTGGTGGGGGCGCACCGGTTCTACCTGGGGCATCGTGCTCTCGGGGTGGTGTACCCGATACTGACCGTGGCCGGCCTCGCCAGTGCTCCGTGGGGCATCGGGTTCGTGTTCGGCGGGTTGGTGCTCCTGCTGTGCCTACTCGACCTGGTGCGCCTGCCCGGACTCGTCCGGCGGGCCGACGGCGGACTCAACTAGGCAGCTCCGGCCATCCCGGTGAGTACCGAACGGTGAAGTACCGGGTGGTGCGCCGGCTCCCCGATCCCGAAGATCAGCGGCGCTGGTTGTCCTGACGCAATGACTGCAGCTCGGCCACCGTGGCGGCCGTGTTCTGCGAGGTCCGCACCATGGCGATGTAGAACTCGATGGTGACCCGCATCAGCACCAGCATGATGAAACCGGGGAGTCGCCGGCGGCACCCTGAACCGTCCCGGGTTCTCTGCCGCTACTTTGCGGGTTCGGGCTCTCGGGTGAGGGCCTCGTAGTGGAGCGTCTCGAACTCTACTGGGGTGATCATTCCCAGGGTGCCGTGGAGGCGCCTGTTGTTGTACCAGTCGACCCAGCCGGCCGTTGCAAACTCGACGTCCGAGAGGGTCCTGAACGGGCCGGAATGGAAGACCGTGGTGCGGATGCACTCGGTCTTGTACAAGCCGTTGACCGTCTCCATGAGGGCGTTATCGTATGCATCGCCCACGGTTCCGATCGACGGGGCGATGCCCTCGAGGTCGAGGTGCTCGGTGTATCGGATCGCGGTGTATTGCGATCCGGCGTCGCTGTGATGGATCAAATCCCCCGGTGAGACGGGGTGTCCTTCCCGGTCGCGTTGCCACAGCGCGATCCCCAGCGGGGTCATGACCAGGTCCACGCGCATGCTGGTCGATGCGTGCCAGCCCACGATCCGCTGGGCGAACACGTCCAGGACGAACGCGACGTAGACGAACCCCGCCCAGGTCCGCACGTAGGTGAAGTCGGTGACCCACACCAGGTTCGGCGCCGGGGCCGTGAAGTCACGATTGAGCATGTCACCAGCACGCTTTCCATCTGCTCCGGGGATGGTGGTGCGCAGCTTCTTCGCCCGGACGATGCCCTCGAGGCCAAGGGTGCGCATGGCCCGGTCGACCGCACCCCGAGAAGCACCTACGAAGCCCGGTTGGCGTCGGATCAGGGCGAGCATCTTGCGTCGCCCATAGAGTCCCTCCGGGGTCATCTGACGACAACCGGTGACCTCGTTGAACTCCCAGGCGAGCTCACGGATCTTGTCTTCGACCAGGGCGTCGGTGACGGTGCGGTCGGCGATACGGGCGGGGTTCTTCCAGGCCCGGTAGGTCCGTGCAGCGATCTGCAGGCCCTGCTGGCGCAGGACCCGGAGGATCGACTCGACTGCGTGGCCCTCGGCTCTCATCTCGTCGATGAACGCGATGATCAACGGTTGCGGGGGTCGAGCTCCCCCGCGAAGAAAATCGAGGCCCGGCGCAGGATCTCGTTATCCTCCCGCAACCGCCGGTTCTCGGCCTTGAGCCGCTTGACCTCGGCAGACTCCTCACTGGTGACACCAGGTCGGGTTCCGTCGTCGACCTCGGCCTGCGCGAGCCAGCGCCGCACGGACTCACGCGAGACGCCCTCCTGGCGGGCGACCGCGGTGACCGCGGCGGTCTGAGTGGGGTACTCCTGCTGGTGCTCACGCACCAAGCGCACGCACCTCGCGCGCAGCTGGGCATCGATCTTCTTCGGCATGCTGTCCATCCTTCCGGACTCAAACAGCAGCGGCATCAAACCTGGGGCGGTTCACCCAGCGTTAGCCTGCGCCCGTCACCAGGTGGCGGCGACGAAGCCGTGCAGGTCGGCCTCCAGCTCAATCCGTGAGCGCATCAGCTCGGCGACCAGGCCGGCGTCGAGCGCACTACGCAACCGGTCCCGGGGCACGGAGACGGTCATCCCGGCCACCGCTGCGCCCGAACTGTCCCGGACGGCCACGCCGACTGCCCCGACGCCCTCCTCGGTGCCCTGGTCGTTGACGGCGAAGCCGCGGATCCGGATCATTGCCAGCTCGGCGGCGAGCCGCGTGTGGGATTTCGCGTCGAAGGGGCTGCCGACCAGCTCGGCCTGCTGGCGGTACAGCTGTTCGACCGCCGCCGAGTCCATCGACGCGAGCAGGGCCTTCCCACCCGAGGCCGCGGCGGCCGGCAGGGCCACGCCCTGGCGGTCACCCACTCGAACAGATTTGCCTCCCTCCACGGAGGCCAGGAAACGCACTTCGGTCCCCGCACGCACCATCAGGTTGGCCGTCTCCCGCAGCCGACCGGCCAGCATCTCCAGGTGCGGGTAGCTTCGGTGACGCAGCTCAGCCGTCCAGGGAACCCCCACCGGCGGCAGGCCCAGTGCCGGGCCCGGGATGTAGCGCCGGGAGGCATCCTGGACGGCGTACCCGCGGTAGACGAGCATCGCCATGAGGCGGTGTGCCGTGGAGACGGAGACTCCCAATAGCCGGGCGGCAACACTGATACGTATCCGGCCGTAGTCACGCACCATCTCCATCAGGGTCAGGGCGTGGTCCACAGACTCGACGGGATACCTCGGCGGCTGCCGCAGGGACGACGTTTTCTGCACAGTAGATCATTCTGGCACCGTTCGTGTGCGGAGGTTCACAGTAGATCTATGATCCAGCGCACATCCGCCTCGGGCGCGCCCTCCACGGCGTCCCGCCGACAGGCCGACACCACCGTCCAGGGCTCACCGCAGGGCAGCGGACTGTCCCGCCGCCAGGCCACCCTGGCCGTGGTGGTCTGCTGGCTCCTCGTGGTCTTCGACGGCTACGACCTCATCGTCTTCGGCACCGTCCAGACCTCGCTGCTGGAGGACACCGGCTGGGGACTGGACAACACCTCCCTCGGGCTCATGGGATCCATGGCGTTCGTCGGGATGATGATCGGCGCCCTGCTGGCCGGGCGGATGGCCGATTCCTGGGGCCGGCGCCGCACCATCCTGGCGTGCGCCGTCACGTTCTCGATCTTCACCATCCTCTGCGCCTTCGCTCCGAGCGCCTGGGTCTTCGGCGTTTTCCGGCTGCTGGCCGGGATCGGCCTCGGCGGCCTGGTGCCCTCGGCCAACGCCATGGTGGCCGAGCTGGTCCCCGAACGCTGGCGCTCCTCCATCGCCACCTTGATGATGTCCGGCGTCCCGATCGGCGGTTCCCTGGCCGCCCTCATCGGCATCCCCCTGATCCCGGCCCTGGGCTGGCAGTCGATGTTCCTCGTGGCCGTCCTGGCCCTCGTCATCGTGGTCCCGATGGGTTTGGCCTACCTCCCCGAGACCCTGCCGTCCGAAGCCGCGGACCGGGATCGTCCCGAAGCCTCTCAGGCCACTGGCGGTGCGGCGAAGGCCGGCGGTTTCTCCCTGTTGCTCCGTGATCCCTTCCTTTTGGCCTCCATCATGTTCGCCCTGGCCACCCTGGCCACGCTGTTCGCGTGGTATGGACTCGGCACGTGGCTGCCGCGCGCCATGGAAGCCCAGGGCTATGACCTCGGTTCCGCCCTGACCTTCTCGCTGTCCCTGAACATCGGTGCCGTGCTCGGCTCGATCGTCACCGCCTGGGCCGGCGACCGCTTCGGCGCTGTCCGTTCCGGCGTCATCGCCGCCGCCCTGGCCGGCGTGGCCCTGCTGAGCCTGCTGCTCTCGCCGCCGGTGTGGCTCGTGTACGTGATCCTGATGGTGGCCGGCGTCGGGACGCACGGCACACAGTGCCTGATCATCGCGGCCGTGGCCAACCACTACCCGGGGCACCTGCGCGGCACGGCCCTCGGCTGGGCCCTGGGCGTGGGGCGCCTGGGTGCCGTGACGGCCCCGCTGGTGGCCGGATTCCTGCTCGACGGCGGCTTCGGCGCCGGCTCGATCTTCGTCGCGTTCGGGGTGGCGGCCCTGGTGGCAGCGGTGTTGTTGGCCGTCATCATCGCTCAGGGCAACGGTGGCCGCACGGCGGCCCGTGGGTCAGTTGCCCCGGAGCCTGCCGCTCAGGAGCGGGTCGAGCAGGTGCGGATAGCACCGTAGCCGTGGGCAGGACTTCCACCGTCCGGTACAGTCCAGCCATTCCGCCGATTTCTCCGCGGGCCAGGGATTCATCTTCACTGTGCTCGATCCGACTGGCCGATGCACTCATCGAGTGGATCGCCGCCGACTGGCCCTGGACGCGCTGGGACCGGTGCGGTCGCTGAGAGACTGCACGACCAGAACCCAGATGTTCACGGCGGCCCGGCCTACCGCAGCAGACCGTCACGCAGGGCGCGGAGTACCGCATTCGTCCGGTCCCGCGCTCCCAGTTTCAGGAGGATGGTGGAGACGTGGTTCTTCACCGTGCCCTCGGCGAGAAACAGTGCTTGGGCGATCTGCCGGTTGGGGTATCCCTCGGCCATCAGCCGCAGCACCTCCTGTTCCCGTTCGGTGAGGTCCTGGGCGGGCACCGCAGCCTCCGGCGTGGGGACAGTCCCAGTGCGGATCGCCCGCAGCAACCGATCGGTGATGGACGGGGCGATGAGGGTTCCGCCGTCGGCCAGGGTCTGCACCGCATGGGTGAGCTGTTCGACCGTCACGTCCTTGAGCAGATATCCGCGAGCGCCGGACTGGAGGGCGTCCAGCACCAGGGTGTCATCGTCGAAGGTCGTCAGTACCAGCACGGGAACCTCGATCCCCCGGTTCCGAAGTTGCCGCAGGGTCCACAGCCCGTCGTAGCGAGGCATCCGCAAATCCAGGAGCACGACGTCGGGCGCCTCCCGGGCGATCACATCCAGTGCCGCAGCGCCGTCGTCCGCCTCCCCCACCACCTCGACGTGCGCGATGTCCAACAGAGTGCGGATCCCGTGCCGCACGAGGGTCTGGTCGTCGACGACCACAACGCGGGTCATGCGGACGGCACCCGGGCGACGACGCGGAACCCCTGGCCCGGGGTGCCGCGGACGCTGGCCGTAGGTCTCACGGGCATGGTGCGTCCTCGACTGTCGCCGCCTGTGCTGTCTGCACTGTCCACTGTGAAGCCGAACTCCGCCGTGCCGCCCAGCATCTCGAACCGTTCGGCGATCCCCCGCAGTCCGTTCCCAGCTGCGGCCGAGTTCAGGGGCCCACACCCATCGTCCTCGGCCGTGAGCACCACGACGCTGTTGAGACGCTCATCTTCGCCGTCCAGCCCCACGGTGATCCACAATCGGGTGGCATCAGCGTGGCGGAGGGTGTTGGTCGTGACCTCCTGCACGGTGCGTACCAGGGCCTCGGTCCGTGCCTCGTCCCGGCTCAGACCCGGCTCCACCTCGAGTTCCACGTGCAGGCCCGGCAGGCCTGCCACCACTCCTTCCAAGGCATCGGCCAGGTCGGTCGGCTCGGTGCGCAGCTGATCCACGGTCGCGCGCAGATCCGCGAGCAGCTCCCGGGCCACGGTGCCGGCCCGCTCAACGTGCTCCCTCCCCGGCTCCGGGGTCCGGTGCCTGGCCGCCTCCAATTCGAGGGCGAGGACCGTGAGCTGGTGACCGATAGTGTCATGCAGGTCCCGCGAGATCCGCAGCCGTTCGGCGGCGCGGGCGTTCACCGCCAACACGGCGGAGGCGGCCCGCAGGTCCACGTGGGCCCGGGCCAGCTCACGGCGCTGCCGTTGTTCACGGATCAGGGTCACGGTACTCAGCAGGGTCGCGACCTGGATCATCAGGTAGAACCCCAGGAACAGCCCGAGCTCCATCAGGGCGGATTCCGTGAGGTCGCCGTCCCCCTGGGGCGCGGCCTCCTGCACGGCATCCACCGTGAGCACCACTGTGTTGAGCCCGACCAGAACGAGCCCGCCCCCTACGGGTACCAGGTAGGCGCTGATGGCGGCGGTCAGTACGAGGAGGATATTCAGCAGTCCCATCCCCGGGGCGGTCAGCACCAGCACCCAGGAGAACACGACGGCGGCCATGAACCCGATCAGGTCCACTCGCCGCCCCAGGCCGGAGACCGCCGCGATGAGGCTGAGCAGGAAGACGATAAACAGGCTGGTCCACAGGGTGCGGTGGATCGACGGCTCGGCCGCTCCGAACAGGACCGGGGACGCTACGGCGATGGCCACGACGAGCATCGCCAGTCCCGACCAGATCTCGTACCCGTACCGCTGGCTCATCCCCAGAGTCTAGAAGGGCATGGGGTGCCGGCACCCGTGCCGATGGTCATGGGTGGTCGCCCAGCACGGTGATGACGGGCGGCACCTGTGCGCACGGCCCGTGATGCCTAGCGTCAGGACCATGACCATTCCAGCCCCAGCACCGGCCATCCTTGCCGAGAACCTGCGCAAGTCCTACCGCGGCAGGAGAGCCGTGGACGGCATCACCCTGTCCGTTCAACCCGGTGAGGTGATGGGAGTCCTCGGGGCCAACGGCGCCGGCAAGACCACCACCGTGGAGATGATCGCCGGACTGCGCACGCCGGAGGCCGGCACCGTCCGGGTCCTCGGGCTCGACCCCCGGCATGATCGCGGTGCGGTACGTCAGGTCCTCGGCGTTCAATTGCAACAGTCCTACCTGCACGGGGCGCTGACCGTGGCCGAGCTCGTGGACCTGTACCGCAGCTTCTACCCCGACCCGGTCCCGGCGGAGGAGCTCGTCGACCGCGTGGGCCTCGGCGCACAGCGCCGGACCCGGTTCGAGAAGCTCTCCGGCGGCCAGCAACAGCGGGTCTCCATCGCGCTCGCGCTGGCCGGCCGCCCGCGCGTCGTGATCCTGGACGAGTTGACCACGGGACTGGACCCGCGGGCGCGCCGCCGGCTGTGGTCCCTGGTCGAGCAGATGTGCGATGACGGCGTGACCGTGCTACTCGTCAGCCATGCCATGGATGAGGTGGAGCACCTGTGTGACCGGCTCGTCGTCCTCGACGCCGGACGCGTCATCGCCCGCGGCACCCCTGGCGAGATCACCTCCGCCACTGGGATGCCCTCACTGGAGGAGGCCTTCCTGGCCCTGACCGGGCGGGATCTCGACGAGGACGACGACGGCTCGACAGAGAAATCCACCACGGAAGCCGAGGCCCACTGATGACAACCGCCACCCTTCATCCGCCCACGGCACGACGTCCCGGCCCGAAGTCCTGGCTGGCCCTGGTGGGAGCCGAGGCGAAGATGGTCACCCGGGACACCTCCGGACTCATCATCCCGTTGGGCCTCCCCCTGCTGATCCTGGTCATGAGCGCCGCACCGGCCTCCCAAGAAGTCATCGTCAACGGACGCACTGCGCTGGACCTGTTCGTGCTTCCGCTGGTGCTGACCGTCATCATCGCGACCATCGGCATCATCAACATGCCCAGCTTCTTGGCCTACTACCGCCGCTCTGGAATCCTGCGCCGACTGGCCGTCACCCCGGCGTCTCCGGCGATGGTGCTGGTGGCACAGGCGGTGGTGAGCCTCCTGCAGGCCGTGCTCGGACTGGCCTTGGCCCTGGCCGTGGCGTTCTGGGGGTTCGGGGCGAACCCGCCCGCTCACCTGTGGGCCGGCGTCGGGATCTTCCTGCTGGCCCTGGCCGCGATGTATGCGCTGGGGATGATGGTGGCCGCCGTTGCCCCGACGCCGAACTCGGCCGTCGCCATCGGCCTGGTCCTGTTCTTCGCCTTCGGCGCCCTGGGAGGGTTGTTCGGTGGGGTGCAGATGCTGCCTGACGCGCTGGCGCCGCTGGCCGACTGGCTGCCGTTCGGGGCCGCGGTCCAGTCGTTGGGATCGGCGTGGGCCGGCGTGGCCGTTGAGATGACGCACCTCGTCAGCCTGGCCACCACCACGGTGATCGGCACCGGGGTGGCGATCTGGCTGTTCCGCTGGGAGTAGGACGGCAGCGTCAGGGACTCCTGGGAACCTTGACCGCGATCACCGGGACGGAGGCGCCCAATAGGATCTCCTGGGCGTTCGAGCCGAGCAGCAGCTTGCCCACCGGACTGCGGTGCTTGATACCGACCACGATCACGGACGCGTTCAGTTCCTCGGCCACGTCCAGCAGGTCACCGGCGGCATCTCGACCGCGGGCATCCGGCTGACGGTGCGTGATCGCGAGGCCCGCCAGCGCAGGATGGTCGGCCAGTCCGGCAACGGAGTCTGAGGCTCCGGACCCACCCTCGCCGCCGTCGAGGTCGAAGATGATGAGATCCTCACCCCGGCGCGTGGCCTCGGCCCCCGCGAAATCCACGGCCGCCCGGCCCTCCGGGCTACCCGTCCGCCCCACCAATACCGACATGCCGACTCCCTCCGGTGTGCGGACGCGTCACCGCGACGTCCCGCCCTTCGTCCACGAATGTGACTCAGGATACATTTCCCTGTAGACAAGGGGAGCACCAGCCCATGAGCCAGTCCAGAGGGGGACGTCCAGCATGGCAGCTGACCATCACGCCACATCAGGTAAACCCGGCATCGGCATGATCATCTATGGCGTGATAGCCGCCCTGGTGATCGGGGCGGCGTCGTTCTTCTCGATCCAGTCGGCCACCGCCGGGGCGGACCTTCGCAGCAATCTGACCCTGATCGCGCCGGCGGGCGCCGGCGGCGGCTGGGATGGGTTCACCCGCTCCCAGCAGTCCGCGATGCGCGTCAACGGGATCGTCAACAACGCCCAGGTCGTCAACATCCCGGGCGCCGGCGGCACCATCGGCCTCGGCCGGTTCAGCACCATGCACGGCCAGGCCGACACCCTCATGGCCACCGGCTCGGTGATGCTCGGGGGGATCGAACTGAACAACTCCCCCGTGGACCTCTCAGACGTGCGGCCCATCGCCCGACTCTCAGACGACTTCGATGCGATCGTCGTCCCGGCCGATTCACCCTATGAGACGATCGACGACCTGGTGGCGGACTGGCGGAAGGATCCCGCGTCCTTCCCGTGGACCGGCGGTTCGGTCGGCTCCATCGATCACCTGATCATCGCCGAGCTGGCCCTGGAGGCAGGCATCGATCCGGCCGAGATCACCTACATCCCGAAGACCTCCGGCGGGGAGGCGATCCAGACCATCGCCTCCGGCACCGCGAAGGCGGCGACCTCCGGATACAACGAGTTCGCGGACCAGATCGAAGCCGGCCGGATCAGGGCCTTGGGCATCTCCAGTCCTGAGCGGCTCGACGGCGTGGACGTCCCCACCATCACCGAGCAGGGGTATGACGTGGTGATGGCCAATTGGCGCGGCATGCTCGCCGCTCCGGGCATCACCGATGAGCAGTTCGAGGAGCTCGAGGCCATCGTCACGGAGACCACCCAGACGCCCGAGTGGCGTCAGGCCCTCGAGGACAACCAGTGGACCGACTCCTTCATGATCGGCGAGGAGTTCGAACAGTTCATCGCCGAGGACCAGGAGAAGATCGCCGCCCTGATCGAGGAGTTGGACCTGTGAGTCAGTCCCAGCCCAGCGCCCCCTCGCACCCCGTGGGCGACGCCGGCTCCCCCGCCGCCCGCGGTTGGTGGCACGGACGCAGCGGCCTCTTCCTCGCCGCCTTCATGGCGGCCTTCTCCACGTACCTGCTGGTCGGCATTCTCACCATGGCCGTCCCGGACGGCGCCGATGCCCCCGGACCGCAGTTCGTCCCCCTGATCATCACGGTGGCCGGGTACATCCTCGCCGTCTTGCTGGCCGTTCACTACATCCGCACGCCCGAACCGGCGGTCACCCCCACCTTCACCGCCGAGGACGATGCGACGGAGGAGGAGCGGCGCGCGGCAGAGGCCGCCGCGACCGTGCAGTACCGGACCTTCTCGGACTGGTACGCCGTGGGCTGGAGCGTCGCCGGGTTCCTGGCCTTCGCACTGTTCCTGAACGTGCTCGGCTGGATCCTCGGCGCGGCACTGCTCTTCTGGTGCGTGGCGCACGGGATCGGCAGCCGACGCCACCTCTTCGTCGCCAGCCTGGGCCTGCTGCTGAGCAGTTTCATCTATCTGGCCTTCGACGTCGGGCTGGGCCTGTCCCTGCCCTCCGGCCTGCTGGGAGGGGTGTTCTGAGATGGAATCCATCATGAACCTCATGGAGGGCTTCGGCTTGGCGCTCTCCCCCATGAACCTCCTGTGGGTCGTCGTCGGCTGCCTGCTCGGCACCGCGGTCGGCGTCCTGCCCGGATTGGGCTCCTCGATGGCCGTGGCACTGCTGTTGCCCATGACCTTCGCCCTGGACCCCACGGGCGCCTTCATCATGTTCGCCGGCGTCTACTTCGGTGGACTCTTCGGCGATTCCACCATGGCCATCCTCATGAACACTCCGGGCCAGGCCTCCGCGATCGCCTCCACGTTCGAGGGGCATCGCATGGCGAAGGCCGGGCGGGCACCCCAGGCCCTGGCCACCGCCGCCATCGGGGCGTTCATCGGCGGCATGATCGGCTCCATCGTCGTGGTCTTCCTGGCCCCGGCGCTGGCGGACTTCTCGGCCAATTTCGGCCCCCAGGAGTTCTTCGCGCTTGCGCTGTTCGCCTTCGTGGCCACGTCGTCCGTGGTGGCCGACTCGATCCTGAAGGGCCTGTGCTCGCTGATCATCGGACTGGGCATCGCCGTGGTCGGCATTGACCAGACCTCGGGGGCCGAGCGGTTCAGCTTCGGCGTTCCCCAGCTCTTCGACGGCATCTCCCTAGTGACCGTGACTGTCGCGATCCTGGCCCTCGGGGAGGTCTTCCACATCGCCTCGAGGGTGCGCCGCGATCCCACCAATCGCGTCATCCAGGCCAAGGGCCGGCCGTTCCTGTCCGGTCGGGAGTTCCGCGAGGCCCTGCCTGCCTGGCTCCGAGGCACCGGCATCGGCCTGCCCTTCGGCGTCATCCCCGCCGGTGGTGCCGATGTCCCGACCTTCGTGGCCTACGGCCTGGAGCGCCAGCTCGACCGTCGGCGCAAGAAACCCCAGTTCGGCAAGGGAGCCATCCGTGGGCTCGCTGCCCCGGAGGCCGCCGGAAACGCCACCACGGGGACCGCCATGGGTGCGCTGCTGTCCCTGGGCCTGCCCATCTCCGCCACCGCGGCCATCATGCTCGCCGCCTTCGAGCAGTACGGACTGCAGCCCGGCCCGCTGATGTTCGACCGGTCACCCGATCTGGTCTGGGCTCTGCTGGCCAGTTTCTTCATCGCGATGGTCGTGCTGCTGATCCTCAACCTGCCCTTCGCACCGCTCTGGGCCAAGCTGCTGGCGATCCCCCGCCCCTATCTGTACGCCGGGATCACGGTCTTCTGCGGCATGGGCGTCTACGCGACCTCGGGCTCCACCTTCGACCTGTTGATGCTCTTGGGCATCGGCCTGCTGGGATTCGCGCTGCGCCGGTTCGGTGTGCCGCTGGCCCCCCTGATGATCGGCATGGTCCTCGGCCCCCTCTTCGAGACGAGCATGCGGGACGCCCTGGCCAGCTCCAACCAGAGCTACGGCGTCTTCGTCGATGGGCCGATCCCGGTGGCCATCTATGCACTCCTCGCCCTGTCCCTGGCGATCTCCATCGTGGGCCGCGTCCGGTCGAAGGCACGGAAGGACACCTGACCTACCGCGTCAGAGTGTGACGCGGGCGGCGGCATGAATTCACACTCCACACCTCAGGCACTTTAGGTTAGGTTCACCTTACCAATGAGGGGAAAGTCATCATGATCTCGCAGGACAACGCACAGCGTCCCGCCGGTGTGCCCGTGCTCGCCGTGGTGGGCACCCGCCCGGACGCGCGGCTGGAATATGCCACCGAGTTGGCCCGGACCCTGGGCCGGCAGCTGGTGACTTCCTTCCAGCTGCGGGGCGCCGAGGAGCCCGCGTCTGAGGCGAGTCGGCTGACTGCCCGGGTGGAGACTCCGGCCGGTGCCGTGGTGGAGATCCCCGACCGGGTGTCCACGGCAGATCTCACCGCCGAACTGTCCTCGACCGCGTCCGCCGCGCGGCTGGAGGACGTGATCTGCGTGGTGGACGCCGCATATGGCGTGCAGGACTTGTTCCGCGAGGATTACCTGGTCCCCCGGAGCGGTCACCCGTCGACGGCCACGGCTCGGTCCCTCGTATCCATCACCCATGTGGAGTATGCCTCCCTGATCGTCCTGGTCAACTGGGAGGATGTCCCCACGGACGAGCTCCGTACCCTGCTGGCACTGGTCTGGCAGATAGCGTGAGTTGGTACGGCTAGTCCGAGTTGTTGGTACCGCCGTTCCGCGGAGTTGGTACTGCTGTGGCCTCGGGAGGGTGTGCTGCTTGTGAGGCGGTGCATGGGGCACCGTCTCTTCCTATTCGAGGAGGCAGCATGGCCGATTTCAAGGCCATCATGACCATGGCGGTTTCCGGTCACAGCTATGACGAGATCGTCGCCGCGGCAGGATGTTCACGCCGAGATGTGGCGACGGCGAAGAAGACGATCGCCGCCTACGGCTTCACCGCCGGACAGATCGCGACGTTGTCCGGCGAGGAGATCGCCCGGCTGTTTCCTGATGGCCGTAAGCGGGTCACGGAGTCCTACGAGCGTCCGGACTTCGATCGGGTGCTGGCATCGATGAGGGAGAACCGGCACTTCACGCTCCAGCAGGCCTGGAGCAGGTATCTGGCCTCGAGCACCGCGAACAGCGCGAAGAAGTACGGGTACTCGCAGTACTGTGCCTTGTTCGCCGAGCACGCCCGCAAGACGGATGTGGTGGCCACCCTGCACCACGAACCGGGGCGGGCGATGCTGGTGGACTGGGCCGGGGACACCCTGGACGTCGTGGACGCGGTCACCGGGGAGGTGACGCGGGTCTACCTGTTCGTGGCGGTGCTGCCGTATTCCGGGGCGGTGTTCTGCCGGGGGTACACGGACATGAAGTCGCCGTCGTGGATCGCCGCCCACGTGGCGGCCTTCTCGTTCTACGGTGGGGTCCCGCAACTGGTGGTCCCGGACAATCCCGCGACCTCGACCTACCGGCCGAAGCGGGGCGAGACGGCCCGGGTGCTCAACGCCAGGTACCAGCAGCTGGCCGAGCACTATTCGACGGGGATCGTGCCGGCCAGAGCGAAACGTCCGCGCGACAAGGCTGCGGCCGAGGCTGCGGTGAACGTGGTCAACACGCGGGTGATCGGATATCTGGCCGAGGAGTTCTTCACCACGGTGCAGGGGCTGAACGAGGCGATCAGTGCCCGGGTGGTCGAGATCAACGAGGGCATCCCGCGGGCGGATGGCTCGACCCGGTGGGAGAGGTTCACCACCGATGAGGCCCACCTGCTTCAACCCCTGCCGGAGGACGCGTTCGACACGGTGGAGTGGAAGCAGCTCAAGGTCGGGCGGAACTACCACGTCAGCTGTGACTCCCAGCACTACTCGGTGCCCTACACCTATGCCGGGCAGCTGCTGCGGGTCCGGCTGACCTCCACGACGGTGACCGTGTTCGACGGGGACCAGGTCATCTGCGAGCACACCCGCAGACAGGGCCGGAAAGGACAGTACTCCACGGAGGCAGCCCATGCCCCGACCCGGCACCGGGGCATCGACGGGCTGTGGTCCAAGCGGTGGTTCACGGACCGGGCCAGGGGCTTCGGGCCGGCTACCGAAGCCGTCATCGCCGGCATCATCGACCGGCACGTCATCGAGGCCCAGGGCTATCTGGACTGCCAGAACATCCTGGAGTCGTTGGGCAAGCGGAACAAGCAACGTCTGGAGGCCGCCTGCCAAGTCCTACTCGACACGGGGCAGGGGCCGGGGACCTACAGCACGATCAAGCGGATCATGGCCACCATCGACTCCGACACCAAGAAGCCCAGAACGGTCATACCGGCGGCGGCCACCCGCAAACCCGCCGCCGGCACCGACCCTGGGCCCGCTGCTGCGGTGCATGTGCGTTCGGCCGATCATTACCGGCGCGGCGGCCAGGAGGTTCAGGGCTGATGTTCACCAGTGTTGACCATGAGAAGTTCAAGGCACTGCGTATCGCGCACCTGGCGGACAGGTTCGAGGAACTCGTCACCGACGAGGCCAATGACGGGCTCACCCCCGAGCAGATCTTCCTCACCGCGGTAGACGACGCCCTGGCCCAACGACAGGCCAACCGGATCGAGAAGCTGATCCGGGCCGCGAGGTTCCCAATCCCGCAGGCCTCGGTCGCCGAGATCCACTACCAGGAAGGACGCGGGATCACCCCGGTGCGAATGAAACGCTACGCCGCTCACCAATGGCGCCAGGACCCCACGAACCTGCTGGTCATCTCACCCACCGGTGGCGGCAAGACCTACCTGGCCTGCGCTATCGGGATCGCCGCCTGCCAGAGTGGACACACCGTCACCTTCACCCGGATGGACGAGCTGGCCCGCCGGCTGGTCATCGCCCGCGGCGACGGCATCGGCCACCAGAAGGTGCTCAACGAGCTCTCGGACGTGGACCTGTTGGTCATCGACGACTTCCTGACCGTCGGTATCGACCCGGAAGCGGCCAACGACCTCTTCGCGGTCCTGGCCAACCGGGAACACCGCCTGCCGACGCTGATCGCCTCGCAGTCCGGGCCGGCCTACTGGGTTGAGGCCCTGCCGGACCGGGTCGCGGCCGACTCGATCGTGAACCGGCTGGCGAACAACGCCCGCCAGCTCAACCTCGGAGAAGTGGACATGCGCCGACTCCGCGACGATAGCGCCCGGGCACAGCCGGAACACTGGGAGTAGGCCTCTCTAGGGGCTTGGTGCCGGCCCAGAGCAGAAAAGCGAACAGCCGGTACCAAGCCCCCAGAACACCAGTACCAACTACCCAGACCACCCGTACCAACTGGGGCTATCTGCCACACTGGTCCACCACCTCAGTCCGCGCGCACGAGTGCGCCTGCTGGAGGACTTGGCAGACATCCGGGACACCCTGCCGGCTCTCCCCGCGGCCCCGGGCTATGACGCACACCTGGACCGCCCCGGCTGGGTCAACGTGCTGGCCAACGAGTTCGAGACCTTCATCCATGATGACCGCGTGGCGGCCCTCCACTACGACTGCGCCCGGCCGTTCCATCCCGTGCGGATGCATGAGCTGGTCCACGAGCTGATGACCCCTGAGCGGTTCGGCACCGTGGTCCGCTCCGCCGGCTACTGCCGGGTGGCCAGCAGCGCCAACGTCACCGGCCATTGGAACCACGTGGGCAAAGTGATCGCGCTCAGCCCGGTCAGTCTCGACGACGACCTCGAGCTGTTGCTGGACCCCTGGGCGGACACGGACCCCCTGACCGTCGGCCAGAGCCTGGCCTTCATCGGCCTGGACCTGGACCGCGAGGGGCTGATCAGCGCCCTCGACCGGGCCGTGCTGACGGACGATGAATTCCTCGCAGGACCCTCCGCGTGGGCCGAACAGGTGAAGCGGCTCCCATAGCTCTGGTCACCTGGCTCAGGGGACCAGCATCACCTTGAGGGCCTCGCGGCGGTCCATGGCGGCATAGGCGGCCGGTGCCTGCGTGAGCGGCATGGCGACGTCGAAGACCCGCCCGGGGTTGATCTCTCCGGCGACGACCTGTGCCGTGGCGGACTCGAGGTAACGGCGCACGGGAGCCGTGCCTCCCGTGAGCGTGATGTTGTTCAGAAACAGGCTGCCGCCGATCGGAGCCTCCCGGTACTGGGGAACGCCCACGCGGGAGATCGTCCCGCCGGCGCGCACCACCCCAGCCGCCTGCTCGTAGGCCGGACGATGGCCCACAGCCTCGAGCACCACGTGGGAACCGTGGCCACCGGTGAGGTCCCGCACCAGCTCGATGCCCTCCTCACCGCGTTCGGCCACGACGTCCGTGGCACCGAACTCACGGCCCAGGTCCGTGCGTGAGGCGTGCCGGCCCATGAGGATGATCCGGTCCGCGCCGAGCTGGCGGGACGCCAAAACGGCGGAGAGACCCACGGCACCGTCACCGATCACGGTCACGGTCTGCCCGGGGCCCACCTGGCCCATCGTCGCGGCGTGGTATCCGGTGAGGTAGACGTCCGAGAGACTCAACAGGCTCGCGAGCAGCTCCTCGGAGCCGTTGCCCGTCTCATCGACGGCAGAACCGTCGGCGGCCCGGACAGCCACCAGGGTGCCGTCAGCCAGCGGGACGCGGACGAACTCGGCCTGCAGGCCGATCCCCTGGCCACCGAAGAACCCTCCATGCAGGCAGGAGACGTGGAATCCCTCACGGCAGAACTCGCAGGTGTTGTCCTGGTAGGTGAAGGAGGAGATCACCAGGTCGCCCGGGCGCAGCGAGGTCACGGCCGCGCCGACCTCCTCCACCACGCCCATCACTTCGTGGCCCATCGGGCTGCCCTGCTCCGAGGCCTCCATCGAGTGATAGGGATGCAGGTCCGAGCCGCACACGCAGGAACGCACCGTGCGGATGACGGCGTCCGTCGCCTCGATCAGGCTCGGGGCGGGAATGGTCTCGACGCGGACGTCTCCGGCACCGTACATGAAGGTCGCTTTCATGGTCTCCACGCTACCGGCAGTCTCCTGGCCGAACGTTCCGCTCGCCGGCCCGCCTCCGGCGAGGCCCTACCCCACGATGGTGACGGTTCCAGCGTCGGCATCGACCTCCACGATGTCTCCGGTGCGGATGACCTGGACCGGATCACGGTCGAACTCGCTGACGGTCGGTACACGAGTCACCACGGCGCCGAGCACGGCCTTGGTGGTCACCGTGGTGAACACCATCGCTGCCGGAGCCGTTCCCAGCAACCGTGTGCTCTGGAAGAAGCCTGACCAGCCGGACGAGCCCTTGGCCCCGGGGAAGACGAGGACCTTGCCGGTGAAGCACACCCCGAACAAGGCGTGACGCCGTTCGATGATGGTGCCCTGGGCCGGGTCGATGCCACCCCAGCCGGAGATGGTCTCCGGCGAGACGAGGGCTTCGGCCCGGACGATTCCGGGAACGATCCCCCTACCCCTCAGCACCGTTCCGGATACCACGGCGTGGGCTTCTGCGGACGGCACGCTCATGACAGCTCTCCAGTCCAGGTTCCAGTGATCGCGGCCTGCACGCAATCGGCCGTGGTGCCGAACCAGGCCTCGATCCCCAGGATGGCAGGCAGATAGTGGGCCTGCTTGGCGCTGTCGGTGGCGAATACCCGCGTCCCCGTCGGCGCCGTCCGGGACATGGCCGGACAGGAGTCCGTCAACAACCGTCCACCGGCACGGTGGATGACCTCCGTGTAACCGTTGCGGTCTGCCACGGCCCGCAGAGCCCGCGGTGTCATGATCCACAACTCCGTCCCGGGATGCAGGGTCCGCCCGTCCAAGAGGGCGGCGATCTCCCCCAGCTGGTCCAGGGAGGCGTGAGGACAGCCCAGCAGCACGAAGTCGACGTCCTCGGTGTCACCCTGGTTGTTGAGCAGTTCGTACATGTCGCGTCGATCCGAGGCGGTGAACGCCACTGGATCCGGGATCCGGTGCGGGCCGAAGGCGGCTTCCACCGAGGGTGCCTCCGGTGTGACACCAGGCAGGTGGAAGATCTCCACGCCCCCGGTGGTGGCCAGGGCCGCCCCGAGGTGCTTCAGGTCGGCTTGGCTGGGCAGGGCCAGCTCCCCCGTCAGGACGGGCCGCTCCTCCTGGACCACCTGCCCCGCGAAGTACCCGAACAGTCCCCAGTCCAGGAACGAGTCGATGGGCACGTCCGCGCGGATCAGGTGGGATCCGTGACGGTTCTCGTCCAGGTGATTGCCCCAATAGGGGATGCGGCCGGTCAGTCCGGCCGCTCCTGTCGACGCAGTGCCCTCGCAATTGGACTTGGCCCCGATGACCGAGTTCGCGTAGACCACCGCGGAGGACTCCATCCAGGCGATGTGCTCTCCGCGCACGGGCAGGTTTCCCACCTGGTACGGCGTGCACGTGGCCAGGATGTTGATGCCCCGATCACTGGCGAAGGCCTCTGCCTCGGCCTGCAGCTCGACCAGGTGAGGGTTGTAGGGGGTGACGTTGAGGGCATCGGCACTGAAGCCGTGCTGCAGTTGGCACGTGGGGACCCGCATCTTGGGAATCTCGATCTCGTCATCGCAGTCGAGGTTGATGACGGCGTACGCCTTGTTCCAGCCGCCCTCGGCGGCGATCTTCTCCTTCGCGGGGGTGGGTTGGGTCGACGTTCCGGCCACATTGCGGACACTGCACAGCCTCTCGGCCCCCAGTCCCTCCCCGTAGCGGAGCAGCAGGTCCATGGCTGCCGCCACGGCATCACCGTCCCGCCCGTCCCGCATGGCCCGGTCCTCGTCAGTGAGCTGCATGGAGGTGCTCCTTCTCTTCTTCGTCCTGAC
Organism: Citricoccus sp. NPDC079358; assembly: GCF_040702545.1. Lineage (NCBI taxonomy): Bacteria > Bacillati > Actinomycetota > Actinomycetes > Micrococcales > Micrococcaceae > Citricoccus > Citricoccus sp. NPDC079358. The sequence goes on from NZ_JBFBLI010000013.1 coordinate 43,848, forward strand.
GGTTGTTGGACGGCACGCCTGCCGGGACCGCGCCGTCTCCGGCCTCGTCCGGACCGATATTGGCCCGGATGCGTTCGCGTAACTGGGGCAGGTCGATCTCGGCCACGGGACCGCCGTCGGCCAGGTCGAGCGCGTGGGCCGCGGCCTCGCCCATGGCCGCACAGGGGCCCATCACGCGGATGCTGGAGAGGGCGGCCGCGTCGCCGTCCACGCACCGTCCGGCAGCCAGCAGGTTGACGGCACCCCGGGGGGTGATGCTCCCCAGGGGCACATAGTGCACGTGTTCGCCGTCGAATTGCTCCCAGACGTATCCCTCGGGCTGGTCATGAAGTTCGATGGGCCAGGAGGTCCGGGCGATCGAATCCTCGAACCGGAACCCTGAGCGCACCTCGTGTTCGGTGAGCTGGTGTTCACCGGCGATCCATCGGGTCTGGCGCCGGCCCGGAAGACCATAGAAGCGGACGGAGGCCTGGCCGAAGGCCGCCGGATGGTGGTCCCGGAGGAATCGGATGACGCGATCGGCCTGGTCCTTGCCGCGCAGTTGGGCTTCAGCGGCCCCGACAGCCTCGAGGGGGGATTCGATGTGGGTCATGTTCAGCACCGCCGTGTCCCGGCCGGGGAAGAAGAAGGCCAGGCCGTCCCGACGGATCAGCCCGTACTCCTCGGCGTGGTCGTACACACTCTGCGCCAGGTCTTGGGGGTCCGGCGCGGCGGAGGGGACGAGTCCCTCGACGCGCACCTGCTGCGATCCCCAGATGGTCCGTTCCGGGACGCGGCATTCGAGGCCGGCCTCCCAGGTCAGGGCGGCGTCTCCGGAGGCGTCGATGAAGGCGTCCGCCTCGACCTTCAGCAGTCCGTAGCGGGTCGCGAACGTCACAGACCGCAGGTGGCCGGCGTCGTTGTCCACCGAGAGGATGGAGGCTCCGGTCACGGGGACCACTCCCGCCTGGACGATCTCTCGTTCCATCCAGCGGCCCACGGCGTGCTCGTCATAGTTCACCGTGATGGTGTGGCGGTGGTTGTAGGAGAGGTCGCCCGTCTTCTCCAGGGCGGGGAACATCCGGTCGAAGAGCCCGTGCGTGAGCTGGCGGTACTCCGGTCCGTTGCCGTAGACACCGCAGAACAGTCCGATCAGGGAGTTCGCGCATTGCCCGCCGAGCATGGGCAGGGCGTCCACGAGGATCACCCGCCGGCCCAGGCCCGCCGCGGTCAGGGCGGCGGAGACGCCGGCGATGCCGGCACCGACAACGCACAGGTCTCCGCGCAGTTCCTCCAGCGGTCCGCTCGGTGGTTTCGTGACGGTGTGGATCTTCACGTCGGTCAGTTTGTGGGGCATCAGGAGTCCTTGGCGTAGTGGTGGTGCTGCAGTGCGGGGGCAGTGTCGGGGACCAGGGTGGCGCCGCGTTCGAGCGGCGTGACCGTCCGGGCATAGACGCCCAACCAGCCACCGGTCGTGGCGGGCTCGCGGGCCGGCCGGGTCAGCCGGCGTCGCTCGAGCTCCTCCCCGGAGACGAGCAGGTCGACGGTCCTGGCCGGGATGTCGGCACGGATCCGGTCGCCGTCGTGGACCAGCCCGAGGGGCCCCTCCAGGGCTCCTTCCGGCTTGACCTCGCCGACGACGATGCCCTGGTTCACGAGCCCGGAGAGCTGGCCGTCGGTCACCACCGCCACCTGACCGGTGAGTCCGGCACCGTTGAGGGCGAACACGACATTGGACGCCATCCCCATTCCCGGAGTGCCGGAGGGTCCCAGGCCGCGCAGGACCAGCACGGACCCCGCCTCGACCTGATGAGCGTTGATGGCCGAGATGGCCTCTGCCGCATCCTCGAAGACCAGGGCAGGGCCCTCGAAGCTGTCCTGGCGGCGTTCGGTGGCGGAGAGTTTGACGATCGAACCGGCCGGCGCCAGGGACCCGTACAGGATCTGGATGGTGGCGTGTGTGGCACGCGGCTCGTGCAGGGGGCGGATGATGCTGGCGTCCGGCTCCGGTGCCCGCTGCAGGACCTCGCGCAGCGTGCATCCGCCGATGGTGGCGACCTCGAGGTCCAGGACAGGTCGCAGTTGCAAGAGGACGCCGAGTGCTCCCCCGGCGGCCTCCAGGTCTTCAATGCTGTCCGGGCCACTCGGCCGGATGGCCGTGAGCGGGCCCACCTCGCGGCCGAGCTCGGCGAACAGTGCACTGATGTCCACGTCCACACCGGATTCCACGGCGATGGCCTGCAGGTGCTTGACACTGTTGATCGATCCGCTCACGGCCAGCACGGCCGCGACGGCGTTGCGGAAGGCGCCCGGGGTCAAGATGTCCCGGGGACGACGCTGGGCCAACACCGCCTCAACGATGGTCCGGGCGGAGGCACGCGCGTTCTCCCACATCGCCGTGCTGTTGGCCGCCACGGGTGCCGATCCCGGCAGACTCATGCCGAGTGCCTCGGCCATGATGTGCATGGTGTTGGCGGTTCCCATGCCGGTGCAGACGCCGGGGCCGGCGATGGCCCGGTCGCTGATCGTGCAGAGGTCCTCGATGGTGATGCCCCCGGTGGCCACGTGGCCGGCCTTCATGAAGACCTCCTCGATGTCCGCAGGCTCGCCGTTGTCCAGGATTCCGCAGGGCTGGTATCCGCAGGGCACCACGATGGTGGGCACGTTGATCCGTCCGGCCGCCATCAGCTGGCCCGGTGTCGTCTTGTCGCACGAGGCCAGACAGATCATGCCGTCCAATTGGCCGCCCTCCACGGCCGCCTCGATGTCATTGGCCAGCAGGTCCCTGCTGGACAGCACGTAGCCGCCCCGGCCACCGGCGGCCATGATGAAGTCGGTGGGTGCCACCGTCCTGATCTCGAAGCCCACGGCCCCGGCCTCCCGGATGGCCTCGACCACCTGGTCGGCGATGACGTCAAGATGGCTGAAGCAGGGAGAGAGCTTCGAGGAGGAGTTGACCACGGCGATCTTCGGCTTGACCACATCCTCGTCACTGAGGCCGAGTGCCTTCCATTGCGTCCGGCGGGTCGCCCACCGGGGAGAGCCAACCGGGAAGTTGCTGCGCAGTTCCATTCAGCCCACATCCTTTCGCCCATAGACGGATTCGTGCCAGGGGATCGCCACGCGCTTGAAGGAGGTCACGATGAAGTACATGATCAGTCCCACGGTGGCCAGCATCAGGATGACCGCAAACAACGCCGGTGCATTGAGCTCGTTGAGGGTCTTCACCACCATGTAGCCCAGTCCCTCGTTGCCACCCAGGTACTCGCCCACGATGGTGCCGATCACCGCCAGCACGATGGCCGTCTCCATGCCGGCGAAGACGTGCGGCATCATGCTCTTGTACTCCAGATGCCGGAAGGTCTGCCACCGGCTGGCGTTGATGCTCTGCATCAGGTCCCGGTGCCCCCGGTCCACGGAGCGCACGCCCAGCAGGACGTTGAGCATGACGGGGAAGAAGGCCAGGAGGCCGGCGATGATGACCTTGGTGGTCATGCCGAACCCGAACCAGATGACGAACAGCGGGATGAGGGCGACCTTCGGCACCACCTCCAGGGCGATGATCAAGGGCCTGACGCTGGCCTCCACCAGGGGTAGCTTCCCCAGGATGACCCCCACGATCACACCGGCCAGCACACCGGCCACGAAGCCCAGGACGATCTCGATGACGGTCACCCGCACGTTGTCCCAGGTGGTGGGCTGCGCGAGGAGTTCCCCGAGGTTCTCGAAGATCATGCTCGGTGGAGGCAGAATCAACGGGGAGACGTCCAGCGCCTTGACGCTCAGTTCCCAGATCACGAACAGCACCACGAGGAGTCCGGGAGTGGTGATCCACGGCAGGACTTTCAGCAGCTTCTTACGATTCATGGTCGTCCTCTTCGTTCAGTGAGGTGTGCAGGTTCCCGACCAGCCCGTGGAAGGCGGCGTCCTTCTTGATCTCGAGTCCGCGGGGCCGGGCCAGGGGGACCTCGACGACGTCCTTGATGCGACCGGGGCGCGGAGTGAGGTGGACGACCCGGTCCCCCAGGGCCACGGCCTCGTCGATGTCATGGGTGACGAAGACGACGGTGGCGCGGGTGGCCAGGGCGATGCGCTGGATCTCCATGTTCATCTTTTCGCGGGTCAGCGCGTCCAGGGCGCCAAACGGCTCGTCCATCAGGAGGAGCTCGGGGTTGTCGCTGAGTGCCCGGGCGATGGCCACCCGCTGGCGCATGCCGCCGGAGAGCTCGCGGGGATAGTTGGGGAGGAAGTTCTGCAGCCCCACCAGTTCGGCCAGTTCCCGGACCCGGTCCCGCCGCTCGTTCTTCTTGACCCCGCGCAGGCGCAGGGGCAGGGCGATGTTGTCCTCGATGTTGTACCAGGGGAAGAGATTCGAATCCTGGAACACGACGCCGAGACGCCGGATGACGGATGAGTCGACCGTCTCGTGGTGCCACAGGGCGCGTCCGCCGATCTCGACGTGACCGGCGGTGGGCGGGACCAGTCCGGCCATGATGCGCAGCAGCGTCGTCTTCCCGCAACCGGAACGGCCGATCAGGGAGACGAACTCCTCCTTGCGGATGTCCAGGTTGATGTCGGAGAGCGCGTGGGTGGTCCCGCGTTCGGTCTTGTAGGTCTTGCCGAGTCCGGAGATCCGGATCTCCGGACTCGAGTCCGGCGCCGCAGGCTCAGGCGTTGCCACGGAGGGCTGGGTTTGCATGCTCATGATTGCTCCTCGGGGATGGGCGGGACTCAGGAGGCGGGCAGGTAGCTGTTGTCCAACCACTCCAACGGGTCCGAGCCGGCCTCGACCATCCCGGCAGCCACGAGCTCCTCGTATCCTTCGGCCCAGTAGCTCTCATCCGTGGTGAGCAGCGGCTGGGTCCCCTTCGCGGTCCAGAGGTCCCTACTCTGGCTCAGGGATTCCGTGGCGACGGCGTCGTCATCCAGGGACCCGAAGGAGTACTTCGACCGCATCGTCTCAATGACCGATTCCAGTGATTCGTCGTCGACGATCTCCTGGACGGCATCCCGGATGGCGGCCATGTACGCCGTGATGTGTTCACCGTGCTCCTCCAGGGACTGCTGGGTGGCGGTGTAGATCTGGGAGTCGGCGCGCACGGCATCGCCGGCGTCGAACGCCTGTGCCTCGCCCGCGAACTGCTGCTGGGTGACGATGGACTGGTCGATGCTGACCATGTACCCCGCGATGTCCCCACGCTTGACCAGTTCAAAGGTCCCGGGGCCCAGGCCGACGACCTGGCGTGCGACGTCGTCGGGGTTCAAGCCGGCCTTGTGCAGCATCAGGGACAGCGACTTGTCGCTGGTACCGCCCTCGGAGGGCACCCCGATGGTCTTGCCGAGGAAGTCCTCGGGCTTCTCCAGTGGATTCGCCGTGGAGTTGAGGATGCGGATCGACGAGCCGCGAACGATGCTGCCCACGTTGACGAGGGGCTGACCGTCCGCGGCTGCCGTGATCAGGTCGATGGCCCCCACACGGGTCAGCGGGCCTGCCCCGGCCACGAGCGTCTGGATGGCCTGGGGGGAGCCCTTGGTGGACTGGAACGTGACCTTCAGGCCGTGGTTCTCGAAGTGGCCTCCGGCGTCCGCCAGCAGTTCGGGAGCGACCGAAAGCGTCTCCATCGGCAAGTAGCTCAGGTAGGTGAACGGTGCGGTTCCGCCTTCAGCGCCGCCCGCGGCACTGGAGGATGCGGTACCGCAGCTGCTGAGAAGTCCGGTCATGCCGAGTGCAGACAGACCCAGGGTGCCGGCGAGGAAACCGCGTCGGTTGACCTGGGATCGGACGAGTGGGGATTGCAGGGACATCGTTGACTCCTTGTTCGGATGGATCGCCGAACACGACTTTGCCAACGGGGGCGATCCAGCTCTACGGAGATCTCAGTCAGTGAGATCTGAGTCACACAATGTGCCGAATCTAGCGGTTCATCTGGACGTTCAGTGCCATGGACCTCGTGATGGCCAAGGCGGTCGTCTGGACGGCATGGGCCATGGTCTGCTCCTTCAGGCTCCCCAGGGGCGTGTTGACGGACAGGGCCGCGATGACCTGGCCGTGGGTGTCACGGATCGGCGCTGCCACGGAGATGGCGTCCATGACGACCTGGCGGTCACTGACGGCGAAGCCGCGTGACCTGATCGAGGCCAGCATCCGCCGCAGTTCCTGAGGACTGGTGACGGTCAAGGGCGTCCGCTGCTCCAGACGGCCCGTCAGGTAGTCCTCCTGGACTTCCGTGGGCGCGTGGGCCAGCAGCATCAGGCCCACCGAGGTCAGGTGCAGCGGGTAGTGGCTTCCGATGTAGGGCCGGGAGTTCCGCGCGCGCCAATGGGACATCCGCTCGATGAAGACGGCCTGCGAGCCGTCGCGCACGGCCAGGTGGACCGGGTGGCCGGTGATGTCCATGAGGTCCTGCATGAACGGCAGTGCCGCCTGCTGCATACCGCCGGACCGTGGCGCGTGGGCGGCCACCTCCCACAACCAGAGGCCCACGTGATAGCGGTGCCCCTCGCCGATCTCCAGCACTCCCTCCTCGGCCAGGGAACGCATGATCCGGTGGCAGGTGGAGGCCGGAAGCCCGGTTCGGCGGCTGACTTCGGTGGCGGTCAGTTCCTCCGCGCCCCGCTCGAAGGCTCGGAGGATGGACGCCATCCTGGACAGCATGCTTCGTTGATCCTCGCCAGCCAGGACTCCTCCTCCTCGTGTGCCTCCCATCACACGATAGTCGCCGAGGCGGATCGCCAGCGCCCCGGGGCAAACGCCCAGCTCAGAAGTACTGCGGGGGTCAGAAGCTCAGGCGTGGACGGGTGGCTGGACCCAGCCCGCCGGCAGCCCCTTCGATGGCGGAGGAGCCCAGGGCCGGAGCGCCCCAGACGTGGCCCTCGTCGCCGCCGGCGGTGATGGCGAAGCCCGGCGGGATGAGCAGGTCCTGGGCGGAGATCTCGGTCAGGGTCGCATGGCCGTTGCCCATCATGGCCGCCTTCAGGCCGTCCTTCATGATGTCCAGGACGTTCTCCACCCCGGCCTGCCCGTTGGCGCTCATGCCCCACAGGTAGGCCCGGCCGATCAGCACCCCGCGGGCTCCGAGGGCCAGGGCCTTGTACACGTGGGAGCCGCGGCGGATGCCGCCGTCGAGGTACACCTCGACGTCCTCGCCAATGGCCTCCGCGACGGCGGGCAGCAGCCGGATGGTGGCCGGCGTCGTATCGAGGTTGTTGCCGCCGTGGTTGGACACGGAGACGGCGGTGACACCGGCGTCCCGGGCGGCCTTGGCGTCGTCCACCCGGGTGATGCCCTTGACCATGAACGGCCCGTCCCACTGCCGGCGCAACCAGGCGATGTCATCCCACGAGGGGATCTCGGTCTGGCGCCACCAGCCCATGGCCTCGAAGAATCCGGGCGCCGGCTCACCCTTCGGCACGGCATTCGGCACGGAGAGCTCCGGCGGGCGCAGGGTTCTGGCCCAGTCCAGGGCGTAGCCGAACTTGCCGCCGGCGATGATCTCCGGGGCGTACTTGAGGATGGCCTTGAGGTTCATCTCCTGCGGAATCTCCGGGCTGCCCCAGTCCCGGCCGTAACCGTTCGTCCAATCGAGGGTGATGATCAGTCCGGCCGCCCCGGCGTCCTTGGCACGCTGCGCGAGCGCCAGCATCTGGTCACGGCCACCCGACCAGTACAGCTGGAAGAAGGTCCGGCCCGGGTTCTCGGGGATCACATCCTCCATGGCCTTGGAGGAGTACGCCCCGAGCCCCATGGCCGCGCCCCGGTTGTTCGCCGCCCGGGCGACCGCGATCTCACCCTCGGGATGCACAGCCTGGACCCCGGTGGGAGAGATCATCACCGGCGACTCGACGGGCACTCCCATGATGGTGGTTCGGGTGTCCTGTGCGAGCGGGTTGCCCGTGATCTTGGGCGCGAAGCCGAGCTCGGCGAAGGCGTCGATGTTGTTCTGCACGGTCATGCCGCGCTCCGAACCGGCCACCAGGGCCATGTACACGGACGCCGGAAGGCGCTTCTTCGCCCGGCGCTGGGCCTCCGCCACGCTCTCGAACCACGGATTGGTCATGGTGATGCCGTCCTCACTGTTGGGTATCGTTGGTCGTTGTTGATCAGGATGAACTTCACGGGCTCAGGATCCTCGACAGGGCCCGCGGCAGGTCCCGAAAGGTACGCACGGTCTCCAGCCGTCCTCGCCCGAGCCGGGCCAGGTCGCGCCCGAGGTCCACGTCTTTCTCCCCCGACGTGTCGAGGAGGACGTCCAGCCGGGGCAGGCTGGCGGCCGCAGAGCGGGGGTCCGGTCCGGCGTTGTGGACGCAGTCGGACAGCAGCAGCACACGGCCCTCCGCCGCGGGAACCCTGGCGAGTTCGTCCCGGGCCAGGCGCAGGGGATGCTCCACATTGGTCAGCCCGCGTGCCGGGATGCGCACGAGCGTCTCGAGGATCCCACCCGGGGTGCCGGCCTGGCCCATCGGTGCGATGCGGGCGGCATCGGACCAGAACGCGATCACGGCCAGGTCGTCCCGGGCGAACTCCCCCACGATGGCGCCCACGGCAGCCGCGGCCGAGCGGACCCTCTCCCCGCGCATCGAGCCCGAGACATCGAGGAGCAGCACCATCGCCCGGCGTTGCCGGATGCGCTCGCGCACCACGATGTCCGAGGGTTCCGGGACCGGCTTGGCCACGAGGTTCTCCACCGTCGCCTCCAGGTCGATGTCCTCGGCACTGCCCCGGAACGGGAGCTGCTCCAGGTCGCCCAGTCCACGCCGCGCCGTCGCCCGCCGCGGCGGCTGGGGAATCGCCAAGGACAGGGCGATTTCGCGTGCCCGACGCAGTGCTTCCCGGTCCGCGTGCTCGTCCAGGTCCTCCAGGTCGATGACCCTGCTGTCCTCGCCGGTCTCCCCCGGTGCGGCCGTTCCCCGGACCCGGGCGGTGGCGTCTTTGCCCGCACCGCTGGCCGTCAGCACCTGCCCCCCACCCTCGCCGGTGGCCGGCTCGAAGACCGTCGGGTCCTCCTCGAGCAACTTCGGCCTGCGACGCCGGCCCGGTGCCTCCTGCGTCCGGCGCACGATGGGAGCTTCGTCCTCGATCTGCCTTCAACCTGGCTCAGCCGCCGCGGGTCTCAGGATGAAGTGGTCCTCCCAGATCTCCCGCAGCACCCGCTCCGGGGTTGTCCCCGCGGCCTCGTCCACGTGGAGGCGCCCGGACAGGGAGACCATGGCGGCGTCCAGGAGGACGTCCGCATAGCGGCGTCGCGGGGTGTCCTCCGCGCTCACCCGCCCCTCACCCGGGGTGTCCAGGCCATGCAGCTTCAGCAGTTGGGCGGCCACCAGGGCCAGGTCGATGGCTCCCCGCACCGAACTGCCCTGGCGGGTGTCCTCGTGCTCCCGGGTGGCCCGGGTCAGGGCGACGGCGTCCGAGACCAACGCCGAGGCGAGCCGCGTTGGGACCTCCTGGCCGCCGTCGGGCCCGAAGCCGGTGCGCAAAGCCACGATCCGGTGCTCCGCCGCGGCATCCTGGTACCCGAGGACAAGGCGGTTGAACCGGTCATGCACCGAGGTGGACAATCGGGTGGTCCCGACGTTGTCGTAGGGATTCATCGATCCGATGATGCGGAAGGTCGGCTGCGCCGTGATGGTTCCGATCCGCGGGATCGTGACCTGGCGCTCCGCCATGGCCGTCAGCAGCGTGTTGAGCGTGTCATCCGGCGCGCGGTTGAATTCCTCGATGTAGAGGAAGCCGCCCTCGCGCATGGCCCGCACGAGTGGGCCGTCCACGAAATTCTCATCCCGGTACCCCTCCCGCAGGACACGGGCGGGGTCATGCCCGCCGAGGAGCTTCGACGGGGTCAGGTCCGCGTTGCCCTCGACCAGGACGAAGGGGATGCCCCATTCCTCGGCGATGGCTCGCAGGATCGTGGACTTGGACGTCCCCGGGGGGCCTTCCAGCAGGATGTCCCGCCCGGCCGCCACCGCGGCGAGGACCAGGTCGAGTTCACGTTCGCGGCCGACGACGCGGTGGCCGAGGCTCTCACGGACGCGGGTCACGTGGCTGCTGTCCCGCAGGCCCGTTGACTGGATGCTCATGCTCTTCCTACTTGATCGCCGCGCCTCCGTCGACCGGAATCTGGCCGCCGGAGACGTAGTACGACTCATCGGAAGCGAGCCACAGTACCGCGTTGGACACGTGAATGGGCTCGATCCAGGCCTTCCCGAAGGGGTTCAAGCCCGCAAATGCTGCTTCGGCGTCAGACGCCTTCGGTTCGTCCAGGTCCGGCCGGAAGAGCCGGTACGCGCTCTCGTTCTTGACCATGGGCGTGTCGATCGAGTTCGGATGGATGGTGTTGACGCGAATGCCGTGTGGTCCCAGTTCATTCGCGAGGACCTTCATCAGACCGACAACGCCGTGCTTCGCAGTGGTATAGGCAGCGACGTTCGCCAGTCCCTTGAATCCGGCTAGAGACGAGATGATGATGACGGAACCACCCTTGCCGGCCTTGATCAGATGCTCGGCAGCCGCGGCGTAGGTGTGCCACACGCCCGTGAGATTGATGTCCTGGATGTCTTTCCACGACGTCTCGCTGATCTCATGCGTGTTCGCCCCGAAGGTGAAGATCCCCGCATTGGCGACGATGACGTTGACGGCCCCGAGTTCAGCCACGCCATCGTTGACCGCCGACTTCAGTGCGTCGAGATCGCGCACGTCTGCGACGCGCGTCACCACGCGACGGTCCAGCGCCTCCACTTGTCGCGCGGTTTCCTGAAGCTCGTCCTCTCCCGGCAGTTCGTAGAACCCGTCAAGGCTGTCCACCGGGGCACAGAGGTCGACGGCGATGATGTCCGCGCCCTCCTCAGCCAGCCGGATGGCGTGACTCCTGCCCTGCCCGCGGGCAGCGCCGGTGATGAAGGCGACCTTGCCTTTCATACGTCCTGTCATGGTGTATGACTCCTGTCTCGTGATGCGGTTATGGTGCCGAGAGCGGTAAAAGGTGAGGCGACGGGCTCAGAAGATAACGGACTTGAGGCCGGCGCCGGCATCCACGGGCAGCGGGACACCGGTGATGTAGCGGCCTTCCTCAGAGGAGAGGAAGAGCAGGGCATTGGAGATGTCCACCGGCTCGACCCACGGGATGGGCAGCGAGTTCATGGATTGGGACGTCGCGGCGAAATCCTCGTCGGTGGGGTTCTCCAGGTCGGGGCGGAACAGCTTCTTCGTGGCCTCGTTCATGATCATGGGGGTGTCCACCTGGGTCGGGTGGATGGAGTTCACGCGGATGCTGTGCGGGGCCAGCTCGAGGGCGAGCGTCCGCATCAAGCCGACCACTCCGTGCTTGGCCGAGACATAGTGGGCGATGTTGCCCATGCCCTTGAGGCCGGCCAGAGAACTGGTGAGGACGATCGAGCCGCCGTTGCCGCCGGCCTTGAGGTGCGGGATCGCGGCCTTGGCCGTGTGCCACACCCCGGTGAGGTTGATGTCGATCATCGTCTGCCAGCCGCCTTCCGACATGACGTCTGCTTCAGCCATCTCGCCAGAGATCCCGGCATTGGCCGAGACGATGTCGATACGGCCGAACTCGGCGAAGCCCTCGTCCGCGACGGCCTTGACGGCCGCGAAGTCGCGGACGTCGGCCTGGCGGGCGATGATGCGCCGGTCCAGGGCCTCGACCTGACGGACGGTCTCCGCCAGGTCCTCGGCGGTGGGGCCCGCGTAGGGGACGTGCTCGACATCCTGGCAGATGTCGAACGTGATGATGTCGGCGCCCTCCTCCGCGAGACGCACTGCGTGGCTTCTGCCCTGCCCCCGTGCTCCTCCGGAAATGAACGCGACCTTGCCTTCGAGACGTGCACCCATGATCAATTTCCCTTCTGTTTAGAGGCTCGTCTGGCCGGCGTCGACCTTGAGCTGCTGACCGGTGATGTAGCGGGCCTCGTCGGAGGCGAGGAATAGCAGCGCGTTCGAGATGTCCCGGGCCTCGACCCAGTCGACGTCCAGCGCCTGCATAGTCCGGGAGACCTCTGCGAAGTCCTCCCGGCCGGGATTGTCCTTACCGGGGACAAACAGTTTGTAGATCGCCTCGTTCTGGATCATGTCCGTGTCCACCTGGGTGGGGTGGATCGTGTTGACGCGGATGTTTTCCTTGCCCAGTTCAAGCACCAGTGTCTTCATCAGGCCGACTACGCCATGCTTGGCGGCGACGTAGTGCGCCATATTGGCGTAGCCCTTAATACCCGCCGTCGAGCTGGTGAGGATGATCGCGCCGCCGTTGCCACCGACACGAAGGTGCGGAAGGGCAGCTTTGACCGTGTGGCGGACGCCGGTGAGGTTGATGTCGATCATCTCCTGCCAGCCGTCTTCGGACTGGTCCGCCAGTTGATTGACCTCGCCCAGGATGCCAGCATTGCCGGAGACGATATCGAGTCGCCCAAACTCAGCGAAACCCTCGTCCGCGACGGCCTTGACGGCCGCGAAGTCGCGGACGTCGGCCTGGCGGGCGATGATGCGCCGGTCCAGCGCCTCGACCTGACGGACCGTCTCCGCCAGGTCCTCGGCACGCGGGCCGGGATAGGGATTCGATTCCACGTCCTGACAGATGTCGAACGTGATGATGTCGGCGCCCTCCTCCGCGAGACGCACGGCATGGCTTCTGCCCTGCCCCCGTGCTCCTCCGGAAATGAACGCGACCTTGCCTTCGAGACGTGCACCCATGATGTGACTCCTTAGTCTGATTGCCGTTCTGATTGCCGTGGGGGTGGTGTGACGGTGGATGGAGCTGGATGTGATTCAGATGTGCGGTGATGGCGGAGGGGGATCCGGTCAGGACGAGGAGGCCTCGGAGGCAGGGGGCACGAATCCGGCCAGGGGGTCGATCTCGCAGGCACTGACTGGCGGGCGTGCGGGTGCGCCCATGCCGATGCTCACCGGCACCGGGCGGGACTTCGAGCGTGGGCGGGGCGGTGAGGTCCGGTGTGACCGGTCGACGCTGGGCCGTGGGAACTCCAGGTCCGCCTCCCGACCTTGGAGGAGGTCCTCGCCGAGACCGCGCACGCATTCAGGGTCTGGTCCGTCGAGCGGCAGGCCGGTGAAGAACTTCGCGGCCATGCATCCGCCGCGGCAGGTGTCGATGAACTCACACCCCGCGCAGTCCCCGCCCGTCTGTGGCTCGCGCAGCTCGGTGAACAGCTCGGCACCCCGCCAGACGGCCGCGAAGCCGCCGTCGGTCACCGTGTTGCCGGCCTTGAACTCATCGTGGATCGCGAAGGGGCAGGCATAGACATCACCGACCGGGTCGATCAGGCACACCACGCGCCCGGCACCGCAGAGGTTCAGGCCCGGCAGGGTCTGTCCGTAAGCCGAGAGATGGAAGAACGAGTCACCGGTCAGCACCCCCTCGCCGTGGGCCACCAGCCAGTCGTAGAGCTCGCGCTGCTGCTCGGGTCGCGGGTGGATGTCATCCCAGACATCCACCGCACGTCCGGAGGGTCGCAGGCGGGTGATGCGCAGCGTGGCACCGTACTCGTCCGCCAGGGCCTTGAACTCGTCGAGCTGCGGGATGTTGTGCCGGGTCATGACCACGGAGATCTTGAACCCCTCGACCCCGGCATCCTTCAGGTTCTGCATCGCCCGGACCGCGAGGTCGAAGGAGCCCTTGCCCCGCAGGGCGTCGTTGACCTCCGCGGTGGCCCCGTCGAGGGAGATCTGCACGTCGATGTAGCCGTTGTCGGCGATCCGCTGCGCGGCCTCCGGCGTGATGCGCACCCCGTTGGTGGAGAACTTCACGCCCACGTCGTGGCTGGTGGCGTACTCGACGATCTCCCAGAAGTCGGAGCGGACGGTCGGCTCGCCGCCGCCGATGTTGACGTAGAAGACCTGCATCCGCTGGAGCTCGTCGATGATCTCCTTGCACTGTTCGGTGGACAACTCGTTCGGATCGCGGCGCCCGGAGGCGGAGAGGCAGTGCGAACAGCTCAGGTTGCAGGCGTAGGTCAGTTCCCAGGTCAGGCAGATCGGGGAATCGAGACCGCGTTCGAAGTGGTCGGTGAGGGTCGGGCGGCGCTCGGGCGCGAGGGTCAAGGCAAACTCCAGGGATTCAGTCGTGGTCGGTGGACGGCAGCAGCATGTCCGTGTCGGCGAGTCGTTGCAGGGCTGACACGTAGCCGGGACGTGCCTTCTCCTCGATATCCAGGGCGGTGAACGTCGCGTCCACGCTCGGGAAGTCGGCCAAGGCCGTGACCAGGTCGACGAGTCGGGTGTCCTTGAGGAAGCTGAGGCGGCGGGTGCCGAAGTGGTAAAGCAGGGCCCCGAAGGGCTCAGGCCGCACCGCCACGCGAGGATTCAGGATCCAGGCCTTCCCGGGATCGAGGCCGAGCCCCGATCCCGGATCCACAGCCGGGTGTGTAGTGGTGGCCAAGGTCAGTAGACCCCGCACATGCCGTCGATCGAGACGTCCTCGACGAGGTCGTCCGCTGTGACCTCGGGGTCAGTGCTCTGGGCGTGGGTGCTGGACTGATCCATAGATTCCTCCCGGGAAAGTACTGAAAAGATGTGAGCTGAATCACTCACATGATGGGAGACTAAATGACACTGGGTGCCAAAGCAATGGATCGTTCACAACCTGGTGAACAATCTTCCTGGAAGTGAGAGTTCCTGGACGTGAGAGGAGGGACCTTGACCGAGAACCACGAGACGCCTGACCGTGCGCTGGGCCGTCCCCGTGCCACCACGCATGACGTGCTGGCCGAGATCGGCGTGGAGCTCTTCACCCGCCTCGGGTATGAGAACGTCTCGGTCCAACAGATCGCCGAGGCGGCGGGAGTGTCCCGCCGGACCTTCTTCCGCTATTTCCCAACGAAGGCGGACCTGCCCTGGGGCGACTTCGGCCGGGAGGTCGAACGGCTGCGCGGAGAATTGGCCCTGATGCCGGATGACATCCCCCTGATGGCCGCCGTGCGCCAAGCCGTCGTGGACTTCAACCGCGTCCCGCCGGACGCCGTCGACCAGCACCGCGCGCGCCTGGGACTCATCCTCACAGAGCCCGAGCTGATCGCCCGGTCGCTCGTGAAATTCCTGGACTGGCGGCGGGTCATCGCGGAGTTCACGGCTCGACGCCTCGATCTGGATCCCACGTCCTTCGTTCCAGAATTGGTCGGTGAGGTCGCCTTGAGCGCGGCCGTCGCCGCCTATCGACAGTGGATTCCCTCGCCCGACACCGACCTCTCGACCTTCATCGACACCGCCTTCGCCGCGATCGTGGACCTGGACCGGCTGGAGCAGGGCGTCGCCGCGCAACTGACCGCCCACCTCTCCACCACGCCTGTCCACGCGTCCGCACGCACACCCGCCCACGGACAGCAGCACCGGATCACCACGGGCACCGCGACCCTTCACGAGGAGAACGCCGATGAGACTCGCTGACGCCACCTGGCCGGACATCCACCCACAGACCTTCGGCGGCGCGGCCCCGGTGCTCGTGCTCCCCGTCGGAGCGCTGGAGCAGCACGGTCCGCACCTTCCCCTGGACACGGATACCGTCACCGCCACGGCGGTGGCCACCGCCGTGGCGGCTGCCCGGCCTCGTGCGGCCCTCGCCCCGACCCTCCCGATCGGCGCCAGTGGGGAACATGCCGACTTCCCCGGCACGCTGTCCATCGGCAGCGACGCCCTACGTCAGCTCATCGTCGAGGCGGTCCGCAGCTCCACTCCGACGTTCTCAGCAGTCATGGTGGTCAACGGCCACGGCGGCAATGTGGAAGCCCTCCGGTCCGCAGCCGAACTGTGCACGGCCGAAGGGCGCAGACTCCTCCCCCACCATCTGGGCCTGCCGGGAATGGACGCCCACGCCGGACGGACGGAGACCTCGCTGATGCTGCACCTGACCCCGGATCGGGTGCGGCTGGAGCACGCCGAACCCGGCAACACCACGCCCGTGCGAGAGCTCCTCGCCGAGATGATGGCGCACGGGGTGCGTGACGTCAGCCCGAACGGCGTGCTCGGTGATCCGACCGGAGCCAGCGCCATCGAGGGAGCGGACCTCTTCGCCCGGCTCCGGGACCGGGCCCTCGCCGCGTTCGACGGCCTCACGGGATAGGCCGCAGCAGCCGCCGGGATAGCAGAGCCTAAGTCGCCCGCTGGCGCAGCCGCGGGCGCAGCACCGCCCACCGCCGGGACCGCACCGCGGCGCGGAGCACGCCGGTACCGTAGGCCGCGTCCGCCACGAGTCGGAGGACCAGGTGCCGCACGGGATCGAGGGCTGCACCGGCGTCGCGCGCCGTGCCGTCCCGGCTGACACGGTCATGAACCCAGTGCCGGGCGGCCTGCAGGGTGTCCGGCATCGTCGGAACCAGGGCCAGCACGACGACGGCGCGCGCCACCTGCCGCGCCCGGCTCGCCGGCGCCACGGACACCACGAGCGCTGCGGCCCCGAGCGGCCACCACTCGCGGCGCAGGGCGTTGCCGACGGCAGTGACCTCGGACCGCAGTCCGAGCAGGGCCACCTCGGCGCCGCCGGAGACGGGCAGACCCTGGCGGTGGAAGCGGCGGACGCTGGTGCCGAGCTGGACCGCCGCACCGCCCGCGGCGACCACCACGCCCATCCGGCGCACCGGCCCCCGACCACCAACAGCCACCAGGCTCCCAAGGAGCATCACCAGGCCGGGCCAGCCCCAGGTCACTGGGGCGAGCCGGCCAGGGTGCCGGTCCTCGAGCGGGACGGCCGAGGTCCCGTAGGCGGCATGACGCTGTGACCACTCCGCCAGTCCAGAGCGGACCCCATGATGGACCTCGGCGGCTGGCAGGTACCGGACGGTGTGGCCGGCTGCGACGAGGCGCCAGATCAGGTCGACGTCCTCCCCCACTCGCAGCCCGGGTTCGAAGGGCGGATCAGGCAGAGCCGAGCGCCGCACGAGCAGGGCGGCGGTGGGGACATAGCCGATCTGGCCACCGGGAGCGACGCGCCGCGCCTGGGACCCGAGGTCGAGTCCGCCGCGCCGGGACTCGAACCGTTCCAGGACGGTGCCGCGGCCGGCCCCGGTCACGGTGCCGCGGACCCGGGGAGCGACGACGGCCACCGCCGGGTCGTCGAAGTGGGGAAGCAGGACGTCCAGCCAGCCCTCGGTGGGCACGGTGTCCGCGTCCAGGAACGCGACGAAGTCGGCCGGCGCCCCCGGTGAATCGTTGGACGCGGCCAGACCGGCGTTGCGGGCGCCCCCGGGTCCGACGTTCTCGGGCAGGACCACCAGGCGCACGCCGTGGTCCGCACAGACCCGTGCGATGTCCCGGGCGTCGGCCACGGCCGAGGCGTCATCCACCACGGTCACGCGATATCCGTGCACGGCCGGGAGGAGACGCGCCAGGGGCACGGCCGAACCGTGGACCGGCACGATCACCTCCACCTCGTCCGGACGGGGCCGCCGAGGCGGGTGGACAGGCAGGGCCAGACCGCGGTCCACGAGCAGTCGTGCGGTGGCACGTTCCACATCGTCGACCGGCTCGGCCTCCCCCGAGCCGCGACTCAGGACCGTCTTGGCGAAGGGACGGGCCGGAGCGGACAGTCGGGCCAATCCCCACGGCGACCCGCCGAACACCAGTTCGCCGTGGCGGCGGGTATAGGAGCCCTGGGTCCGGACGATGGCCGTCATCGGCCCTCCCTGATCCGGATCCCGGCCAGGAGCCCCAGTGCCATGGCCACCGCGGCTGTCCCCCCGGACGGGTGCGTGGGCACGGCGGAGAGGTCGGCCACGTGCAGGCCGTCGATGCCCCGGATGCGCAGGCGCTCATCCACCACCGCGTCCGATCCACCGGCCGCGCAGGTCCCCACGGCGTGGTAAATCCCGCCGCCGGAGGTGTGGACGAAGGAGGCGGCGGCCTCGTCGTCACCGTCGGGGGCACTGGCACCCGGCAACTCCTCCTCGAGGACCACGCCCGAGAGCGCCGGTGCGGCGAGCACGGCGCGGGCCGCCGTCAGGGCACGGGCGGCGGCCGCCCGGTCGCGGGAATCCTCGAGCAAAGGTGCACGGACGTGCGGGGACCGGTGGGGGTCGGTGCTCACCGCGTGGACCGAGCCGGTGGAGTACGGGCTGAGGGCATAGGCCTGGATCATCAGTCCGGCATGGTCCGCGGGCGCCAGGCCCGTGCCGTCCGTCGAGATGTCAGTCAGCAGCAGTTGCAGATCCGGCCGGTTCCCGCCGGTCGAGTCCACAGAGGCGGCGAGGGGGTAGGGGCCGGAGGCGAGGGGCCCCGATCGGGTCACCAGGTATTGGGCAGTGGCACCGAGCAGTCCTCGCGTGGTCCCGAGCCGGCCGTTGAGCCCGAGTCCGGGGCGGATCCGAGCCTTAACGGTGGCCCCGCGTTGCTCCTTGAGACCTTCACCGACCCGCGGCGCTGAGACGACAGTGTCGATCCCGAGGTGCTGCAACCGGTCCGGGTCCCCGATGCCCGAGCGCTCCAGGAGCGGCGGTGTCTCCAACGTCCCCGCGGTGAGGACCACCTGACGCCGGGCACTGTGACGGATGCGACTGCCGTCTGCGAGGGCCGTCTCCACGCCGACCGCGCGGTCACCGGCGGTCAGCACCCGCACGGTCGTCTGCCCCGTGAGCACTCTCAGGTTTCCCGCACGGAGTCCTGGTCGCAACAACGTGGCTGCACTCCGCCGCATCCCGCCGCTGATGGTGGCTGGGGTGCGTCCCACCCGGGGCCCGACGGCGGCGCGCACGTCCGGCACGAACGGCACCCCGGTCTCCCCGAGGCCGGCGATCAGGGCCCGCAGAACCTCGGACGGCGGTCCAGACGACGGTTCGGCCCGGGGCGCGGGGACGGGCAGGGCTTCTTCCAGGTGATCGAAGGCCCGTCCGAAGGCAGACCAGGACCAGTCTGGGCCGAGGCGTTTCGCCAGGCCGCCGTAGAGATGGGACTCGCCGCGCAGGTACATGGTGCCGTTGATGAGCGTGGAGCCGCCGACGCCCCGGCCCCGCCGCCACACGTCCGCGGGGCCTGGTTCCTGGGCCGCGAGCGCCGGGTACTCGAGGCTGATCCGCGGGTCGAACATGGTCCGCACAAAGCCCTTCGGCACGGCCACCAGGGGGTTGCGGTTCCTCGGGCCGGCCTCCACGAGCAGGACCCGCAGGTCCGGATCCTCAGCGAGGGCGGCGGCCGCCGCACATCCGGCCGCGCCGGCACCGACCACGATGACATCGGCGGTCAGTCCACGTGCCGCCTCGGGTGGGTCAGGGGATCCAGCGCGAGCGCCCACGGGACGTGATGTCATAGTGCGTTCATCGTAGTCATGGAGGAGACTCAGAACCGCAGCCTCCTACCCGAGAAATCGTGCCCGGTCGGGTTGGAGCCGACCCCACGGAGTTCCAGCCGATGGTCAGGCCCGGACAGGGCGGCCGCCATGGAGAGTCGCGCCAGTGTCCTCGCGGTGTTCCAGCCGGACAGGACGGCAGCGGCACGCGCCTCGGGGACACTCGAATGCCTTGGTCTCTCATGACGAGATCGATACATTCGGCTGAGGAGGGGCGATGTCCGGTTCCCATAGCGGTGGCCGGTGGGGGTGATGACGTCCAGTCCGTCAGGGGTGGCCTCGTGACGCCAGCCGGCGTTCTGCTTGGTGTAGTTGCACCGCGCGCACAGTCCCGAGCCATTGTTGAAGCCCGTCGGGCCGCCCTCGCTATGCGGCTTCACATGGTCGGCGTGCCGGATGGGCGCCTCACACCACGGCGTGCGGCAGACGTCGTCCCGCAGGACGAGCATCCTGCGCAGGAGCGGCGGGAACACCCGGGCTTTCGAGTCCATGGCCACCAATTGCCCGGATTCCGGTGCCGTGAACAGCCGACGGAGGAAGACCTCGGCTTCAGGGTCAGCCACCATCTGCCGGGCCTGTTCCGCTGGGATCGGCCCCTGGCCGGGCAACCAGCCGGAGGTAGGGTCACCATCCAACAACGAGGCGTCCGTCATCACCAGGTGGATCTCCGTGGGGATCGCCGGCGCCGAAGACTGCCCGGTGGCGCGTTCCACCAGGAGGTCGGCCATGATCTGGTCCCGCGTCCGCCCCGCCTCATCGCCCACCCCCACGGCGGTGCTGGCGTCCCGGTGGAGATTCGCGTACACCGCCACGGCCTGGGGCATCGGCAGCAAGGCCGTCAGGTAGGCCATGCCGCCGGTGGCCGGACGGACGGAGACCCGGCGTTCGGTCCTGCACCGCTCCAGCTGGGCGACGGCGGACTCCTGGTCCAGACGCTGGGCATGGGCCCGGGCCTCAGCGGCCAGCTTCTTCACGCCGATAGGACCCAGGCGGCAGGACATCAGCGCGTCCACGGTCCGGCGGTGTTCCACCGGCAGCCACGCCGTCTCGCGTGCCATGGCCGTGGCGTGTTCCTCGGAGATCTCACCGTCCGTCAGGGCGCGGAGGGTATGCGGCATCTCATGGCAGAGGGCCCGGGCCAGGCCGATGTGGCGCCCGCCCCGTTGTGCCGGTTCCCGCCGGGCGAGTGCCACCTCATCTCCGACTCCGCGACCCTGTTGATCGGCCGGCATTCCTTCTGCCGATTCCCGGGTCCGGCGCAGACGGTCCAAGGCCACCGCCTCGCGGGCCTGGAGTGCCGCGCACGTCGCCTTGAGGGACTCCAGGACCCGGATCCGGTCTATGGCCTCAACCTCGGTTCCGGCAGAGGCCATCCCCGCGAGGGTCTCCCGGATTTCTGTGAGTTGTTCGGAACTCTTCACCTGCCCGAACAGAGTCCCGGTCACCTCCGCCGGTGGTTCGCTGCGGGTGCTTCTGGTACTCGCGCAGGCGTCACCGACGTCCGCGTCGGCGGAGCCGAGGGTCGAGGCGATGCACGGGAGTTCTTCCATGTTCTGACCCTATGAGTAGGCCCGGACACGTTAAGCCGGACCCGGCGGGCCTGTGGACATCCGCGTCTTCTGGTCGCTCATGGGCGCCACGTGATGGACCTCGCGTGAAGGGCGCAGAATCGCGTGAAGGGCGCAGACTCGCGTGAAGGGCGCAGAATCGAGAGCGATTTCTAGTGCGCGGCACGGCCGCCGGCGGGCCGCTCGATCAGGGCGTCCATGGCCGTCGAGAACTCCAGGATGATCCGGGCACACGCTATCCAGAGCACGGCGGGAACCCAGCCGAGCAGCAGGGCCAGGATCCCCAGCGTGGTCCCCTGGCTGAACCCGAGGACCACCGCAGCCACCCAGGTCACCACGATCCCCACCACCACCACGGCATAGATGGCACGGGCCACACCCCTCGACATCCGCTGGTCGCCGTCCAGTTCGAAGAGGGCCCGGAACAGGGTCATCGGCCCATGCGTCTCTGGGGGAGCCTGCCCGGGGTGGCGATACGGACTGACGTGGCTGGTGTGATCCTGCCGGCCAGCTGCCGGCCGCGAATCATGGGAGACAACCATCTCGCACCTCCAGTAACGAACCGGGTGCACCATGGCGGATCAGGGAGATCATGTGCATCAGGTGCACCGCATACCCTCACCCTAGGACTGCCGTTCAGCAGTGTGAAGGCGCCGTGGACGCTCACCGGGAAGCTGGCGATCCGGAGAGCACGGCCCGGCCGATCGGTTCCGCCACCGCCGCATTTTCGAGGTACCCGATCACCGCATGCGGCTCGTCACCGGTGCTGACCCGCACGTCCCGGACCTGCCCGGCCACGGCTTGCCGCAGGCGGGGGCCCAGCGGGTTGAGGATCGCCACCACATCACGCACGTCATAGCCGTTCACCCAGGCTGAACGCCGGGCCGGGACCACCGCGGGCACGGGTGCGGGTCCCTCGTCCACGCTGACCGCACCCCCGAGCAGATGCCGTTGTACTACTGGCAGTCCGAGCGGACTACCGGTGGTCGCCACCAGGGTGATCGGTCGTCCCTGAGCGCCCCGGGTCAGCGCGTCGTGGGCGACCACGCTGCCCAGACTGTGCCC
Organism: Citricoccus sp. NPDC079358; assembly: GCF_040702545.1. NCBI lineage: Bacteria > Bacillati > Actinomycetota > Actinomycetes > Micrococcales > Micrococcaceae > Citricoccus > Citricoccus sp. NPDC079358. The sequence goes on from NZ_JBFBLI010000013.1 coordinate 65,746, forward strand.
GACCATCACCACGGGCTCGCCCTGTGGAACAGCCGCGAGCGCCCTTTCCACGATCGCCAGCACGGTCTGACGCACCTCGGCGCAGCCCAGATAGTAGGCCACGTCCGTGAAGTACTCCTCGATCACCCGAGCGGAGACCCCCGCCCTCTCGGCCAGGAACTGCAGCGCCGCTCGCAACCACGGCACCCTCAGCAGCTCGTCCAGTTCCCACCACGGACGCCCGACGCCGGCCGGGACACCCCGGTCGGTCGGCTCACCGGCCGCGGGGTGGAGGGACTCGGAGTGAAGGTACTCGGTGTGAAGGGATGCAGAGTCCGGGTCGAACCGCAGGTGTTCGGTGACGTCATGGACCAAGCCGGCTTTGACCTCGCAGACCGCCTGCACGTCGGCGGGCAACGGCTCGCCGGTACTCCAGCGGGCGAGGTCCGGCCCCGGGCCGGAGCCCTCGCGTTCGGCGACCGCGTCGCGGAACGCATTGCCGTAGAAGGGGAACAGCACCGGGGCGAGGTCCGGGATCGGCGGCCGGCCGGCGTCGTGAAGGCCGGTGTTCAGGGCCTGCAGCCACCGGCGGCGAAGGGCCTCCGCATGCTCTGCGACCTGACCAGGCGGGATACCTGGAGCAGTGTGCTGGCCCCGCCCGTGGATGAGGAACAACGTGGTCATGGTCTGCCTCCTCGCCACAGACTAAACCTTGACGTTCCCTGAACGCGTCACATCTACTGGCCGGGTTCAAGAGGCTGAGCCCGGGGGCGAGGACGTCCTACCGGGCCCGGGCTCAACCAAGGAGGGGGGCATTTCCCATGGGACACAAGAAAAGACTCACCGCTGTCGGCTGCGTGCTGGCCCTGGCCGGCACGGCACTGGTGGCCGGCCCAACGGCCGCCGCACCGGACGCGTCCGAGGCATCGGCAACGGCCGCCACGGCCGACTCTCAAGCTCTGGAACGGTCGTTGACCGCGGCTCCATCACGAGGCCTGCAGACACCGTTCGAGGCCAGCAACGGGGCGAACTGGACCACGGTCGAGGAGGCGCAGACTTTCCTGGAGGACCTCGATGCGGCCAGCAAGCGCGTCGCCCTGCAGCAGGTGGGCGAGTCGGTGGAGGGCCGGCCCCTCAACCTCGTCACCGTCGGCTCCCCGGCACCGGCCTCGCAGGAGGAGGTCGCCGACGGTTCCATGATCCTGTTCAACTGCTCGATCCACGGTGATGAGCCCTCCGGGCGGGAGGGGTGTCTCCAGCTGGCCCGGGACCTGAGCACCACCAAGGATCCGGCGTGGAAGCGGCTGCTGAACAAGACCACGGTGGGCTTCACCTTCATCAACCCGGACGGCTGGGAGGCCGACACCCGGGAGAACGCCGACGATGTGGACATCAACCGGGACTTCCTTGCTCTGGCCACACCGGAGGCTCAGGCCTTGGCCACGGTCATGCGGGACTGGAACCCAGACGTCCTCAACGACCTCCACGAGTTCGGCCCGCGCGAGTTCTATGACACGCAGGCCCTGATCCTGTGGCCGCGGAACCGGAACGTGGACTCCACCATCCATGATCTGTCCGAGCGGATGGTGAACAACTACACGGGGGCACAGATCGAGGCCAATGGCATGACCAGCGGAATCTACGGCCTCCTGGTCAAGGACGGTGAGCCGTTCCAGCAGGTGGCCGGTGACCACCAGGCCAGGATCCTGCGCAACTACACGGGCCTGAAGCACATCACCGGGCAATTGACGGAGGCGGCGCAGGGCCCGGTGACCCCGGAGGAGGAGAACGATCCCCTGTTGGCGAACCGCCGTGCCGTGGATGTGCAGTACTCGAGCGCCGTCGGCTCGCTGGCCATGATCTCGGAGAACCGGAACCGGCTCGCCCGCCAGTCGGCCCAGGCCGCCGAACGTGCCACCCAGGCCGGTGCCGACCAGGCCGGCGTCGTCTACTTCAGCGGCCAGGACAATATGCTCCCGACCACCAGTGACGGCGCGGAGCCCCACCCCATGTGCGGATATCAGCTGACCGAGGCGCAGCTGTCCGAGGTGGGGTCCACCCTGGACCTGCACGAGATCGCGTGGGAGGAGAACGCCGAGGGCGCCTTCGTCACCATGGCGCAGCCCGGCAAGACGCTCATCCCGCTGCTGCTCGATGAGCGCGCCGAGTACGGGTTGACGGAGGCCACCCCGCTGGACGACTGCTGAGACGAGTCGGTCCTCTGGTGATAGTGCCGCCCGATGCCGGCCACCCACCCGGGTGGCCGGCATCGGGCGGACCCGTTCTTGCGGTCCTTCACTGCCCCGCGTTGACCAGCCCCGACTCATAGGCGGTGACCACGATCTGCGTCCGGTCCCGCAGGCCGAGTTTGGCGAGGATCCGGGAGACATGGGTCTTGATGGTCTGCTCCGAGAGGAACAGCTCGCCGGCCAGCTCCGCATTGGACCGTCCGGTGGCCACGAGCCGCATGACCTCCAGTTCGCGCTCGGTCAGCTCCCCCAGCACGGTCACATCCGGCTGACGCGCCACCGGCCGGCTGACAAAGTCCGCGATCAGCTTCTGCGTGATCGACGGCGCCAGCAGGGCCTCCCCGGCCGCGACCACCCGCACGGCGTTCGCGAGGTCCTCGGCGGTGGCGTCCTTCAGCAGGAAACCGCTGGCGCCGGCCTGCAGGGCGGCGAAGACGTACTCGTCCGCGTCGAAGGTGGTCAGCATGATCACCTTCGGGTGAGTGTCCCCCGGCATCGCGAAGACCGCACGCGTGGCGTCCAGCCCATTGACCACCGGCATCCGGATGTCCATCAGCACCACATCCGGCCGGGACCGCTTGACCAGGTCCACCACCTCAGCACCGTCCTGTGCACTCCCGACGACGGTCATGTCCTCCTGCGCGTCCAGCAGGGCCCCGAAGCCCTGGCGGACCATGGCCTGGTCATCCACAATGAGGATGCGGATCGGGTGTCTGGCGGAGAACGGCTCCGCAGGTCTCTGGCTCACCCGACCAGGGTATCCGGCACACCGACGTAGCCCTCACGTAGCCCCCACGTTCACCCTGCTGGGTGATGTCCCGGCACGGCCGGCTCCGTAGCTTCGCCACCATGAACACCACACGCTCCGTCCTTACCCGCCTCGGCCGTGACTACGCCTTCGTCCTGCCCGGATTCTTCGTCTCCCTGTTCGCCTTCGTCCTGCTCGTTCCCCTGTTCACGCTCGCCCTCGGCACCGCCGTCATCTGGATCGGGGTCTGGCTGCTGCCCCTCGCGCTGCTGATGGCCACCGGATTCGCCGAGCTGTCCCGCCGCAGGGTGCGGGTCTGGGGCGGCCGGATTGACCAGCCCGACTACCGCCGTGGCGGCTCCGGAGTCACCGGCTCCCTCCGCTACCTCACCGACCCGCGGCGCTGGCTGGACCTGCTCTTCGAGACCCTCATCGCCTTCCCGGTGCGCACTTTCACCTTCGTGGTCTCCGTGACCTGGACGGCAGGTGCCCTCGGAGGGACCACCTACGTCCTGTGGGGCCACTACCTTCCCCGCGGCGAGCAGGAGTATCCCCTGGCCGCCGGCATGCTCGAGGCCTTGACCGGCGGGGCCATCCCGGATGCCGTGGCCACCAGCTTTGCGGTCGAGTCCGTCTTCAACTTCCTGGTCGGCGTGCTCTTCCTGCTCACCCTGCCCGCCGTCATGCGCGGGCTGGCCCTGCTGGACGCCACCACGACGACGGCCGCACTCGGCGCCGGGCCGACGTCGGGGTATCCGATGCCGTCCGGCGCCCGGGTAGCGTGAACGCCATGCGCGCCGCCGAGCCGTCTGCTCCCTCGTCCGTCTCCTCCACGCCGTTCTCGGGTGAGGCACGTCCCCCTGGATCGTCACCCGCCCGGGCCAGCTTCTCGCGCAGTGGCTGGGCCTGGCTGCTGACGTCCTGCGCCGCCGTGATCCTGATCGCCACGGGCTGGCCCGTCCTCGCCGCCGTCCACCACACCCACGTGGCGATCGCCATGGTGCTCGCCGTAGCCCAGGCCGCCGCACTCCCGCTCGCGGTGCGGCGCCCCCTGCCCGCGATCGGTGTGGGACTGGCGGCGGCCCTGGGCACGATGTCCGCTGTGGACCCGGACTCCGGCCCGTGGCCGTGGCCCGTCACCACCCTGATCGCCTACGTCTTGCTCGTCCTAGTGCTCGCGCTCCGCCATCCCTGGCGGCTCGGGGCCGCGGCCTGGCTCGCCGGTGCTGTGGTCGGGGGGCTCGGACTCGCACTGATCCCGGACACAGGGCTTCCCCCCGGCAGGGTGCTCTCCAACGTCACGATGGTGGCCTCCCTCACCGGCGGCGCGCTGGCCGTCGGCAGCGCCCTGCGGGTCCTCTTGGCCAGCCGCAATCAACTGGACCATGAACGCCAGCTCACGGCCGAGGAGGAGACCAAGCGCCGCGAACTGCAGCAGCGCAACCGCATCGCCCAGGAACTGCATGACGTGGTGGCCCACTCCATGTCCGTGATCTCCGTGCAGGCCACCACCGCCCCCTACCGTCTACCCGGCATGGATGAGCCGACGCGGGGCGAGTTCGACTCGATCGCCGACTCCTCCCGCCGCGCGCTGACCGAGATGCGCGGGCTGCTCGCCATCCTGCGCGGCGACGATGCCGCCGACACCGCACCCCAGCCGACCATCGCAGACATCCCCCGGCTGGTGGCCACCACCCGTTCCTCCGGGGCCCAGGTGGGACTGGAGATCGATCCGGAACTCCTTCCGCAGGGCGGGGCGACCGCGGAACCCGGCACCGGCGTCCTCGGGGCGGCGAGCGCGGCCGGTGACTGGTCCGCCGTCGTCCCTCCGGCCACGGGCCTGACCGCCTACCGGGTGGTGCAGGAGGCGATCAGCAACGCCCTCCGGCACGCGCCCGGCGCCGCCATCCGCGTGCAGGTCTCGGTGGGAGACCAGATCGGGATCCGCATCGCCAACGGACCGGCCGCCCGTGGCGGGTTCGTCGCCTCGCCGGGCGCCGGCCTCGGCCTGAAGGGCATCCGCGAGCGCGTCACCGCGCTGGGCGGCACGGTCAAGGCCGGCCCGACGCCGGAGGGCGGTTTCGCCGTGAAGGCCCGGCTGCCGCTGTAGCCGCCTGCGCCGGAACTAGCCACCGGGGGACGGTTCTCCTTACAGTGGGCCCAGGAGAAGGAGGACCCATGAACATGTCCAGGAAAGCCGCCATGACCAGCGGCTTCCTCGGGGCCGCGGTGGCCCTGGCGGTGACCGGCTGCACGTCCTCGGCCTATCCGGCCGACCCGGACGGGACCTTTGACGATGTCTCGGGTGGCACGCTGTCCGTGGGGGTGGTCCACCACCCCCCGTACGTGGACGCCACCGGCGCCGAGCCCTCCGGCAGCGAGGTGGAACTCATCCAGGCGTTCGCCGAGGAGATCGACGCGGAGATCGAATGGACCGTCTCCGGCGAGGAGGCCCTCATCACGGCCCTCGAGACCGGGGACGTGGACCTGATGGCCGGCGGGCTGACCGACCAGTCGCCCTGGTCCTCCCAGGCGGCCCTGACCCGCTCCTATGCCGAGGACACCGGGCCGGACGGCGAGACCGTCAACCTCGTCCTGGCCCTCCCGCTGGGTGAGAACCAGATGCTCGGTGAGCTCGAGCGGTTCCTCGACGAGCGCCACCCGGGGGTCACTCCGTGAACCAGACCGATCGCCGCTTCGGGCACACCGAGCTCTCCCCCGCATTGCAGAGGTCCCTGCGCCGGGCCCTGCGTCTCCAGTGGATCACCATCGGCTACCTGGCGGTGACGGTCTCGCTGATCGCCCTGGTCATGGGCAGTTCCCAGGCCATGAAGGCCGCGTGGATCGAGGACATGCTCGCCTTCGTCCCCCCGATCGCCTTCCTCGTGGCCGTCAGGGTCGTGAACAACCGGCCTACGCTCCGGCGCCCCTACGGAAACCACCGGGCCGTGGGCGTGGGCCATCTCGTGTCCGCCGTCGCGTTGCTGGTGATGGGTGTGTATCTGATCGGCGACTCCGCGATGGGACTGTTCCAGGGTGAGCATCCGCCGATCGGCACCTTCCACCTCTTCGGCCAGACCGTGTGGCAGGGCTGGTTCATGATCGCGCTGATGCTGCTCCTCATCCCGGTCCCGGTGATCCTCGGCCGCCTGAAGATGCAGGTGGCGACCGAGCTGCACAACAAGGTCCTCTATGCGGATGCGGACATGCTCAAGGCGGACTGGCGGACCAGCCTGGGCACCGCCATCGGCGTGGCCGGCCTGGGACTGGGGTGGTGGTGGTTCGACGCGGCCGCTGCCATCTTCATCGGGCTGAGCATCGTCAAGGACGGCATCACGAACGTGATCACCGCGATCACGGACCTGGCCGACGCCCGGGCCCGGACCATCACGGGCGAGGATCCACACCCCTTGGTGGCGCGAGCCGAGGACTACGCCCGGTCCCTCGACTGGGTCCTGGATGCCGGGGCCCGGGTCCGGGACGAGGGGCACGTGTTCCACACGGAGATGTTCGTCGTCCCCCGCGAGGGTGCGGCTCAGTCCCCGGCGCGCCTGCGCGAGCTGGCCGAGGGCATCGTCGATCTGGATTGGAAGCTGGAGGACGTGGTGGTGGCCCTCGTGGATGAGCTGCCCGCCGAGGTCCACGGCGGAGTCGAGCGGGACAAGCAGTCCGAGGGCGGCCGGGCGGCCCGCTGAGGCTCCGGCCTCAGTCCCGGAGACGGTCCCGGTCCAGCAGGGGAAGGGCTCTGACCAGCAGCACCATGACCACCAGCTCCACCAGGGTCTGGGTCACCACCACGAGCGGTGCGAGGTCGAAGGCGGCCGGCAGGGCGAGGACCAGCGGCAGCACCACGAGCGAGTTGCGGGTCACTCCGCTGAACACCACCGCCCGGCGGCCCGGGGCGTCCAGTCTGGTCAGTCGGCCGGCGGCCAGGCCGACGAGCAGCATCACGACCGCAAACGCCAGGAACACCGGGACCACGGCGAGCAGGCCGCCCAGGTGGGCGCCGACGTCGTGGATCTGGGACGCGACCACCACGGCCAGGGTCGCCATCATCAGCGGCACCATGGCCGCGAGCGCCCCGTCCCGGAGCCATCGCCCGGCACGCCAGCGAGCGGCGGCCGTCTGGGTGAGCCACGCCGCGGCCAGCGGCAGGACGATGAGGAGGACAAAGGCCTCGATGAAGGGGCCGGCGTCGACCGTCTGGAGGAATCTCTCCCCACCATCAGCCGCAGGTAGACGGGCAACAGCGCCATCTGGGCGAGCATGAGCAGTGGCGTGGCCGCCAGCAGGCGGTCCGCCGCACCACCGGCCAGACGGGTGAAGACGATGACATAGTCCACGCACGGGGTCAGCAGCACGAACAGCACCCCGACCTCCAGCACCGGGGAGAACGCCACGAGGCGGGACAGCCCGAAGGCCACAAGGGGGACCACTGCGAAGTTCACCAGCAGCACCGTCAGCAGGAACCGGCCGTCGCGGAAGGCCCCGGCCAGCCGCGGGAACGGGACGGCGAGGAAGGTGGCGTAGAGGAGCAGTCCGAGCACCGGATTGATCGCGTGTCCCGCCGGTCCGGCCACGGCCGGGACCAGGAGCCCGACGCCGGCCCCGGCCAGCAGCGCTGCCACGTACAGCACCACCTGGTGCCGTTCCCACCACGGAACGGCGACTGCCACTCGACCCACCGCTCGTTCTCCCATGCCCTCCAGCATCGCAGGACGGACGGCTAGGGTGGTGCACATGGACCCGTCCACCGCACCACCCCTCGCCCGCCCGTGAACCGGCTGTTCCGTTCGGTCCTGGGCCTGTTCGCCGCACCACGGCTCAACGTGCGGGAGGACTACGCGAAGGTCCGGCGCTTCCAGCAGCACGTGGCGGCGCTCTCGGGACCTCGCTACCGGCCCGTGTACCGGCAGACGGCGGCTGAGGTGGGGCCCCACCGGGTCCCCGTGAGGGTCTTCCAGCCGAAGGAGAAACGGCGGGACGAGGTCCTGCTCTTCTTCCACGGGGGCGGCTGGGTCACCGGTGACATCGAGAGCTACACCCCGGCCTGTGCCGCGATGGCCGACCTCACCGGCTGTGTGGTGGCCTCCGTGGACTACCGGCTGGCCCCGGAACATCCCTTCCCGGCGGGCCTGGAGGACTGTTTTCAGGTCGCCCGGCTGGTGTTGGAGGATCCGCGGCGGGCCGGCATCGACTCGGCCGCCGACGTCGTCCTCGTGGGCGACTCGGCCGGTGGCAACCTGGCGGCCGCCGTCTCCCTGAAGTTGCGGGAGCTCGGCCATCGCAGGGCCAGCCGGCAGATTCTGCTGTACCCGGTGACCCACTGGGACCATGACCCGGCGACCTCCCCGTTCGCCTCGGTGCGCCATCACGGTGAGGACTACCGGCTGACCTCCACGGAGGTCCAGGACTACTTCGACCTGTACGTGCCCGACCATCAGCAACGCCGCAGCCCTCTGATCGCCCCGCTGATGGCCCCGGACCTGTCCGGACAGCCGAAGACCCTGCTGATCACGGCGGAACTGGACCTGCTCTGTGATGAGGGCGAAGCCTACGGCCAGGCCCTGGCGGAGGCCGGAAACGAGGTGCGGGTCCACCGCGTGGACGGGGCGCTGCACGGGTTCATCGCGCTGCCCCGGTTCTCCCGTTCCCTGCGGGAGGCGTACGAGGTGATCAACGCCTTTCTCGACGAGGACTCTCCTGTCGGTGAGCAGCACGGCGGTGCCGGCCATCCCGGTCAGCCCGGTCAATCCGGCCTCCAGGACGCGCCATGACCGGGCGGACCTGGGTGCGGCTGGACAACGCCTCCAACATCTTCCTGGCGGCGCGGACCGATGCCGATCCCAAGGTGTTCCGCCTCAGCGCGGAACTGGACCATGAGGTGGATCCGCAGCTGCTGCAGGAGGCCCTGGACGCCACGTACGACCGGTATCCGCTCTACCGTGCGGTGCTGCGACGCGGCGTGTTCTGGTACTACCTGCAGGACAGCGACCTGCGTCCCCTCGTCAGCGCGGAGGTCCAGCACACCTGTGCCCCGATCTATCAGGCGGACCGGCGCACCCTGCTGTTCCGCGTGCTGCATCACCGCCGGCGGATCAACCTCGAGGTGTTCCACGCCCTCTCCGACGGCACCGGGGCGCTGTGGTTCCTCTCTGACCTGGTGACCGCCTACCTCGGACTGCGCTACCCGGAGGCGGGCCGTGACCTCGGGACAGCCCCCGAGGCCGGTGCGCATCCTGGTGCCGCCAGCCAGCCCGCCGCGGAACTCACCGGCACCGCACCGGCCGGACGGCTCCAGGAGGCTCCCGTCCACGAGCTGACCGCGGACAGCTTCGCGCATTACTTCCGCCGGCACCGCCGGGACCAGGAGCCCGCCACCGATGCGGCCCGGCCGGCGCGGAAGCGGGTGCACCGGGTCCGGGGCACCCGCACGCCGGACCACCGCACCCGTGCCGTCGAGCTCACCCTGCCGGCCCGGGACGTGCTGGGCCTGGCCCGGGCCGAGGGCGTCTCACTCACCATGTATCTGACCGCCCTCTTCTTCGAGTCGGTCCGCCGGTCCTCCGGTGGGCTGGGCCGGAACCGCACCCTCGCGGTCTCGGTGCCGGTGAACCTGCGCCAGTTCTTCCCCTCGACGTCGGCGCGGAACTTCTTCGCGGCCGTCCGGGTGGAGCACACCTACGGCGAGGGCGAGGACGACGTCGGCTCCGTCGCCCGTCAGCTCGAGGGCCAGTTCCGCCCGAAGGCCACCCCGGAGGCCCTGGAGAGGAAACTGCGGCGCTTCATCCGCTTCGAGCGGACGCCCGTGCTGCGCGTGGTGCCGCGCCCGCTCAAGGACCTGATCCTGGGGCTGGTCAACCGGGCCAACAACCGCGGCCTGACCGTCGCGATCTCCAACATGGGCCGCGTCAGCCTGCCGGATCCGGTCGACTCCCACGTGGGCCGCATGCTGCTCCACGTCTCCGCTGCCCGCCCCCAGTTCTGCGCCGTCTCCCACGCCGGGCTGCTCACCATCAGCTTCTCCTCACCGTTCACCGAGACCGGACACGTCAGGGAATTCGCCCGGCACCTCACCGACCGCGGGATCGCGGTGTCCGTGGCCGCGGCGCGCGTCACCGAGGAGGAACTCAGGTGGGTGGAGACCGGGGTGGAAGCCGAGGTGGAGCCATGAGGCGCTGCCCGGAATGCTCCGTGGACATCGAGGGTGCCTGGGGCCACTGTCCCCTGTGCGCAGCCCCCACCACGGCCCCAGCCGCGGGCGAGGCCACCCCGAGTCCGATCCCGGCGGTGCCCCTCCAGTTCTCCCGGCGCCGGGTGCTCAGGGCTCTCTTCCTCGCCTCGATCGCGGTGATCCTCGCCTCGTTCACGGCCCAACTGCTGTTCAGCCGGGACCTGGACGGCATCGGGGTCCTGCGCTCCGTGTGGCTGGGCGTCAGCGCGATGTGGCTGGTGGTGCTGATGGCGGTGCGCAAGCGGCGCAACCTCGCCAAGAGCACCGTGTACCTCGTGGTGCTCGTGGGTCTGGTGTGCGTGTACTGGGACTACCTCACCGGATGGCTCGGCTGGTCGCTGACCTATGCGGTGCCCATCGTCTGCGCCTCGTCCATCGTCGCCCTGCTGATCACCGTCCGGGTGATGCGCATCGAGGTGGGTGAGCACATCGTCTACAGCGGCCTGACGGTCCTGCTGGGACTGGCGCCGATCGGATTCCTCCTCTTCGGCTGGGTGACGACCCCGCTGCCGTCGGCGATCTGCGGCGCCCTCAGCCTGCTCGCCCTGGTGCTGCTGCAGCTCGGGCGGGGGCGGCAGGTCCGACACGAACTCGCCAAGCGGCTGCACGTGTAGATCCCGCGCCAGCGGTCCGCTGTCCGGTCAGCCGATCGGATGCGGGTAGTCCCCCGTGCGGCCCTGGAACTCCAGGATCGCGGGGTTGAGGACGACTCCGTCGCGGATCTCAATGGCCCGGCTGATGGTTTCGCTGCCGTCCCAGGCGCTGGGCCCGCCCATGACGATGCCCAGGAAGGGCACCAGGGCGTCGCTGATCTCCCAGCTGGCCGAGTTCCACAGGTACGAGGGGCTGTGGTCCACCGCGTAGTAGTCGATGGTCCCGCCCACCGTGAACATCGGGTCGGCGAACGTGGTGGGACGCGCCCACTCGAACGCCATGCCCTCATCGCACGAGACATCCACGATCAAGCTCCCGGGCCGGAAGGCCTCCAGATCGTCGGTGCGCAGGTAGAGCAGGGCGGCATTGGGGTCCTGCAGGGTGCAGTTGACGACGATGTCACTCTCGGCCAGGAAGGGGGCCAGCGGGACCCGTCCGCGGTCTTCCGTGATGACCTCACTGAGATAGGGGCCACCGTCATGGTCGAATTGGATCATCTGCGCGGAATGGATGGGCGAGGCGACAGAGGCGACCTTACGGTTGGTCAGCACACGGACATCTGAGATGCCGTGGGCCTTCAGGGCCGTGACGGCTCCCCGCGCCGTGGCGCCGAATCCGATCACCACGGCACTGAGCCGGCGGCCGTAGTCCCCGGTGACACCGGTCAGAGCCAGGGAATGGAGCACGGAGCAGTACCCGGCCAGTTCGTTGTTCTGATGGAAGACGTGCAGTGAGAAGCCGCCGTCACTGGCCCAGTGATTCATGGCCTCGAAGGCGATCAGGGTCAGCCGCCGGTCGATGGCCTGCTGGGTGAGTCCGCGGTCCTGCACGCAATGCGGCCATCCCCAGAGCGTCTGACCGTCCCGCAGTTCAGCCAGGTCGGCCGCCTGCGGCTTGGCCAGCAACACGGTGTCGGCGGCGGCGATGACCGCCGGTCGGTCAGCCACCGCGCCCACGAGCTCAGCAAGGTTCGCGTCCGAGTAGCCGAACCGCTCGCCGTAGCCCTCCTCCAGGACCATCCTGCTCCGTAGGGCGGGATCGATGCGTTGCAAGTGGTCCGGGTGCAGGGGCACGCGGAACTCGGCGGTCTTCCGGGTGGTCCCTAACACGCCGAGGACAGGATGATTCGATGGTGCCATGGTGCACGTCCGTTCTGGGGTGCCGCAGTGGCACCGCACACCTCAGGCTATACCGGCCCGGTGTTCCAGCAGCGAGCGGGCGACAGGGGTGTGGGTGACGGCCGCGCGGATCAGTGGTCCGGCGGCCGCCACGCGGGATCGCGGCCGGACAGTCCCAGTACCTGGTTCAGCTGGGGGGCGTCCGCCGGCACGGGGACCCGGGGGCCGAAGAGCCCCTCCCGTTCGCCCGGCTCCTCCGGGATCCCGGCACAGAATTGCTCGACGGCGTCCAGGACCTGTTGCTCCACCGCATAGTCCTGACCGGTGGCCACCGCCAGGTCCCAGCCGTGCAGCACGACCTCGTCCAGGGCGACGAGCACCGCAACCTCGGCCGGCATGGTCTGCGCTCCGGCCGTCGTCGTTCCGGTGCGTGCCCCGGTCTCGTTCCAGGCGGCGGCGAGGTTCTCCAACTCGGCCGGCAGGGCTTCCCGCCAGTCCTCGGGAAGTTCCAGCCGCGACGGGTCCGGGGCCGTGTGGGTGGTCGGTCCATCGATCTTGCGGGCGGCGTCACGGAAGGCGATGGCCAGGCCGTGCAGATGGGCCAGGAGCAGGTGGACGGGCATCTGGGGGCACGGCGTGGGGGCATAGTGGTGCGCGTCCTCGATGCCTCGCACCACGGCCGCCACCCTCCGTGTGCTCTCGGTGAGGTCGATGCTGGTCATGGTGGGTCCCTCTCTCGCTAACGGGCCGGTGTGGTGCTGCCGAAGGTCTCGGGGTCCACTGGGCGGGCGTGCCGTGGCAGCTTCTCCACCACCAGTCGGTAGGAATCGAGCACGAGTTCCCGGACCAGTCCGCCGGAGATGGTGTCCCCGCCGGTCACGGTGATCCAGTGCTTCTTGTTCATGTGGTACCCGGGAGTGATCTCGGGATGTGCCTGGCGCAGGGCGCCGGAGTCCTCGGGCTCCACCTTGAGGTTGACGATCGGCTCGCCGTCCAGCTCGGCCAGGAACATGAACATCCGGCCTTTGACCTTGAACACGTCGTTGTCCGGGCCGAAGGGCTGGTCCACGGTGACGGCGGGGAATTGGAGGGCCGTCTCCCGGGCGATCCGGTGCACTGTGGTTCCGTTCATGGTGTCCGTTCCCCCGGTGCTCGACGGGGGTCGAATCCCCTCCGCCATCTTCAGACTATGCCCGAGCGGGGGCCTTGCCGCAAGGCCCCCCGGTGCTGCCAGAATCATGGCTCGATTCGGATCGGAGCCACCCCATGACCACGGACCACCACCGCACCAGCACTTCAGCCTTCGCCCTGCCGGAACACCTCTCTGCCAAGGCAGATCCGGGCCTGGTAGCCGACGACGACGCCCACGTCGCGGCCATCGCCGCCACCCTCGACCGTCGTCGTGCTGAGGACGGCCGCCGCCTCGACACCCTACGCCGGCAGCCCCGTGGCAGCGGCGAGTACGCCCTGGAGCGGGACGCCGAGATCCGCCGGCTCTCCTCCCGACTGCTCCTGCTCCAGCGGTTCGGCCGTGACCTGGTGCTCGGACGGATGGTGTCCTCCGACGACAGCGGCACCACCGTCTACGTGGGCCGCACCGGCCTGACCGACGGTGTCGGTCACCGTCTGCTCCTCGACTGGCGCTCCCCCGCGGCTGAGCCGTTCTTCGCCGCCACCCACGCCCATCCCCTCGGCCTGGCCAGCCGCCGCCGCTACCGGTGGAGCCGCGGGCACATCACCGACTACTGGGACGAGGTCTTCACCACGGTGGGACTCTCCGAAGGACGGCTGGCCCACGCCGCGCTCGACGACCAGTCCGCCTTCCTCGCCAGCCTCGGTGCCCACCGGACGGGGCGGATGCGGGACGTGCTCGGCACCCTCCAGGCGGACCAGGACGCGATCATCCGCGCCGGCGCACGCGGCGCGCTGGTGGTCGACGGCGGCCCGGGCACCGGCAAGACCGTCGTCGCCCTGCACCGCACGGCACACCTGCTCTACGCCGACGAGCGGCTGCGGCGCCACCGTGGCGGAGTGCTCGTGGTGGGCCCCCACGAGCACTACCTGGCCTATGTCGCCGACGTGCTGCCCTCGCTCGGCGAGGACGGGGTGCTCACGACGACGGTGCGCGGGCTGCTCCCGGAGGGAGCCACGGCTCCCGCCGAGGCGGATCCGCGCGTCGCCGATCTGAAGGCCAGGCGCGACCTGGTGGACGCCGTGGAGCCGGCGGTCCGGCTGTACGAGGAGCCACCGGCCGAGGCCCTGCTGGTGGAGACGCCGTGGGACGAGGTCTGGTTGTCCCCCGAGGACTGGGCCGAGGCCTTCAGCACCCCCGACTCCGGCACACCCCACAACGAGGCGCGAGAGGACGTCTGGACGGCGCTGCTCCAGATCCTGGCGGAGGCCCACAGCGCCGCGACAGATCCGGACGCCGCGCTGGACGAGGAGAACGGCGCACCGTCCACCGAACAGCTGTACCGGTCCTTCGAGGCGAACCGTGGGCTACGGGAGGCCTTCGCCCGCGCCTGGCCCGTGCTGCGTGCCGAGGAGATCGTCGGGGATCTGTTCACGGTGCCCGCCTATCTGTCCCGGTGCGCGCCAACCCTGGAGCCGGCCGAGGTGCGGATCCTGCAGCGCGCGGACCCTCAGGCGTGGACCCGGTCCGACCTGCCGATCCTGGATGCGGCCCGCCGCCGCATCGGCGATCCGGACACCGCCTCGAAACGCCGGGCCCGCGACCGGGCACGCGAGCGGCACCAGGCTGCCATGGACCGGGTGATCGACGAGCTGGTGGCCGCCGACGACTCGGACCTGCTGGAGATGACCTCCCTGACGACCGAGGACATCCGGGACCAGCTCGTCGACGACGATGTGCCGGCGGTAGTCCGTGACCCGCTGGCCGGGCCCTTCGAGCACATCGTGGTGGACGAGGCACAGGAGCTGACCGACGCCGAGTGGCAGATGCTGCTGGACCGGTGCCCGTCCCGGAGCCTCACCATCGTCGGAGACCGCGCCCAGGCCCGGCGGGGGTTCACCGAGAGCTGGCGGCAGCGGCTGGAGCGCGTCGGGGTCGGACCGGTGGAGATCGCCACGCTCACGATCAACTACCGCACGCCCGAGGAGGTCATGGCCGAGGCCGCCCCCGTGATCCGTGCCGCGATCCCGGATGCCAACGTGCCGACCTCGGTCCGGGCCTCGGGGATCGCGGTGCGCCACGGCACTGTGGACGAGCTGGACGAGGTGCTGGACGCCTGGCTGGAGGAGCACGACCAGGGTGAGGGCACCGCCGTCGTGATCAGTGTGGACGGGACCGCCGCGGCCGGTGCGGCGCTGAGCTGCGTGCCGATGGCGGGGCGGGACCGGGTGCGGTCCCTGACGCCCGCCCTGGCCAAAGGGCTCGAGTTCGACCTGGTGGTCCTGGTCGACCCGCAGGACTTCGGTACCGGGATCGAGGGTGCGGTGGACCGGTACGTGGCCATGAGCCGCGCCACCCGGCAGCTGGTGATCCTGGAGGACTGAGGGCGGTCCTGGAAGACTAGGCTGGAAACCAGACGTACCGGTTGTCTCGATCAGGGGTGGATGTCCATGTCAGGGGTAGTCGCAGCCCACGGTTCCTTCGATCCCCGCCGCGGTCAGCGGATGCTGGACCGGTTGGCCCACCGCGGCCCGGACGGGGCGGGCAGCCGGGAACTGGGCCGGTCCTGGCTCGGCAGCAGGTATCTGTCCATCGTCGATCCGGTCTCCGGTGACCAGCCGCTGTCCGGCGGACGGGACGGCGGACTCTGGGTCGTCGGAGACGGCATGATCCACAACCACCGCCGGATCCGCGAGCGGCTGGGTGACGGGCGATTCCGCACCGACTCGGACCTGGAGGCCACGATCGTCCTCGTCGAGGAGTATGGCTCCGAGGCCTTCGAACACCTGTGGGGCCCCTTCGCCCTCGTGGTCGCCGGCGCGGACGGCCGGTTCGCCGCGGCCCGTGACATCCTCGGGCTGGCCCCGCTGTACTGGGTGCACGAGGGCGAGACGGTGGTGTTCGCCTCCGAGCTGAAGGCCTTCGACGAGGATCAGCGCCCCGCGGTGCGGCCCTTCCCGCCCGGACACTGCTGGACCCCGCAGGAGGGGCTCAAGCCCATCCGGCGCTTCCCCGGCACCACGCCGGTGCTCCTGCAGAGCCGGTCCGCGGACGACGAGCCCCCGGCCTGGGTATTCGATGCCCTGCGCGAGACCCTGATCCGGGCCGTGGACCGCAGTCTGGGCAACCGGCAGCGTCCCGGGGTGCTGTTGTCCGGGGGCGTGGACTCCAGCATCATCACGGCCATCGCCGCCCGGCGCGGCGACTGGACGTCGGCACCCCTGAAGACCTTCGCCGTCGGGCTCGAGGGCAGCGGAGACCTCGCGGCGGCCCGGATCGTGGCCGAGCATTGCGGCACGGACCACCACGAGCTGGTCTACACCGCCCAGGACGCCATCGAGGCGGTGCCCGAGGTCGTCGCCGGACTCGAGTCCTTCGATCCGAAGCTCGTGCATTCGGCGGTGCCCAACTACTTCGTGTCCCGGCTGGCGTCCCTGCACGTCAAGATCGTCCTCGTGGGCGAGGGCGCCGACGAGCTCTTCGCCGGTTACACCCACTACGGGCGTCATCGTGACGGATCCGCACTGCATGCGGAACTGCTGGAGACCCTGCAGGGCATGCATATCGGCGGACTGCAACGGGTGGACCGAGTGGCCGGGGCGCTCGGGGTGGAACCCCGCCTGCCGTTCCTGGACCTGGACATGGTGGAGCTGGCGATGGCCCTGCCTCCGGAGTGGAAGCTCGTGAGCCGGGACCGGCCCGCCAAATGGTTGCTGCGGAGGGCCTTCGACGGGTGGCTGCCGGACGAGGTGTTGTGGCGCCGCAAGGAGCAGTTCGGCGAGGGCACCGGCATGAACGACGTCCTGGCCGAGCACTTCAGCCAGTCCGTCAGCGACGACGACCTGGCGGCCGAGGCGAAGGTCCTCACCCCTCCGGTGCGCACCCGGGAGGAACTGGCCTACTACCGGATGTTCGAGGCCGTCCTGCGCGGCGTCAACGCCCAAGAAACCGTCGGCCGGTTCCCGGAGGCCTGAACGGCCCGGGAACCGGCCGACGAGAGGGGCGGTGCGGTCAGTGACAGGGGCCGTCAGCCGCCGAGGAGGCCCTGGTCCTGGAGCCACTCCTCGGCGACGTCCCGCGGGTCCTCACCGTCGGTGTCGACCTTGCCGTTGAGCTCCATCATGGTCTCGTTGGTGAGCTTCTCCGAGATCGGGGCCATGATCTCGGCGATGGCCGGGTACTCGTCCAGGGTCTCCTGGCGCAGGGTCATGGCACCCTGGTACTCGACGAAGAACTCCTGGTCATCCTCCAGGGCCACCATGTCGTTCGACGCGATCCGGGCGTCGGTGGAGAACACCTCACCGAACTCGCAGGTGTCCCCGACCTGGGTGTAGATCAGGTTCAATTCGAGCTCCACGATCTCGGAGAACTCGAAGCCGTAGGCCTCCTGCAGCCCGGGCAGCCCGTCATCGCGGTTGATGAACTCGCTGGCCGCACAGACCCGCGCCTGGTCCGGGTTCGCCTGGATGAACTCCGCCGCATCGGACTGCGTGACCAGGGAGTTCTCGTCGGCGAATTCCTGCTTGACGGCGATGCGGTACGTGTTCTCGAACGGGGCCGCGTCCAGCCAGGCGATGCCGTTCTCCGCGTCCGCCTCTGAGACGGCCGCGAACAGGTCCTCGGGCACGTCCTCGGTGGTGTTCCCGAGGATGTTGACCCAGCCGGTGCCGGTGTAGTCCCAGTAGAAGTCGATCTCGTCCGTCTCCAACGCCTCGCGGACGGTGGCGCTGCCCGAGATCCCGGTCTGGTCCTCGATGCTGGCCCCCGCGTCCTCCAGGGCGAGGGCGGTGATCTGGGACAGGACGACGGACTCGGTGAATTCCTTGGAGCCCGCGGTGAGCTCGGCCCCGTCCAGTGTGCCGGCGTTGGCGCTGTCCCCGCCTCCGTCGCCGCCGCCGCAGCCGGTCAGCAGCAACGCGGCCACCGCCGTCAGGCCGATGCCGCCGAGCGTGGTCTTGCGAGTCGTTGCGTTTTTCATGTCAGTTCCTCATTTCAGTGCGATCACCGGGTGATCGGTGCGATCAGGGTGCGATCAGGATGCGTTCACGGTGCGTTCCTTCAGGCCCGGCCGGACCGGAGCCCCTTGGGCTGCAGCAGGTTCTCGGCCAGGCCGGCGAGGTAGTCGATGAGCAGGGCCAGCACGGAGGTCAGCACGGCACCGACCACCTGCACCAGGACCCGGTTGGTGGACAATCCGGCCATGATGACGTCGCCCAGACCACCGCCGTTGATGTAGGTCGCCAGCGTTGCCGTGCCCACGTTGATCACCAGGGCGGTGCGGACGCCCGCCAGGATCACCGGGACGGCCAAGGGCAGCTCCAGGCGACGCAGGACCTGGAACCGGGACAGGCCCATGCCCCGCCCGGCCTCCAGCACGTTCTCGTCCACCTGTTCCAGTCCGACCATGGTGTTCAGCAGCACCGGGATGATCGCGTAGAGCACCAGGCCGACGATCGCGGCCTGGAAGCCGAGGAACAGGAACATCACGGCCAGCAGCACGAGGACGGAGATCGTCGGCACCGCCTGGCCCAAGGTCAGGAGGGTGATGATGAACGGACGGATCCGGCGGGTGAAGGGCCGGGTCAGCAGGATGCCCAGGGGGACAGCGATCAGGAGCGTGATCACGGTGGACACCGCGGTGAGGGCCACGTGCTCCCCCACGGCCGTGGACAGTGCGGCGGCGTTGAGGGAGCGCGCCTCGATCGAATCAAGCTCCTGGCCGCTGACGTAGAGGTACAGGGAGACCAGGACGGCGGCCAGGATGAGGGGCATGGTCAGGTAACCCACCCATCCGCGGCGGGCGGCGGAGGGCGGGGTCTGGGTGAGGACGTCGGCGTCCCGGACCCCGGCGGGGGTGTCCGTGCTCATGGCGTCGTCCTCCCGTCCGCGAACTCGGTGCGGGCCTCGGCGACGGCGGAGTGGCGCATGGAGCGGATGGCTTCGTTGATCTGCTCGATGTCCACCACACCCAGGTGCCGACCGTCCTGATCCACCACCACGGTGACGGCGTAGCGGGCCGCGATGAGTTCGTTGAGCGCGTCACTCAGGGTGGCCCGTGACTCCACGACGGCCTGGGGCACGGTACCGATGTGGTCCAGGGACTGGCCCTCGCCCCGTCGCAGATCGTCGGCACCGACCCAGCGGGCGGGGCGTCCCTCCGTGTCCAGCACGAGGACCGCGCTGTGGTCGGATTCGCGCAGCACCCGGTGTGCCTGTTCCACGGAGTCCGCTGCGGACACCGTGGGCCACGGCGCGAGGTCGATGTCCCGGACCCGGGAGAGGCTCAGTCGCTTCAGCGAGGCGCCCCCACCGATGAAGTCACGGACGAAGTCGTTGGCCGGGGCGGTGAGGATCTTCTCCGGGGTGTCGTACTGGGCGATCGAGGACCCCTCCTGCAGGATCGCGATCCGGTCCCCCATCTTGATGGCCTCATCGATGTCATGGGTGACGAACACGATGGTCTTGCGCACCTCGGACTGGAGGCGGAGGAACTCGTTCTGGAGGCGTTCGCGGGTGATGGGGTCGATCGCCCCGAAGGGCTCGTCCATGAGCATGACCTGCGGGTCGCCGCCGAGGGCCCGGGCGACCCCGACGCGCTGCTGCTGCCCGCCGGAGAGCTGCTTCGGATAGCGGCCGCGGTACTCCTCCGGGTCCATGTTGACCATGCTCAGCAGCTCATCCACCCGGGACCGGATGCGGGCGGCGTCCCAGCCCAGCAGCTTCGGCACCGTGGCCACGTTCTCGCCGATCGTGAGATGCGGGAACAGACCCGTCTGCTGGATGACGTAGCCGATCCTCCGGCGCAACTGGTCCGCATTCGTGGTGGTGACGTCCTCGCCGCCGAGGATGATCCGGCCGGAGGTCGGCTCGATGATCCGGTTGATCATCTTCATGGTGGTGGTCTTGCCGCAGCCCGAGGGACCCACGAGGACCACGATCTCGCCGGCGTGGATGTCCAGGGTGAGTCCGTCCACGGCGTTGCGCTGCGTCCCGGGGAAGCGCTTGGTCAGGTTCTCGAGGCGGATCATGACCTCGGGTTCCGGTGCGGTCTGCGGTGTCTGGGTCATCGGATACCTCGCGAAGTAGTCAGTCGCTGGACGGTGTAGAAGATCAGGTCGAACAGGACGGCCAGCACGATCACGCCGAGGGTGCCGGCCAGCACCATGTTCACGGCCACGGGGGTCCCCACCCGGGCCAGCCCCGTGAAGATCATCTCGCCGTAGCCCGGTCCGTTGACCACCGCGCCGATGGCCGCGATGCCCAGCAGCACGAGGGTGGTGACCCGGACGCCGGTGATGACCACGGGCCAGGCCAATGGCAGTTCGATGCGCAGCAGGCGTTGCCGCCGGTTCAGGCCCATGCCCTGGGCTGATTCGATGACGGCCGGGTCGACTTCCCGCAGCCCCGTGATCGTGTTGCGCACCACCGGCAGCAGCCCGTACAGCACCAGCGCGAACAGCACGGGCGGCCAGCCGAGCCCGAGGGGTCCCAGCAGCAGGATGAACAGGGCGAAGGACGGAATGGTCAGGAACGTACCGGTGATCGCGAGCACGAACTCCCGCGGACGCTCCGTGCGATAGGTGGCGATGCCCAGGGCCACGCCGATGACGGTGGCGATGAGGACTGCTGCACCGACGATCGCGGCGTGTGCCAGACCCATCTCGAGCAGGTCGTCTGCCCGGTTCCCCAGGAACTCGAGGAATTCCACGGCGGCCCCCTTCCGAGACGAATAATGCCTGATGACGACTATAGTTCAGCGACTTTCCACGGTGAGGTCTCAGTAGGTCAGGCGGACGGCGGCCTCGCGCAGGTAGCGATCCACCAGCGAGTAGGCGTCCCGGGTCAGGGCGCGCCAGAGGTGCAGCGCCAGCGCCGGATCGTCCTGTTCCAGCACCTCGATCGCCTCCGGGGTGAGGACCATGAGCTCGACCTCGCCGACGGCCTTCTCGGTGGTCTCCTGCCGGTCCGCGGTCCCGAGGGCCAGCTCGCCGAACGTCATCCCGGCCCCCAGCGTATTCAACCTCACCCGCTCACCCAGCGGATTCGTGGCGATGGTGTTGATCTGTCCGGAGACGATGAAGTGCACGCCGCCGAAACGCTGCCCGACCCGGCGGATGACGTCCCCGTCCTCGTGGAATCGGGGCTCCATCAGGGCGGCCAGCCGTTCGCGATCAGCCTCCTCCAGGAGGTCGAGGGCCGGAGACTCGGTCACCGGGACCCGTTCCGTGGCCGAGATCGGCGCACCGTAGCGTTGCAGCAGGGCGTCCTCGCAGTGCTCGACCGCCTCACCGAGGCCCTGGAAGACCGGCACCGGGGTGGCGTGCTCCTCGGGGCCGGCGTCGGGCTGGACGATGAGGGCCGGTGCCTCCTCGCCGGTGACGAGGACGAGCTCCCGGCCGGCGGCGGCCAGCTGCCGTTGGAGGCCGGTGATCATCTGCCGGGCGAGCCGGCCGGCGTCGTACACCTGCCGGAGGTCCAGGACCACGAACACGACGCCGTCCTCCAGTTCGCTGACCGCGCGGACCAGCGATTCGGTGCCGGCGAAGAAGAGGTCGCCGGTCACCTCGATGATGCGGGCCCGGTCTCCGTAGCGCTCCAGTACCTCGGCCTCCTCCTCCGTGCGCCGCACGCGCGAGGGGAAGCGGGAGATCTCCATGGTGTCCTTGACCGCCGACCGCCCGCTGCGGGCGGCGCGCACGAAGTGCATCTCCATGTCCTTCGACACCCGGCGGCAGGTCTCCAGCCCTCGGACGCTGTTGCCGTGCCCGTCCAGCGGGGGCGAGAAGACGGCCAGGCCGGCCTGCCCGGGCAGCACGGCCAGCGTGCCGCCGCCCACCCCGGACTTCGCCGGCATGCCGACGCTGCTGACCCAGGCGCCGGCGTCGTCGTACATGCCGGAGGTCATCATGACGGACAGGACCCGTTCCACCACGTCGATCTCGAAGACCTGTTCGCCGCTGACCGGCTGCGTGCCCCCGTTGGCCAGGGTGGCCGCCATCAGGGCCAGGTCCCGGCAGGTGACCTGGACCGAGCACTGGCGCAGGTAGTTCTCCAACGCGCGGCTGGGATCGTTCTCGATGACCTCGACGGAGCTGAGCAGGTAGGCCAGCGCATGGTTGCGGTCGCTGTGCCGGATCTCCACGTCGAAGACCCCACGGCTGCTGGACAGGTCCCGCCCGGCGAACCGGGAGTAGGTGTCCACGATCCGGCGCACGGCGGACTTGCCGCCGCCGCCCCGGATCATCGAGGCCACCGCCAGCGCCCCGGCATTCACCATGGCGTTCGGCGGCCGGCCCGTCACCGGGGCCAGGGAGATCTGGTTGAACGGGTCCCCGGAGGGTTCCACGTCCACCTTCTCGTCCACGGCCTCGAAGCCATAGTCCGCCAGGGCGAGTCCGTAGCTGAACGGCTTGGAGATCGACTGGATCGAGAACTCCTGGTCGGCGACCCCGACCGAGTAGACCCGGCCGTCCACGGTGGCCAGGCAGATGCCGAAGTCCTCCGGATTCGGTTCCCGCCCCGGGGGATGCACCAGGTACGGCTCTCCCCCGCGCAGACGCTGGACGTCAGCGAGCAGCGACTCGAGGTACTCCTGGATGGGCGATTCCATGCCCCAACCGTAATAGCTCGGGTCAGGAGTCGATGACGACGACCGTCAGGACGGGGGCGCGACGGTAGGCACGGTCCAGGTGGCGGGCCACGGTGTCGCCGATCAGCTGCTCGAGCTGGTCGAGGTCGTCGATCTCGGACACGGACGGCTTCGACAGCGCGATCGAGACCTTCTTGGCCGCGCCGTCGAAAATCACCTTGTCCTGGATGAAGCCCTTGGTGACGAACTCGAGCGGCTCGGCGAGCTGGTTGGTGTCCGCGTCCACGAGGGCCACGACCGTCACGGCGCCGCCTTCCTGCAGTGACGTGCGCTCCTTCAGGGTCTCCTCGGTGACCTTGCCGACGGTATGGCCGTCCACATAGACCAGGCCGGCCTCGACCTGGCCGGACACGGCCGCCTTGCCGTTGACCAGGTCCACGGTGGTGCCGTCCTTGACGACCAGCACGCGCTCCGGGGCGATGCCGGTCTTGACGGCGAGCTCCGCGTTGGCGTGCAGGTGCTTGGACTCGCCGTGGACGGGCATGACGTGCGTGGGCTGGACGATGTTGTAGCAGTAGACGAGCTCGCCAGCGGAGGCGTGTCCGGAGACGTGCACCTTGGCGTTGCCCTTGTGCACCACCTTGACCCCGAGGTCCGTGAACTTGTTGATGATGCCGTAGATGGCGTTCTCGTTCCCCGGGATCAGCGAGCTGGCCATCAGCACCGTGTCATCGGCGCCGAGCCGGATCTGGTGGGTGCCGTTGGCCATCCGGGACAGCGCGGCCAGCGGCTCACCCTGGGAGCCGGTGCAGATGAGCGTGACCTTGTTGTCCGGCATGGACTGCAGCTTCTTGAAGTCCACCACCAGCCCGCGCGGGATCTTCAGGTATTCGAGCTCACGGGCGATGCCCATGTTCTTGACCATGGACCGCCCCACGAACGCCACCTTGCGGCCGTGCGCATGGGCGGAGTCCAGGACCTGCTGGATCCGGTGCACGTGGCTGGCGAAGCTGGAGACGATGATCCGCTTCGGCGCGGTGGCGAAGACCTGGTCGATCGCCGGGGTCAGCTCACGCTCGGAGATGGTGAAGCCGGGGACCTCGGCGTTGGTGGAGTCGGTGAGGAACAGGTCCACGCCCTCCTCACCCAGACGGGCGAAGTGCCGCAGGTCCGTGATCCGTCCGTCCAGCGGGAACTGGTCCATCTTGAAGTCACCGGTGTGCAGGACCAGGCCGGCCGGGGTGCGGATGGCCACGGCCAGCGCGTCCGGGATGGAGTGGTTCACGGCCACGAACTCGAGTTCGAAGGGCCCGGACTGGTGGATGTCCTCGGCCTCCACGTGCACCGTCACCGGGGTGATCTTGTGCTCGGTGAGCTTGGCGGTGATGAAGGCCAGCGTCAGCTGGGAGCCGATCAGGGGGATGTTCGGGCGTTCCTTGAGCAGGTAGGGCACGCCACCGATGTGGTCCTCGTGGCCGTGGGTCAGGACGATGCCCACGATGTCATCCCAGCGACCCTGCAGGGAGGTGAAGTCCGGCAGGATGACGTCGATACCCGGCTGGTGCTCCTCGGGGAACAGCACACCGCAGTCGACGATCAACAGTTTGCCGTTGTACTCGAAGACGGTCATATTGCGCCCGACTTCGCCGAGGCCTCCCAGCGGCGTGACCCGCAGCCCCCCGGAAGGAACGCCGGACGGGGACTTGGACTTGCGGGGCGAACGGGGCGAACGGGCCAAAGGATCACGCTTTCATCGGGATTGTTTCAAGACTGGGGGACCATGCCGACTGCACGGAACCGGCATGAACGCGGACCGCTACAGGGAGATCAACTCCCCATGCTACCCCTCACAGTGGTACTCCGGTGCCCCGATGCGGGGTGGACCGCGCTCGGGGGCACAGAAAAAGCCCTTGTTCGGAAGAACAAGGGCTTTTCATCTGGTGGAGGTAAGGGGATTCGAACCCCTGACCTTCTCCATGCCATGGAGACGCGCTACCAACTGCGCCATACCCCCAGATGCGTTGTTTCCGGACTTCTCGTTTCCGTTCCGTCCGAAGCAACTCCATAAATATACACAGCACCTCGCGCGCTCCGCAAATCGAACAGGGTCTTTTCAAAGTCGGGGGCTGGTGAGGTAGCGGCTCGCGCCCGGCGTGGCGGCTTTTAATGACGGAGAACTCCTGTTAATCCGGTGTTTA
>NZ_JBFBLI010000014.1:0-90358 GCF_040702545.1 Citricoccus sp. NPDC079358
TGCAAACACACGGGGTGTGTCCCAGCAACCAATCAACCAATTCAAAAAATTGGCATCAACAAACTTGGCACACTATTGAGTTCTCAAACAACAGGTACGTAATAAATACTGATCGGATAAACCCAATTCTTTGGGCCGCTTTCCGACTTTCCTCATCCGCGGTTCTCAACCTTATCCCTTCGATTTCATCCCGTCAAATCGGCGTTTCCGGCGATTTCTTCGAATCAAATCTCAGTTCTTCGGTTGTTTCCATCCAGGTGATCCACAACGGCCGCTCAGGGGCTCAATCGCTTCTTCCTACATGGCCCGTACTTCGTGCGGGACCCTGACGTTACACCGTTGAGGGCGCAGTAGTCTAGGTCTGCATTTCAGTTCGGGGTGGCCACCTGTTTTTCCGCTTTCGCGGCTGGCGACTAGAAGAACTATACACACGGAATCGCATGGCCGCAAAATCCCCCCGAGGCACCGTTCGACGTCCCCAGATCCCCATGATTCCGGGGTTTTTCCTGACTCGCACGCCGACGCTCGTGGCAGTTGTGAGGCAGGTCTCTCCCGGTATCCCCGGGCCGGCCGGAGACGGAACTGGCCGCCCCCTTGATGAGGGGGCGGCCAGTCGGTGAAGCGTGGTGCCGCGATGCAGGAGGCGGCCGGCGATCGTTGCGGGTCCAGACGGTCAGGCGGTCAGGTCCACCAGAGCCATGTTCTTCTTGCCGCGGCGCACCAGGAGGTACTTCCCGTGCAGGGCATCATCCGCTCCGAAGGTGGCGTCCAGATCGGTGACCTTGGTGTTGTTCACCGAGGCACCGCCGTCATTGACCGTGCGACGGGCCTCAGAGTTGGAGCCCGACAGCCCCGTGGAGACCAACAGGTCCACGATGCCCACGGGACCCTGCGCCCCCAGGCCCGCGGCCGCCGTCGGAAGCTCGGCGGTGGCCGCCGCGAGGGTGGCCTCGTCCACCGAGTCCAGATCACCCTGGCCGAAGATCGCCGCCGAGGCGTCGATGACTTTGCGCGTGGCGTCCTCTCCGTGCACCAGGGAAGTGACCTCCCAGGCGAGGACCTTCTGTGCCTCCCTCCGGAAGGGCTCGTCCCGAACTTTCGCCTCGAAGGCCCCGATCTGCTCCCGGCTCAGGAAGGTGAAGACCTTCAGCCGGTCGATCACGTCCGCGTCCGCGGTGTTCAGCCAGAACTGGTAGAAGGTGTACGGCGAGCACATCCGGGCATCCAGCCAGATGGCGTTGCCCTCCGACTTGCCGAACTTGGTCCCGTCCGAGTTGGTGATCAGCGGGGTGCCGATGGCATGGGCGGAGACACCCTCGACCTTGCGGATCAGGTCCGTCCCCGAGGTCAGGTTGCCCCACTGGTCCGAGCCGCCGGTCTGCAGCAGGCAGCCGTAGTCCCGGTACAGGTTCAGGAAGTCCATCCCCTGCAGCACCTGGTAGGAGAACTCCGTGTAGGAGATTCCCTCGTCCGAGTTCAGACGTTTGGCCACGGTCTCCTTCTTGACCATGGTGCCCACGCGGAAGTGCTTGCCCACGTCCCGCAGGAAATCCAGGGCGCTCATCTGCCCGGTCCAGTCCAGGTTGTTGACCATGCGTGCGGCGTTGTCCCCCTCGAAGGACAAGAAGCGCTCGATCTGTCCGCGCAGGTACCCCACCCATTCGGTGACGGTGTCCCGGTCGTTCAGCACGCGCTCGGCGCTCTGCCGCGGGTCACCGATCAGCCCGGTGGAACCGCCCACCAGTCCGAGGGGCCGGTGGCCGGCCAGCTGGAGTCGGCGCAGCAGCAGGATCTGCACCAGGTTGCCCAGGTGCAGGGACGGCGCCGTCGGGTCGAAACCGCAGTAGTAGGTGACCGGTTCGCCGTCGAGCAGCGCCTCCAGGGCCGCCTCGTCCGTGGAGACCTGAACGAGGCCGCGCCACTGCAGTTCCTGCCAGAGGGTGGGGAAGGAGGGGTCGTTGGTCTGTCCGGCCAGGGCCGGGTTCACGGTGGGGGCACCGGTGGTGGACGTGCTGGTCACGGGGAGGGCCTCTCGGGGAGTGTCGATGCGTCAGGGTCAGCGGGTGCGTCGGTGGCGGTGGGGCCCGACGCCGGCCCGGCGGCTAGTCCAGTCCGGCCGGCAGTTCGCCGGTGGCCAGGATCCGCAGGGTCTGGGTGGAGCGGGTCATGGCCACATAGAGGTCGCCGACGATGCCGCCGGCCTCGGCCACGATCAGGGCGGGCTCGAGCAGGACGACGGCGTCGAATTCCAGGCCCTTGGCCTCACCGGGGGTGGTGGCCACGATGTCCTGGCCCAGTCCCCCGCCGCCGGAGCCGACCCGATCGCCGTACGTGGCCCGCAGCAGGGTGGTGATCTGGCCCTCGAGGGAGACGGGTGCGATCACGGCGAGCAGGCCGCCGTCGATCCGTTCCAGGTCCTCGGCGATGCCGGAGAGCAGTGCGTCCTGCCGGTCCGCGGGGGCCACCCGGGTGATCGTCGGCTCCCAGTCGCCCTCGCGCACGGCCTGCGGGTTGGACACCGGTAGGCCGGCCTCCTGGGCCACGCGTGCCGCCAGCCGGGTGATCTTGGCCGGGGTGCGGTAGTTCACCGTCAGCTCCTCCAGGTGCCAGCGGTCCTGGACGAACGGCTCGAGGGCCTCGGCCCAGGAGGTCACGTTGGCCGCCGAGGAGGCCTGCGCGATGTCCCCGACGATGGTGAACGACTTCAGGGGACAGCGCCGCATGAGCAACCGCCACTGCATCGGCGAGAGTTCCTGCGACTCGTCGACCACCACATGTCCGTAGGTCCACGTCCGGTCCGTGGCCGCCCGCTCGGCGGCGGAGACGTAGTGGTCTCCGGCCTGGTTGGCATCGGCCAGGGCCTCGGCGGAGACCACGCCGTCCACCCCGAAGTCCTCGAGCATGGCGTGGACGTTCTCCAGGGTGGCCTCGGCATTGGCCAGGTCCCGCTTGCGGTCGGCCTGCTGGGTGGCCTGGTGTCGCCCGGCGCTGGCGTCCCACTCCCCCAGCAGCTCGGCGGCCTCGTCCAGCAGTGGGACGTCTGCCTCGGTCCACGGCGCGTCAGCGGCGCGCAACAGGCGGCGGCGGTGCTTCGCCTTGAGGAACGGGGCCGCCATCTCCAGGTGACCCGGCCTGGAGAACAGATCGGAGAGGAGTTTCTCCGGGGTCAGCGGCATCCAGCACAGGTTCAGGGCGATGCGCACGTCCCGAGAGGTGCGGACGTCCTCGGAGAGGTAGGCGCGGTCGATGTTGTTGCCCGCTCCGGAGGACTTCTCCAGCTTGTCCTTCAGCTGGTCGGCCAGCTCGCGCACCATGATCTTGACGAACGTGGCCCGGGCCTCGTTGTGCGGCTTGCCCGTGGCCCGGGCCCGGTCGCGGGCCCGGCGGACCTGCTTCGGGCGGATGGTCAGGGCGGTCCCGCCGACGTCCACCCGGCGCGGCCCGTCCGGGAGCCGCTGGCGGTTGGCCACGGCGTTGGCGACCACCTCGGCCATGAACAGCCGGCCCTTCACCTTGGCGACGCGCCGGTCCGTCTCGGGGACCGCCTGGATGCCGGGCATCAGCCGGCCGAGGGAGGACATGACCACGCCGGTCTCACCGAGGGAAGGCAGCACGCGGTCGATGTAGCGCATGAACGACTGGGACGGCCCCACGAGCAGCACGCCCGCCGTCTTCAGCCGTTCTCGATGGGTGTAGAGCAGGTAGGCGGCGCGGTGCAGGGCCACGGCGGTCTTGCCAGTGCCGGGACCACCCTGGACCACCAGCACCCCCTTGAGGGACGAGCGGATGATCGCGTCCTGCTCGGCCTGGATGGTGGCGACGATGTCACCCATCTGACCGGTGCGCCGGGCCGTGACGGCCGCCAGGAGGGCACCGGCACCGTGGTGGGTCGATTCGTCGTCCAGCAGCGTGGCGTCCAGGACGTCGTCCTCGAGATCGGCCACAGTGCGCCCCCGCAGCATCAGGTGGCGGCGGCGGCGCACCCCGAGCCGTTGATGGGCGGTGGCCTGGTAGAAGGCGCCGGCCTCCGGAGCCCGCCAGTCGACCATGAGCCGGACCTGGTCCTCGTCCGTCAGGCCGATGCGCCCGATGTAGCGTTCGTCGCCGTCGTCCATGTCCAGCCGGCCGAACACCAGCCGATCGTCGACGGCGTAGAGCTGGGCGAGGCGATCCTCGTAGAGGGTGGCGAACGCATCACGCTCGGAGACGTTCTGCACCGAACCCTGCGGGCCGTCCTTGCGGACGCGGGCCAGCTGACGTTCCTTCTCGGCACGCAGTTCGTCCAGGCGCTCATAGAGCCCGACGACGTATTCGCGCTCATGCTCCAGTTCGGTCTGGTGGATCGGAACCACATCAGTCATGCCTTGCACACCTTAGGGCTATCGATGGTGCCCGAAGGGTCCGACGAATCCGTCAGAACCCCTGGGCACCTCGGAACGAGTGACCATCCATGGTACAGCCGTTGGGGTGAACGCCATCTTAATCGCGCGTCTCATCCCCGCTCTCGCCCCGGCTCTCCCGCCGTCGCCGTGGCTTGGCGGCCCGGTAGGGAGACACCGAGGGCTCGTCCGGCAGCCAGAAGCGCCACGGGTAGTCCGGTCCGCCGCCCTCGCCGGAGACCCCGGTGCGTGGACCGCTCAGGGTTCCGGGCCGGCGTCGGGACCGCAATCCGGACAACCAGATGCCGTCCGGCGCCGGCTGCTCCGCGTCCGGGACCAGCACCTGATCCGGTGCCGGACCGAGGAGCAGGGCGGAGCCGTCGTCGCCGGCACCGAGGCCCAGCGCCTGTGCCAGGCGGGCCGGCCCGGAGGCCAGCTGACGGGCCGCCCTGGCGGATCGGAGGAGGCCTGCGGAGCCGGCCGCGGCACCGGCACCGCGGCGGGCGAGGGCGGTGTCCATCCCCGCGACCACCTCGCCGGCGCGCAAGAGGACGCCCGAGCTGGTGCCCTCCGGTCCGCACACGATGTTCACGCACCAGTGCATCCCATAGGTGAAGTACACATACATGTGACCGACCGGCCCGAACATGGTGGCCGTGCGCGCGGTGCGCCCCCGGAAGCCGTGCGAGCCGGGGTCGCGGGCCCCTTCGTAGGCCTCGACCTCCGTCAGGCGCACGCTGACCGGCGCCCCCTGACGGGCGACGGTCAGCGTGGAGCCCAGCAGCAGCGGTGCCGCGTGCAGGCTCCCGCGTTCCAGGGGCTCCAGTCCTCTCAGGGTCACGGAAGGACCGAGGAGTCCCCGAAGGCGCGCAGCGGTTCCAGCTGGGACTTGAGCTCGGACAGCTGCGCCGCGACGGCCACCGGGGCGGTGCCGCCCTGCGCGCTGCGGGAGTTGAGTGAGCCCTCGGTGGACAGGACCGTGCGGACCTCCGGGGTCAGCGCCGGGGAGATGGAGGCATAGTCCTCGTCCGTGAGGTCCCACAACTCCGCGCCACGGGACTCGGCCAGCTTGACCGCCCCGCCGGACAGCTCGTGGGCCTCGCGGAACGGCACGCCCTGGCGGACCAGCCATTCCGCGATGTCCGTGGCCAGGGCGAATCCCTGCGGCGCCAGCTCTGCCATCTTCTCCGTGTTGAAGGTCAGCGTCGCGATCATCCCGGAGACCGCGGGCAGCAACAGCTCCAGGGTGTCCGCGGCATCGAAGACCGGCTCCTTGTCCTCCTGCAGGTCACGGTTGTACGCCAGCGGCAGCCCCTTGAGGGTCGCCAGCAGCCCGGTCAGGTTGCCGATCAGGCGCCCGGACTTGCCGCGCGCCAGTTCGGCGACGTCCGGGTTCTTCTTCTGCGGCATGATCGAGGAGCCGGTGGAGTAGGCATCGTCCAGGGTGACGAAGCCGGCCTCCTTGGTGGCCCAGAAGATGATCTCCTCACTGATACGGGACAGGTCCACGCCGACCATGGCGCTCACCCAGGCGAACTCCGCGAAGACGTCCCGGGCGGCGGTGCCGTCGATCGAGTTCCAGGCCGCGGAGTCGAATCCGAGCTCGGTGGCGACCGCGTTCGGATCCAGCTCGAGCGAGGACCCGGCCAGGGCACCCGAGCCGTAGGGCGACACGGCCGCACGGCGGTCCCAGTCCACGAAGCGTTCCACGTCCCGGGCCATCGCCCAGGCATGGGCCAGCAGATGATGGCTCAGCAGCACCGGTTGCGCGTGCTGCAGGTGCGTCCGGCCGGGCATCGGCGCGTACGGGTACGCCTCGGCCTGGGCCACCAGGGCGTCGATCGTCTCCACCAGGCGGGCGGCGATGACCCGAGCGTGGTCGCGCAGGAACATCCGGCCCAGCGTGGCGATCTGGTCGTTGCGGGACCGGCCGGCGCGGAGCTTGCCGCCCAACTCCGGCCCGGCCCGCTCGATGAGTCCACGCTCCAGGGAGCCGTGCACGTCCTCATCCGCCTCGGAGGCGACATAGGCACCCGAGACGACATCGTCCTCCAGGCGGTCGAGGGCGGCCAGCATGCCCCGGAGCTCTCCGTCATCGAGCAGGCCGGCGTCCTGCAGCACCCGGGCGTGGGCCCGGGATCCGGCGATGTCATACCGAGCCAGCCGCCAGTCGAAGTCGGTGGACTTGCTCAACGCCGCAAGGGCATCGGCGGGACCGCCGGCGAACCGGCCGCCCCACAATGAGCCCTCGTTGGTGCCGTGGCGTTCCGCCGGCCCGGGCCGTCCTGCGGCCTCGGAGCCCGGGTGGTTCTCCGACACGTTCTCTGGCACGGCTCAGCTCTCGTTCGAGAGCTGGGCGACGTCGGACAGCGAGTCCACGTCCCCGGCCACGCGCTCGTCGCGTTCAGTGGCGACCTTCGAGGACAGGCCGAAGATGTCGATGAACCCGCGGGCTGAGGACTGGTCGAAGGCATCGCCCTCGTCGTAGGTGGCCAGGCTGAAGTCGTACAGGCCGGTGTCGGAGCGGCGTCCCTGCACGGTGGCGCGGCCGCCGTGCATCTCCATGCGGATGTCGCCGGAGACGTACTTCTGGGTCTCGTCCACGAAGGTGTCCAGGTTCTTCTTCAGCGGGGAGAACCACTGGCCGTCATAGACGATCTCGGTCCAGCGCTGGTCCACGGTCTTCTTGAAGCGGGCCTGCTCGCGCTCGAGCGTCACGTTCTCCAGTTCCCGGTGGGCGGTCATGAGCGCCATCGCGCCGGGGGCCTCGTAGATCTCACGGGACTTGATGCCGACCAGGCGATCCTCGACGATATCGATGCGACCGATGCCCTGGGCGCCGGCGCGGCGGTTCATCTCCTCGATGATCTGCAACGCGGAGAGAGAACGGCCGTCCAGGGCGGTGGGCACGCCCTGGTCGAAGGTCACGGTGACCACGTCCGGGGCCGGCGGGAAGGCCGGGTCGTCCGAGTAGTCGTAGACGTCCTTGGTCGGTCCGTTCCAGATGTCCTCGAGGAAGCCGGTCTCCACGGCACGGCCCCAGACGTTCTGGTCGATCGAGAAGGGGTTCTTCTTCGTGGTGACGATCGGCAGCTCATGACGCTCGGCATACTCGATGGCCTTGTCCCGGGTCAGGGCGAGGTCCCGGACCGGCGCGATGCACTTGAGGTCCGGGCCCAGGGTCTGAATCCCGACCTCGAAGCGGACCTGGTCATTGCCCTTGCCGGTGCAGCCGTGGGCCACGGTGGAGGCGCCGAACTGGCGGGCGGCGGCGACCAGGTGACGGACGATGACCGGCCGCGAGATGGCCGAGACCAGCGGATAGGCGTCCATGTACAGGCCGTTCGCCTTGAGCGTGGGCATGCAGTACTGCTCGGCGAACTCATCCCGGGCATCCGCGACATAGGCCTCGACGGCGCCGCAGTCCAGGGCGCGCTGGCGGATGGTCTCGAGGTCCTCGCCGCCCTGACCCACGTCCACGGCCACGGCGATCACCTCGGCACCCGTGGCCTCGCTGATCCAGCCGATGGCCACCGACGTGTCCAGTCCGCCCGAATAGGCCAAGACGATGCGCTCTGTCATTGCGTACTCCTTTTGTTGCCTGCGATAGTGCCGGCGCGTTGCCGCCGGCGATGGTGCCTGCCACGGGGCCGCGCACCGCGTACGGAACGGCCGGCCTGCTCTATGCAAGAGTCTACATATTTATGCAACGCATGCCGAACCGCCCACGGATGCGATCCAGACCGCACCGTTCATTCCCCGCGACGGACCCACGACGTCGTGCCCTCACCGTAATCTGGTGCCATGACGAGCGATACCCCACACGCCAGCCAGTCCGATGACCAGCCGACTGCGAACGGCGCCCCGGAGCTGACCGACGAGGAGCTGGAATTCCTGCACTCCCTCTTCGACCTGGCCCGCGCCGGGGACGAGGACCATTTGCTGCCCATCCTCGATCAGGGCGTCCCGGTCGACCTCTCCAACCCCAAGGGGGACACACTGCTGATCCTCGCGACCTACAACAATCATCCGGCCCTGGTGACCGCCCTGATCGAGCGCGGCGCCGACGTGCACCGGCTCAACGGCCGGGGACAGTCCGCCCTCTCCTGCGCGGTCTTCGTCCAGAACGAGGAGTCGGTGCGGGCGCTCCTCGCGGCCGGGGCGGACCCGGACGAGGGCCCCGTGAGTGCCCGCGCAGCCGTCGACATGTTCGGCCTCGATTCCATGCGGGCACTCCTGGACGACCCTGGGCTCCGCGCTGGGGAGTAGGCGGAGAGCACGAGCAGAGCAGGAGGAGAATCCGCGCGCGCACCACAGTTAATTTGACGTTATCGTTCTGATGCATTTCACTAGACCTAGTCCTGCTTCGTGATCTGTTCGTGATCTGGCAGGAAGCCTGCGGGGTTCCCCCACCTGCACCGTCCCCTGGGAACCCTGTGCCGTGAAATCCATCGCGGACGGCGGACGGTGCTGCATGGACGGTCGGGGACGACCTGAGCAGTGGTGGGCCGACACCCAAGAAACCATCATGCAGAAGACTTCCACTGCCTCCCAGTCCACCCGCCGCACCATCATCCGCCGCTCGGCCGCAGGCCTCGCCGGCGTTGCCGTGGCCGGCGCCGGGCTGACCGCCCTCTCCGCCCCCGCCACCGCCGCCCCGGCCTCCAGCTGGGATTCCCTGGCCCAGTGCGAGTCCGGCGGCAACTGGTCCATCAACACCGGCAACGGCTACTACGGTGGCCTGCAGTTCTCCCCGAGCTCCTGGAGCGCCGCCGGCGGCTCCGGCATGCCGCACCAGGCCTCCAAGGCCGAGCAGATCCGCGTGGCCGAGAACCTGCTCTCCATGCAGGGCTGGGGCGCCTGGCCTGCCTGCTCCGCCAAGCTGGGCCTCTACGGCAACGGCGGCAGCGCCGAGGTCACCACCCAGTCGGCCGAGACCTCCACCCAGACTCAGGAGGCTGCACCGAAGGAGCAGGCCGCACCCCAGGCCGAGCCGAAGCAGGCTGAGCCGAAGCAGGCTGAGCCGAAGCAGCAGGCACCTCAGCAGCAGGCCCCGGTCCAGGAGGAGCGCGCCTCCGCCGTGTCCCCGGTCGAGAAGTCGGACGAAACCGTCACCGTCCAGGCCGGCGATACCCTGTCCAAGCTGGCCGAGGCCCACGGGGTCGACGGCGGCTGGGAAGCCCTGTACGCGGCCAACACGGACACCGTGGCTGATGCGAACCTGATCTTCGTCGGTCAGACCCTGCACCTGCCGGCCTGATCCTGACAGCTCAGATCTGTAGCACCGCCTGACGGAACCGGACGGACCAGTGGTCCGTCCGGTTCCAGCGGCGAAACGAACGCGTTGGATGGGGAGTACTCCCCATCCAACGCGTTCTGCGTTGGTGCCGGACGCCGATAGGCTGGCCACCTACCCGTGATCGTTTCGCCCTGTCGCACCCTGCGGCCGGACATCACCGGTTCAACAGTCTCGAGGGGGACCTCTATGCCGACGAGCATCACCACCACACAGCGCCAGCCGCTCCGCGCCCTGGGCATCACCGCACTGGGCGCCACCGCAGCCCTGGCCCTGGCGGGCTGCGCCGGCTCCGGCGTTCCGCCACTGGAGGACGTGTGGCCCGAGGCCCACGCCTCGATCGAGGAGGCCACCTCCGTGGCCATCGACGGCAGCGTGAGCCAGGGCGACCAGGACATGACCGTGGCCATCTCCGGTCAGATCGACGATTCCTCCTACTCCGGCAACGTGGCGATGGGGGACGTTGCCGTCGAGATCCTCGGCAATGACGAGTACACCTACATGAAGCCGAACACCGCGTTCTACGAGGAGAACGGTGGCGGCGCCCAGCTGCAGGAGATGGTGGGTGACAAGTGGCTGGAGATGCCCGCCGAGCAGGGCGGTTTCACCATGTCCTCCCTGTGGGATGCCTTCACCGAGGACATCCCCTCCTCCGATGAGTTCAACGACTCCGAGTACACCTCCGAGGCTGTCGATCTGAACGGCGAAGAGGTCTACAAGTACACCGGCAGCACCGAGGACTCCGAGGATCCCGTGAGCGTCTTCGTGTCCAAGGACAACAAACTGGTCCGCGTCGAGGCCGCAGCGGCGTCCTCCGACGACGAGTCGGCCTCCCCCTCGGCCTCGTCCGACTCCTCGTCCGGCACCGGCACGATCGACTTCTCCGAGTGGGACGCCGTGGAGACGGTGGAGATGCCCGCCGAAGACGAGATCTTCTCCGTCCCGGGACTCTAGGTCTCCGGGACTCTAGGTCTCCGGGACTCTAGGTCTCCGGGACTCTAGGTCACGGCTTCACGGTCCCGGCCGCTCGTCGGGACCGTTCGGGGCTACCCCGCGTACTCGAGGAACCGCCCGGCGACGGCGACTCCCCCGTCCGGCGCACGCGTCACGATCATGATCGTGTCATCCCCGGCAATTGTGCCGAGGATGTCCGGTTGGCGTGATTGGTCGATGACGCTGGCGAGGAACTGCGCCGCGCCGGGCGGGGTCCGGAGAATGACCAGGTTGGCGCTGGATTCCGCCGCCACCAGCAGGTCCCGGCACAGACTGGAGAGCCGGTGCTCCAGGGCCTCCGGAGCTCGCCGCGCGGCGACCTCGCCCGGCACCGGCCCCTCCGGCGGAACGGAGTAGACCAGCTGTCCGCCGTCACCGCGCACCCGGTAGGCGCCCAGCTCGACGAGATCACGGGACAGGGTCCCCTGCGTCACCGAGACTCCCCGGGACCCCAGTGCGGCCAGCAGCTCGGCCTGGCTGTGCACGTCCGTGGCAGCGAGGACCTCCTTGATGGCCGCCTGACGTGCGGTCTTGGTGGCCGGGGCGCTCATCGGACGGCAGAGCCGACGCTGGAGACACGTTCGCCGCCGCGTCCCGCGCCAGCCGGTGCGGTGGCCAGACCGGAACGGTAGAGCAGCCAGGCCATCAGTGCCTTCTGGGCATGCAGGCGGTTCTCGGCCTCGTCGAACACGACGGACTGCGGTCCGTCGATGACCTCGGCGGCGACTTCAAGGCCACGGTAGGCCGGAAGGCAGTGCAGGAACACCGCGTCTGGCGCGGCCTTCACCATGGCCCGGGCGTCCACGGCGTAGTCACGGAACAGGGTCTGCCGGGCTTCCTTCTCCTCTTCCTGTCCCATGGAGATCCAGGTGTCGGTGACCACGACGTCGGCGCCGTCCAGTGCCTGCGCGGCATCGGTCGTGACCAGCACTGACCCCCCGGTCTCCGCGGCCCGGGCCTCGGCGGCCGCCACCACGGCCGCGTCCGGCAGGTACCCCGACGGGCCCGTGACCCGCACATGCATCCCCGCGGTCACGCCGGCCAGCAGGTAGGAGTTGGCCATGTTGTTCGCGGCGTCCCCGAGGTAGGTCATGACCAAGCCCTCCGTGCGCCCTTTGTGCTCGCGCACCGTCAGCAGGTCAGCCAGCAGCTGACAGGGGTGATAGTCGTCCGAGAGGGCGTTGATCACGGGCACGGTGGCGTGCTCGGCCATCTCCTCCAGTCCCGCTTGCCCATAGGTGCGCCAGACGATGACGGACACCATCCGGGACAGGACCTGGGCGGTATCCGCAATGGACTCCTTGTGGCCCAACTGCGCCTCACCGGGATTCACGATCAGGGGCTGCCCGCCCAGGTCGGCGATGCCCGCGGCGAAGGACACCCGCGTCCGGGTGGAGGTCTTGTCGAAGAACACGATGCCGGTCTGCGGTCCGGCCAGGGGCCGGTGCAGGTAGCGGTCGGCCTTCATGGCCTGCGCCAGGTCCAGGACCTCGGACTGCTCGGCCGCGGTGAGGTCGGTGTCGACGAGAAAGTGCCGGAGCGGCGCCGAGGACGGTGCGGTGCTGGGTGTCATGCTCAGTTCTCCTGATCGTGCTGTTGCTGGTGTGCCTGCAGGACCGCGTCCAGCAGTGACGGGAGGTCCGCCACCAGGCGGTCGGCCTCCTCCTCCCCCAGGACCAGGGGCGGGGCCAGGCGCAGGGTGGAAGGTCCGGTGGCGTTGAGCAGGTACCCCGCCTCGAGGCCGGCGCGGACCACGGCCGGTGCCAGGCCGCCGTCGGGCACCGGTGCCTCCGCGCTGGGCGGCACGGTGAGGTCCAGGCCAAGGAGCAGTCCGTACTGGCGCACGGCGGTGACCCCGTCCACGGCCCGGAGCCCGCTCGCCAGCCGGGCGCCGAGGTCATGGACGTGCTCCAGCAGACCGGTCCGGGCGATCGTGTCCAGCACCGCCAGCCCGGCGGCGGTGGCGACAGGGTTGCCGCCGAACGTGGTGCCGTGCTGACCGGCCGTGAGCAGGGCTGAGACCCGCGGGCCGAAACTCATCATGGCGCCGATCGGGATGCCACCGCCCAAGCCCTTGGCCAGCGTCATCGCATCCGGCACCACCGGCACGTCCTGGCCCGTGACCGCCGGGTTCTGGTGGGCGAACCAGGTTCCGGTGCGGCCCGTGCCGGTCTGAACCTCGTCGAAGATCAACAGTGCGCCGTGACGGCGGGTGAGGTCCCGCGCGGCCTGCAGGTAGCCGGCCGGCCAGCCGTGCACGCCGGATTCGCCTTGCACGGGTTCGATGATGACGGCGGCCACGGTCTCATCCAGGGCGGCCTCCAGCGCGGCCGCGTCACCCGCGGGAATGAACTCGATGCCCCCGGGCAGGGGTTCGAACGGCTCGCGGTAGGCGGGCTTCCACGTCATGGCCAGGGCGCCCAGGGTGCGGCCGTGGAAGCTGTTCTCGAGGGCCAGGACTCGGGTGCGGCGGCCGGAGGGGTCCTCGCGGCCATGACGGCGCGCCAGCTTGAGGGCGGCCTCATTGGCCTCGGATCCGGAGTTGGCGAAGAACACGGTCGAGCCGTCCGGGGCGTCGGCCACCTCCAGCAGCCGCTCGGCGAGGGAGATCTGCGGGCCGGAGGTGAAGAGGTTGGAGATGTGACCCAGGGTGCCGAGCTGCTCGGTCACCGCGGCGACGAGGGCGGGGTGGGCGTGGCCGAGTGCGTTGACGGCGATGCCGCCGAGGAAGTCCGTGTACCGGCGGCCGTCGGCATCCCAGACATGCACGCCCTCGCCCCGGACCAGGACCCTGCTGGGGGCACCGAAGACGCCGGTCAGCGAGGAGGAGTAGCGCCCGAGCAGTCCGGCCTGGGAAGGGGCATCAGAGGTCGAATCGTTCATCATGTTCTCTCAGTCGGTGTGGTCATCGGGCAGCACCTGGGTCCCGACGCCCGCGGTGGTGAAGACCTCGAGCAGCATCGAGTGCGGCGCCCGGCCGTCCACGATGTGGGCCTGAGGCACCCCGCCGTCGACGGCCTGAAGGCAAGCGGCCATCTTGGGGATCATCCCCGCCTCGAGGGTGGGCAGCAGCTCGCGCAGCTCGCCGGCCGCCAGGGACGAGACCAGTGATGTCCGGTCCGGCCAGTGGGAGTACAGGCCCTCCACATCCGTGAGGACCACGAGTTTCGAGGCGCCGAGCGCCACGGCCAGAGCGGCAGCGGCCGTGTCCGCGTTGACGTTCAGCACCTCACCCGTGGCCACACCGTCGGCGCGGATCTCCGGGGCCACCGAGGACACGACGGGAATCCGGCCGTTCTCCACCAGGTCCCGGATGGCCCCCGGATTGACCTGGGTGACCTCGCCGACCAGTCCGAGGTCCACCGGCTCGCCGTCCACCTCGGTGCCGGTCCGCTGGGCCTGGAACAGGGCCGCGTCCTCGCCCGACATCCCGACGGCGTAGGGCCCGTGCCCGTTGACCAGTCCGACGAGCTCCCGGCCCACCTGACCGGTGAGCACCATCCGGACCACGTCCATGGCTTCAGCGGTGGTGATGCGCAGTCCCCCGGCGAACTCGGACTCGATGCCGAGCCGGTTCAGCATGGCGTTGATCTGCGGGCCGCCGCCGTGCACCACGACCGGATGGATGCCGCAGTGGTGGAGGAAGACGATGTCCTCCGCGAAGGCCCGGCGCAGCTCATCCGACACCATGGCATTGCCGCCGTACTTGATCACCATGGTGGTGCCGGCGAAGCGCTTGATCCAGGGCAGCGCCTCGACCAGCACGGCAGCCTTGGCGGCGGCACCGTCCGGCGACCCCGCCGCCTCGGCGGCCCCGGTGATACCGGCAGCCCCGGGAGTGGCGGTGCCGTCATGAGTATCGGTGGTGTCAGTCATCTCGCTCATGGTGGCCCTCAGCTCGAGTACGCGGAGTTCTCATGCACGTAGTCGTGCGTGAGGTCGTTGGTCCAGATGGTGGCGGTGGCCTCGCCGGCGTGCAGGTCGATGACCACGCTCACCTCCCGAGGGGAAAGGTCCACGAGCTCGCGGTCCTCGCCCACGCCGGAGTCGCGGCACACCTGCACGCCGTTGAAGTGCACGTCGAGACGCTCGGCGTCGAACGGCGCCAGTTCCTCCGGAACCGTGCCGACGGCGGAGATGACGCGCCCCCAGTTCGGGTCCTGACCGAACACGGCGGCCTTGAACAGGTTGGACCGGGACACCGCGCGGGCCACGGTCTCGGCGGCCTCCTCGGAGCTGGCGTTGACCACCTGGATGGAGATCTCGTGGGCGGCGCCCTCGGCATCGGCGATGAGCTGCCGTGCCAGGTCCGCGCAGACCGCGCGCAGTCCCTCCTGGAACTCCTCCGCGTCTGGCCGGGTCCCGGTGGCCCCGGAGGCGAGCAGCGCCACGGTGTCGTTCGTGGACATGCAGCCATCGGAGTCCGTGCGGTTGAACGTGGTCCGGACCGCCTCCGTCAGGGCCACGCTCAGGCCGGCGGGGTCCACAACCGCGTCCGTGGTGATGACGCACAGCATGGTCGCCATGCCCGGTGCGAGCATGCCGGCTCCCTTGGCCATGCCCCCGATCACGTAGCCGGGGCCGTGGTGGACCGCGGTCTTGGGCACCGTGTCCGTGGTCATGATGGCCTCGGCCGCCTCGACGCCACCGTCGGCGTCCAATGCTTCCGCGGCAGCGGTCACGCCCGGGATCAATAGATCCATCGGCTGGGGCAGACCGATCAGGCCGGTGGAGCACACGAGCACGTCTCCGGCGGAGATCCCGAGCGCTCCGGCGGCATGCTCCGCGGTGGCGTGCGTGTCCTGGAATCCCTGGTGGCCGGTGGCGGCATTGGCCCCGCCCGAGTTCAGCACCACGGCATCCACGCGCCCGTCCGCGACCACCTGGCGCGACCAGACCACGGGGGCGGCGGCCACCCGGTTGGACGTGAAGACGGCGGCCGCGTGGCGGTCCGGCCCGTCGTTCACGACGACGGCCACGTCCGGTTTCCCGGTCGACTTCAGTCCGGCGGCCACACCGGCGGCGCGGAATCCCTGGGCTGTGGTGACGCTCATGGTGCGATCCCCTGCTGGGTCAGACCCGTCTCCTCGGCCAGGCCGAGCGCGAGGTTCATGGATTGGATGGCGCCGCCGGCGGTCCCCTTCGTCAGGTTGTCCAGGGCGGCGGTGATGATGACGCGGCCGGCGTGCGCGTCCACGGCCAGCTGCATGACCACGTGGTTGGAGCCCAGCACGGACTGGGTGGTGGGCCACTGGCCCTCGGGCAGCAGGTGGACGAACCGCTCCTGGCCGTAAGCCTGCTCCCAGGCGGCCCGGACCTCGGCCGCGTCCACGCCGGGTTTCAGGCGGGCCGTGGCGGTGGCCAGGATCCCTCGCGGCATGGGCGCCAGCGTCGGGGTGAAGGACACCGTGACGGGCTCCCCCGCCGCCTGGCTGAGTCCCTGCTCGATCTCCGGGGTGTGACGGTGTCCACCCCCGACGCCATAGGGGCTCATGGAGCCCATGGCCTCACTGCCCAGCAGGTGCGGCTTGAGGGACTTTCCCGCTCCGGAGGTCCCCGAGGCGGCCACGATCACCACGTCCTCCGGGACGAGGACACCAGCGGTGAAACCGGGGGCGAGGGCGAGCAGGCAGGTGGTCGGATAGCAGCCCGGGACGGCGATCCGGGATGCCCCGGCGATCTCCGCTCGCTGTCCGGGCAGTTCGGGCAGGCCGTAGGGCCAGGTCCCGGCGTGGTCGGAGCCGTAGAACGTCTCCCAGGCCTGTGGTGACTGCAGGCGGTGGTCCGCGCCGGCGTCGATCACCAGGGTGCCGGGCGAGAGCAGCTCGAGCTCGGCGGCGATGGCACCGCTGGCGCCGTGCGGCAGGGCCAGGAAGACGACGTCGTGGCCGGCCAGCACCTCAGCGGTGGTCTCCTGCAGGACACGGTCGGCCAGGGCGTGCAGGTGCGGCTGGAGCGCGCCCAAGCGCTCCCCGGCGTTCGAGTGGGCCGTGATGGCCCCGATCTCCACCTCGGGGTGGGAGAGGAGAAGACGCAGGACTTCCCCTCCGGCATATCCGCTGGCGCCGGAGACGGCAACTGTGAGACTCATGGGCCCATGCTAGGTGAAATATGCAGTGATGCCAATATTTATGCAGGACCGTGCCGCGTGCACACCTTCGACGGGCGGTCCGGCAATGGCGGGTTGTTCACCCGACGGTCACCGTGGGACCACGCACCGTCTACGCATCACCGCCCCACGGACCGCCGGGCGCGACTACGGTAGGCCCCATGACCGAGACCCCCCTCCCCAGCACCCAGCACGCCGTTCGAGTCCACGCCTCCGGAGGGCCCGAGACCCTGCAGTGGACGGAGGTCCCCGTCCCTTCGCCGGGCCCCGGGGAGGTCCTGGTCAGGACGGCGGCCGCCGGCCTGAACTTCATCGAGACCTACCAGCGCTCGGGCGTGTACCGGATGTCCCACCCGTTCACTCCCGGCTCCGAGGGATCGGGGACGGTGGTCGCCCTCGGCCCCGAGGCCGACGGTGCGTCCGCGGCGGTCGGCGATGTGGTCGCCACGGCGGCCGGGTCCGGGACCTACGCCGAGTACTTCACCGCCCCGGTGGACCAGTTGCTGCCGGTGCCGAGCGGAGTGGACCTGGCTGAGGCCGCGGCCATCCCCCTGCAGGGCATGACCGCCCATTATCTGTGCCGGTCCACCGTGGAGGTGAAGCCGGGCCAGACGGTCCTCGTCCATGCTGGGGCCGGGGGCGTGGGCCTGCTGCTGACCCAGTTATGCGTATCCCACGGCGCCATCGTCATCACCACGGCCTCCACCGAGGAGAAGAAGGCGCTCTCCCGCGCGGCAGGCGCCAGCCATGTCCTCGACTACTCGGGGTTCGCCGACTCCGTGCGGGACCTCACCGACGGACGCGGCGCGGACGCCGTGTTCGACGGGGTCGGCCGGGACACCTTCGACGAATCCCTGGCGTCCCTGCGGATCCGTGGAACCCTGGCCCTCTTCGGCGGCGCCTCGGGGCCGGTGCCACCGGTGGACCCCCAGCGCCTCAACTCCGCCGGCTCGGTGTTCCTCACCCGCCCCACCCTGGCGCACCACACGTTGACGGCCGAGGAGACCCGGTGGCGGGCCCGGGAACTGTTCTCCGCCCTCGACGCCGGCACCCTCGACTTCCGGATCGGAGCTACCTACCCCCTGGCCGAGGCAGGCCGGGCGCACGGGGACCTCGAATCCCGCCGCACCACCGGAAAGTCCCTGCTGCTGCCGTAGACCAGCCGGCGGCCGGGACACCGGCCGAGCGCATCCCCGGGCGGCCGTCAGGCGGCGACATCTCCGGACCGATGGTCAGGAATCACGATAAGATGACAGGCATTCTTTTTTCGATCCGCACTTTTATCCCGTTTCGATCCCGTTGAACCTGAGTCGGAAGTAGGCCGAACGCCACCGTGTCCCCCCATGTGCCCCAGTTGTCCTCCGCCGAGAAGGCCCCTCCGGTCCGGACCCTGGTCCAATTGCTGGAGGCCACCGCCCGGCAGCACCCCGAGGCGCCGGCCCTGGACGACGGCGAGACCGTCCTGTCCTACGCCGAACTGCTGGACGAGGTGAAAGTAACAGGCCGGGCCCTGCACAGTGCCGGCCTCGGCGCGGGGGACCGGATCGGCATCCGCATCCCCTCCGGAACGGTGGAGCTCTACGTCTCCATCCTGGCCACCCTGTACATCGGAGCCGCCTACGTCCCGGTGGACGCGGACGACCCGGACGAGAGGGCGCGGCTGGTGTTCTCCGAGGCCAAAGTGGCCGCCATCCTCTCCGGTCAGGGCCGGGTGCAGACGTCCTCGAAGCGTCCCAAGCCGTCCCCCAGCCCCCGCCCACCCGGGCCGGAGGACGATGCCTGGATCATCTTCACCTCCGGGTCCACCGGCACGCCCAAGGGCGTGGCCGTCACCCACCGCAACGCCGCGGCATTCGTGGACGCCGAGGCCCGGATCTTCCTGCAGAACGACCCCCTCGGACCCGGCGACCGGGTCCTGGCCGGGCTCTCCGTCGCCTTCGATGCCTCCTGCGAAGAGATGTGGCTGGCCTGGCGTCATGGTGCCTGCCTCGTCCCCGCCCCACGCTCCCTGGTCCGCTCCGGCATGGACCTCGGCCCCTGGCTCGTCTCCCGCTCCATCAACGTGGTCTCCACGGTGCCGACGCTGGCCGCCCTCTGGCCCCCGGAGGCCCTGGAGAACGTCCGGTTGCTGATCTTCGGCGGCGAGGCCTGCCCACCGGAGCTCGCGGCCCGGCTGGCGGAGGA
The DNA here is from genome assembly GCF_040702545.1 of Citricoccus sp. NPDC079358. Lineage (NCBI taxonomy): Bacteria > Bacillati > Actinomycetota > Actinomycetes > Micrococcales > Micrococcaceae > Citricoccus > Citricoccus sp. NPDC079358. The sequence goes on from NZ_JBFBLI010000014.1 coordinate 18,962, forward strand.
CGACCGTGAGCTCTGGAATACCTACGGACCCACCGAGGCCACCGTGGTGGCCTGCGCAGCCCCCCTGGACGGACAGGGGCCGGTGCGGATCGGCCTGCCCCTGGACGGTTGGGACCTGGCAGTCGTGGACCCCGCCACCGGTATCCCCGTGGCCGAGGGCGAGACCGGAGAGCTCATCATCGGCGGCGTCGGCCTGGCCCGCTACCTCGACCCGGCCAAGGATGCCGAGAAGTATGCCCCGATGGAGTCCCTCGGGTGGGACCGCGCCTACCGTTCCGGGGACCTCGTGGTCTGGGACCCGGACGGATTGCTGTTCGTGGGCCGCGCCGATGAGCAGGTCAAGCTCGGCGGCCGCCGCATCGAACTCGGAGAGATCGATGCGGCCCTCCAGGCCCTGCCGGGCGTCGCCGGCGGGGCCGCCGCGGTCCAGACGACCCCCGCCGGAACCCAACTGCTCATCGGGTACCTGGCGGTGCCGGCGTCGACGACGGAACACGGCGAACCCGACTTGAAGGCCTTCCGCCGGCTCCTCGAGAAGGAACTGCCCGGAGCACTGGTCCCCCGCCTGGTCACGGTGGAGACCCTGCCCACCAAGACCTCCGGCAAGGTGGACCGCAACGCCCTGCCGTGGCCGTTGCCAGGCCAGTCCGGACAGGGCTCCGGCCACGGCGGTTCCGGCCCGAACTCCGACCTCCCCCTGGATCCCGAGTCCCCCGGCGGCTGGGTACTGTCCCAGTGGTCCGACGTGCTGGGCGTAGCCCCGGAGGACCTGGACACCGACTTCTTCGCCTCCGGCGGCGGGTCGCTGGCCGCCGCCCAGCTCGTGTCCCGGCTGCGCACGCGATATCCCTCCGTCACCGTGCGGGATGTCTACGCCCACCCCCGCGCCGGAGCCCTGTTGGAGGCCGTCACCGGCAATGATGGCCGCCCGGTGGAACCGGCGGAACCCGTGGAGCCGCGTCCGGTGGTCCGCACCGCCCGCCGGGCCCAGGTGTTCCAGACGCTGATGGGCATCCCCCTGGTCATCCTCGTCGCCATGCGCTGGGTCGTCTACCTGGCCGCCGGAGCCAATCTGGCCGCGGCCTGGGGTGTCCTGCCCGGGGCACCGACCGTCTCCTGGTGGTGGGTGCTGGCCGGCTGGCTGGTCTTCGTCTCCCCGCCGGGGCGCATGGCGATCTCCGTGGTGGCGGCCCGGCTGCTGCTGCGCGGGTTGCGACCCGGCTCCTACCCGCGGTCCGGCAAGGTCCATCTGCGCCTGTGGCTGGCGCAGCACATCTCCGACCTCGTCGACCCAGTGTCCCTGGGCGGCGCCCTGTGGGTGCCGACCTACGCCCGGCTGCTCGGGGCCCGCATCGGCCGGAACGTGGATCTGCACTCCGTCCCCCCGGTCACCGGCCTCCTCGACCTTGGTCCGGGCAGCTCGGTCGAACCCGAAGTGGACCTGTCCGGTTATTGGATCGACGGCGACGTGGTCCACATCGGTGCCGTCACCGTCGGCCAGGACGCCGTGATCGGCACCCGTTCCACCCTGATGCCCGGCGCCGTGATCGGCACGGGCACCGTGGTCCAGCCCGGCTCCACGGTGATCGGCAAGGCCAAAGACGGCCTCGAGTACGCCGGCTCCCCCGCGCAACGGCTCGGCAAGGCCCGGTACCACGGCCCCAACATCGATCCGCCGCGCGCCACGGGATGGCTCGTGTTGTCCACCATCGGTTCCGGCGTCCTGGCCCTGCTGCCCGTGGCCGCGGCGTTGGCCGCGGCCCTGGTCGGCTTGTGGTCGCTGACCTGGTGGCCGGACGCACCACCGTCCGGCCGGGCCGGCGAGCTGGAGTCGCTCGGGTCGGCCGGCGCGCCCGAGACCGCCGTCGGCTCCGCGTGGCGGCTGCTGGCCGCCAGCCCGCTGATCGCCGCAGTGTGGTTCGGGGCGAACATGCTCTTCACCGTGGCCTCCGTGCGGCTGCTGTCCCTCGGGGTCACGGAAGGCCACCACGCCGTGCGCTCGCGCATCGGGTGGCAACTGTGGGCCACGGAACGGGTGCTGGACACGGCGCGTGACCTGCTCTTCCCGGTGTATGCCTCCCGCTTCACCCCGGTGTGGCTGCGGTGGCTCGGGGCGGACGTCGGCACCAATGTGGAGGCCTCCACGGTCATCCTGCAGCCGGCCCTGACCCAGATCGGCGACGGCGCGTTCCTCGCCGACGACACCATGATCGGCTCCTACGAACTCCAACGCGGGTGGATGCACGTGGGCCAAGCGAAGGTTGGCAAGAAGTCCTTCGTGGGCAACTCCGGCATGGTCGCCGCCGGGCGGAAGCTCTCCAAGAACTCCCTCGTGGCTGTTCTGTCCGCCACCCCGAAGAAGACCAAGTCCGGTTCCTCCTGGCTGGGGTCCCCTCCGGTGCGCCTGCGCCGGACGGAGGTCGAGGCGGACGACGCCCTCACCTATGCCCCGCCGGCGCGACTCAAGCTGGTGCGCAGCGCGTGGGAGTCCCTGCGCCTGCTGGCCGTCTGGTGCTCCGTGGTCATCGCCGTGGCCGTGGTGGTCGCCCTCGACGGGCTCGCCCAGCTGGGTGGCGGCGCCGCAGACGGGGCCGGGCCGGGGGGCTGGTGGCTCGCCGCCGTGCTCGGCGGTGTGGTCCTGATGTTGGCCGGCGCGCTGGCGGCCGGCTCCTCCGTGCTGGCCAAGAAGGTCTTGGTCGGGCGGGTCAGCGCCGGCGAGCATCCCCTCTGGAGCTCCTTCATCTGGCGCAACGAGGTGGTGGACAACTTCATCGAGGTGGTCTCCGCCCCCTGGTTCGGGCGGATCGCCTCCGGCACTCCCTCCCTTGTCTGGTGGTTGCGCGCGCTCGGCGCCCGCATCGGTCACGGCGTGTGGTGCGAGTCCTACTGGCTGCCGGAGGCCGACCTGGTGACCCTGGGCGACTCCTCGACCGTGAATCGGGGCTGCGTGGTCCAGACCCACCTGTTCCATGACCGCGTGATGTCCCTGGACACCGTGACGCTGGGCGAGGGCTCCACCCTCGGCCCGAACTCGGTGATCCTGCCCGCGGCCGCCATCGACGACGGCGGTACGGTCGGCGCCGGATCGCTGATCATGCGCGGGGAGGTGGTCCCGGGCCACTCGTGGTGGACCGGCAACCCGGTGGCGCCCTGGAAGGGGCCCAAGGTCAAGGGCCGCGCTGCGGCCATCACTAGACTGGAACGGCTCGAGGAGAAGGCCGAGAAGACAGCCGAGAGGGCTGCCGAAAGGCGAGCCGCCGAACGAGCCGCCGAGACAACAGCCGCGACTGCGGCCGAAGACCCTGAGGAGCACAGCCGCCCGTGAGTGTGGAAACCCCGGTTCTGCCCGATCCGTACATCCCTGGATCGGGGACGCCGGACTTCACGGTGGGCCACTACGACCTGCAGCTGGAGGTCAAGCTGGCCGCCAACCGGATCGCCGGGAAGGCCCGCCTCGAGGGGACCGTCCTGCGGCCGGCCAAGCGGATCGAGCTCGATCTGCATGACCTCTCGGTCAGCAAGGTCACCGCTGCCTCGGAGAGCCGTACCGTGAAGGTCGCCAAGTCCGCTGTGCGCAGGGGCCGGCTGGTCGTCGACCTGGCCACCAGGCTCGACGCCGGTGCCCCCCTGACCCTCGAGGTCACCTACGCAGGGGTGCCGAAGATGCTGGACGGGCCATGGGGCGAGATCGGCTGGGAAGAACTGGACGACGGGGTGCTGGTGGCGGGCCAGCCCAACGGCGCAGCCACCTGGTTTCCCTGCGTGGACCACCCGTCCGTGAAGTCCACCTACCACTTCACCGTGGCCACGGACGCCGGCTACCTGCCGGTCTGCAACGGCCTGCCCACCGGTCACCGCCGCCGGTCCTCCCGTGAGGAGTGGACCTGGGAGCTGCGTGACCCGGCCCCCACCTACCTGGTCACCCTGCAGATCGGCCGGTACCAGCTGGTCGCCGTGCCGGAACACCCCACGGGCCGCCACCGCGCCACCGGGTCCTTCCGGCAGCGGGTGCAGGGCCTGGTGCAGGACCTGCTGCCTGGCACGGACGGGGAATGGCGGCCAGGTCATCTCCCGAAGGCCGGAGAAGGCCAGGAGGACCAGAGCCGGAACGAGGGCGAGGGCCACGGCGAGATGGGCCTCGCGGGCGTGGCCGACCACGAGCCGGCTCCCGTGTTCCTCGCAGTCTCCCCGGCCCTGCAGGACCGCGCCCTGGAGGCCCTGGGGCGGCAGACGGAGATGATGGCGTGCTTCAGCTGGCACTTCGGTCCCTACCCCTTCGACCGGTACACGGCCGTGGTGACGGACGACGCGCTGGAGATCCCGCTGGAGGCGGCGTCCCTGTCCATCTTCGGGTCCAATCACCTGACGGGTTCCTGGGCCGCCGAGCGGCTGGTGGCCCACGAGCTGGCGCACCAGTGGTTCGGCAACGCGCTGACCCTGCGCCGGTGGCGGGACATCTGGTTGCACGAGGGGTTCGCCTGCTACAGCGAGTGGCTGTGGGGCGCGGAATCGGGGCATGGCACGCTGGTTTCCCTGGCCCGCACCGCCTGGCGAGGACTGGCGCTGAAGGCCAAGGACCTGGTGGTGGCGGACCCGGGGCCTGATCTGATGTTCGACGACCGGATCTACAAGCGCGGGGCGCTGGCCCTGTTCGCCCTCAACAGGGCCGTGGGGGACGAGGTGTTCACCCACCTGATCCGCTCCTGGGTGGCCGAGCACCGGCACGCCTCCGTGGACACCGAGATGTTCCTGGACCATGCCGACCGGCAGGCCGAGGCGGCCGGTCACCCGGCCGGTCATGCCCGCGCGGTCATGCGCCCCTGGCTGTGCGAGCCCGGGCTGCCGGCCTTCCCCGCCTCACGCTGACGCTGCGGGCGTTCCTTCCGCTTCCGTGCCGGACGGAGGCCGGGGCCCGGCGGGCGGCAGGAGCACGACGGCGCCGAGCAGGTGATCGGGGGCGTGGCCCCCTGGCCAGTCGCGGTCCGGGACGACGACGGATCCCGGTTGGTCCGGCACCGCCAGTTCCAGGGTCCCGGGCACCGTGACCGCCACGTCGGCCGGGTCGCCGATGAAACCGGTGCCGCGAGCCTTGGCGAGGGCCTCCTTGGCGCACCACAGCTGACCGCGGGCTCCCGGACGCACCTGGTCCTCCAGGCCACCGATCAGCTGCTCCTCTTCCTCAGAGAAGGCGACGCCGGCCAGTTCGGAGGGTCCGGTGAAGGCCGCGGACCCAGCCTGTTCGAGGTCGACCCCGATTCGCCAGCCCGCCGCCGCGTCCCTTGCCCCGAGCCAGGCGGTGGCCAGCCATCCTCCGGCCCGGCTGAAGCTCACGGCCGGCAGTGGCGCGGCCAGGTCCCCCGCCGCGAGAGCATCCGGGCCCCGCCGGCGCCGGGCCAGCCGGCTGTGACGCAGCCCCGGCCGGCCGTGGTCCTCGGACCCACAGTGAGGGCAGCGGTGGGTGACCTCGAAGGTCCCCGGACGCAGCCCCAGGGACACGGCGAGGAAGTCGAGGGCCTCACGGCGCTGGTCACCAGCCCGGGGACCGGTGACCACCACATGCCATCCCGGGCCCGACGCCGGCTCGTCGCCTGTGCCCATGGACCCCGCCCTCCCTGCGTCCCGTGCCGGCCTGGCTTGCGCTGCCTGCCCGGCCTGCGCTGCCTGCCCGGCTTGCGCTGCCTGCCCGGCTTGCTCCGCCTGCTCTGCCCGCCCTCTTGGCGGTGTTCCCGGCCTCGTGGCCGAGTCCACCTTAGCGCTGGACGGCTCCATGGCGCCGGGCGGCCAGGTCGGTGGCGGCCGCGCGGGCGGCGGAGGCCTCATCCGCGGTCAGCGTGCGGTCCGGGGCACGGAACCGCAGCGAGAAGGCCAGCGACTGGCGGCCGTCCTCCACGCCCGGCCCGGCGTAGACGTCGAAGAGGCTGATGTCCTCGAGCAGCTCCCCCGCCCCCTCCCGCAGGGTCTCCAGGACATCTCCCGCCACCACGTCGTCCGCGACCACGAGGGCCACGTCCTGGCTGGTGAGCGGGAAGGTGGACATCGGCCGGGCCACCACCACGTCGGCCGCTGCGGCGATCAGAGCGTCCAGGTCGAGTTCCATGGCCACGGTGCGGGCGGGCAGGTCGGCGTCCTCAAGCCAGGACGGCAGCAGTTCTCCGGCCACGCCGATGACGGGACCGTCCACCGGGTCTCCAGATCCGGTCAAGCGCAGCTCGGCCGTGCGGCCCGGGTGGAAGGCCTGGTGAGATCCCTGGACGACCCGCAGGTCCACGCCGAGGATCGCCGCGGCATCCAGGGCGGCGCCGAGGGCGTCCTGCCAGTCATACGTGCGGGGCTGATGGCCGGCACCGGGCGCGGAGTCGTGTCCGGTGAGCACGGCGGCCAGGTGGCGCGGCTGGTCCGGGATGCCGGCTTCCAGGTCCGCCAGCACCTCCTCCGCGGGGCGGGCGCCCAGCGGAGGGATCGTGGCCGAGCCCAGCTGCTCACCGGGCAGGAACACCAGCCCGGACTCGTAGAGGGCCAGGTTCCGGAAACCGCGGGAGTGGTTGCGGCGGGCGATGTCCAGCAGCCCGGGCAACAGGGAGGTGCGCAGGTACCCGAACTCGGCGGAGATCGGGTTGGCCAAGTGCACCATCCGCTGCGCGGCTCCCTCGTCCTCGGTGGCGGAGCCGAAGAAGCAGTTCTGCGCCTCGGTCACGAAGGGGTAGGCCAGCACCTCGGTCATCCCGGCGTCGGCCAGGCCCTGGACCACCCGGCGTCGGGCCGCCTGCTCCCGGGTCAGCCCGCGCCCCGGGGGGGCCACCGGGAGGGTGGACGGGATCTGGTCGTAGCCGATCAGGCGGGCGATCTCCTCGACCAGGTCGTCCCGGATCTCCAGGTCGTGGCGCCAGGTCGGGGCGGTGACGGTGAAGACCGTCCCGGCCGGGCCGGCGTCGTGATGTCCCGCCTCCGGTGCCGTGCCGCGGGCGACCGTGGCGCCCAGGTCCCGCAGGGTCGTCTCGATCTGGTCCTCGGTGTACTCGATGCCCATGCGGGCGACGGGGTAGGAGGCCGGCAGCTCGATGACGCTCGGCTCCGGGCGGGTGCCCACCTCGGTGATCCCCGCGTCCGCGGTGCCGCCGGCCAGCTGGACGAGCAGCTGGACGGCCCGTTCGGCCGCTTCGTCCGCGATCTCCCAGTCCACGCCGCGCTCGTTGCGCTTGGAGGCCTCGGAGGGCAGACGGTGACGGCGGCGGGTGCGGCCCATGGACACGGGATCGAAGTGCGCTGACTCGATGACGATCGTGGTGGTGGACTCGGACACCTCGGTCTCGCCGCCGCCCATCACGCCGGCCAAGCCGATCGGGCCCCGGTCGTCGGTGATGAGCAGGTCCTCGGCGGACAGCGTCCGCGACTTGCCGTCCAGGGTGGTCAGTGCCTCGCCCTCGGCGGAGCGGCGGACCACGATCGGGCCCTGCAGCTTCGCCGCGTCATAGAAGTGCAGCGGTTGCCCGAGTTCCCACATGACGTAGTTGGAGATGTCCACGGCCAGGGAGATGGACCGCATGCCGGCCAGACGCAGCCGCTGGGCCATCCACGGCGGGGTGGGGCGGCTCGGGTCGAGGCCGGTGACGGTCCGGGTCACGAAGCGGTCGCAGCCGGGGACGCCGTAGATGGGGTGCTCGTCCTCCAGACGTACCGGGTGGCCCTGGCCGTTCGGCTCGGGAGCCGTGACCAGGGAGGCCGGGTCGGTGAAGGGCAACCCGGTGGCGTGCGCGTATTCACGGCCCACGCCGCGGATCGAGAAGGCGTAGCTGCGGTCCGCCGTCACGTTGATCTCGGCCGCCTCATCCCTCAGGTGCAGGAGGTCGTAGACGTCCGTACCGGGCTCCGGGTCGTTGCCGTTCTCGGGCGAGAAGCCGAGGGAGGACAGCACGATGATGCCCTCGTGGTCCTCGCCCAGTCCCAGCTCGCGCGCCGAGGCGATCATCCCGGCGGAGAGGTGGCCGTAGGTCTGGCGCGGGGTGATGCGGAAGTCACCGGGGAGCACGGCGCCGGGCAGGGTGACGACGACCTTGTCCCCCACCTGGAAGTTGTGGGCGCCGCAGACGATGCCCTGCACTCCGGAGGGGTCGATGCCCTCGCCGGACAGGGTCTGCTCCTGGCCCTCGGGCACCACGCGGACCTGGCACCAGTTGATGGTCTTGCCGTTCTTCTGCGGCTCGGGGACCATCTCCAGGACCTCGCCGACCACGAGGGGGCCGGAGAGCTCGTCCAGGGGACGGTGGACGTCCTCCTCCTCGAAGCCGACCCTCACCAGGTCGGCCATGACGTCCTCGGCGGTCGCGTCCGCCGGGACCGGGACATATTCACGTAGCCATGACAGCGGGATGCGCACGGGTGATCAGATCTCCATTCCGAAGTGCTGGGAGAAGCGGACGTCGCCCTCGATCATGTCTCGCATGTCGAGGACCTCATTGCGGAACATCAGGGTGCGTTCCACGCCCATGCCGAAGGCGAAACCGGAGTAGACCTCCGGGTCCAGCCCGGCGGCACGCAGCACGTTCGGGTGCACCATGCCGCAGCCGCCCCATTCAATCCACTGCGGACCGCCCTTGGCGCCGGGGTGCCAGATGTCCATCTCCGCGCTGGGCTCGGTGAACGGGAAGAAGTTGGAGCGCAGCCGGATCGTGGCCTCGGGCCCGAACATCTGACGGGCGAAGTACTCGAGGGTGCCGCGCAGGTCCGCCATGGTCAGGCCCTTGTCCACGGCCAGACCCTCGAACTGGTGGAACACCGGGGTGTGGGTGGCGTCCAGCTCATCGGTGCGGAAGGTCCGGCCCGGCGAGAGCACGTACACGGGGACGCCACGCTCGAGCATGGCGCGCATCTGCACGGGCGAGGTCTGCGTCCGCAGCAGGAGGTGGGACTCGGCCGGGTCCACGAAGAAGGTGTCCTGCATCTCGCGGGCCGGGTGGTCCGGCTTGAAGTTCAGCGCATCGAAGTTGTACCACTCCGATTCGAGCTCAGGCCCCTCGGCGATCTCCCAGCCCATGCCGATGAAGATGTCCGAGACCCGCTCCTGCAGCACGGACAGCGGGTGCCGGGCGCCCACACGCCGGCGGCGCACGGCCGTGGTGACGTCCACGGTCTCCTCGACGAGCATGCGGGCGGCGTGCTCGGCCTCGAGGACCTCGGTGCGGGCCGCGAGCGCCCGTTCCATGGACTTGCGGGCCCCGCCCATGAGCTTGCCGGCCACGGCCTTCTGGTCCTTGGGCAGCTGGCCGATCCCCCGGTTCGCCAGCGTCAGCGGCGCCTTCTCCCCCGTGTGGGCCAGTCGGGCCGCCTTGAGCTCGTCGAGGTCGGCGGCGGCGGCGAAGGCCGCCAGGGCCTGCTCGACGGCGGCGTGCACCGCGGCTTCGTCCGCCGGGGAGATCTCCGGCTGTTCGACCGTGTCGACCGGGGTTCCGGCCCGGTCCTGGGGGGTTTCCGTCATGGCGGGCAACGACCTTCATGTTCTGAGGTTCGGATGTGGCACTGAGGTGGGGCTGGTCCCTGGCCACCCGCACCCGGCAGGAGGCCTCGGCCAGTCTAGTAGTCGTCCGAGGACCGCCGCACACCGGCGTCCTAGACTTACTGCCATGCCCACCGTTGCGTCCTCCCGGCCGCACCCTCCGCGCACGCCGAGCTCACTGTCTGCGTCCTCCCGTTGGTCCGCTGGGCTGCGACTGCGCCAGCTGTGCAACGCCGCCAACCTGACCACGCCCCTGGGACTCGTGCTGGCCCTGGCCTCCGGTTGCCGGATCCAGCGGGGCCCGGAGGGACTGATCCTCGCGTTCGGCTACCGGTGGGCGTTTCCCGACGGCGGCGCCTTCACCGTGGGCAACCTCGTGCTGTTCCGGCCCCACACCGCTCCGACGGCCCGGTTGCTGGAGCACGAAGGACGGCATGCCACCCAGTACGCCTGGTGCCTGGGCCTGCCCTTCCTGGTGCTGTACTTCACCGCGGCCGGCTGGTCCGTGCTGCGCACCGGTGATCCGGCCTCACGGAACCTGTTCGAGCGCCACGCCGGTCTGGCGGCCGGCGGCTACCGCGAGCGCCCGGTGCGGTGGCCACGGCGGCGGTAGGTGGCTGGTCGGCCGATGCCGGTCCGCCCTGCCCTGTGGGACTCAGAGCCAGGCTTCGGCCAGCAGTTCCAGAGAGCGGTCCCGCACGGCAGGGTCGAAGGCATAGGTGACGGTGATGAGCTCATCGGCGCCGGTGCGCTCCACGAATTCCTCCAGCTGGGTCTTCACCGTCGTGGGGGCGCCCACGGCTTTGATCCGCAGCATCGGATTGCCCTCTCCGCCTGGCCCGGCAATGGTGGCCGGGTCCACTGGCGGCTGAATCTTGCGGCGTTGCCCGCGCTGGATGTCGAGGAACATCTGCTCGAGCACCGTGTGCTCCCGTGCTGCCTCCTGGTCGGTGGCGGCCACCATCACGTTGATGCCCGCCATCACGTAGGGCTCGTCGATCTGCGCGGTGGGTGCATCGGCAGTGAAGGAGTCCCGGTACACCTGGATGGCCTGATCGATCTGGTCGGGGGCGAAATGCGAGGCCAGGGAGAACGGCAGGCCCAGCTGGCCGGCGATGGACGCTCCGTTGACGGTCGACCCGAGGACCCAGATGGGCACCTCGGTCCCAGCGGATACGGAGGACACGATCGGTACGCTGTGGGCGGTTCCGGTCTCACCGAACCAGCCCTGCAGATCGTAGATGCTCTGGGCAAAGGCCTGCGGCTCGGCTGAGGAGCGGCTCAAGGCCTGGGCGGTCATCATGTCCGTTCCCGGTGCACGCCCCAGGCCCAAGTCGATCCGGTCCCCATGGATGTTGGCGAGGGTCCCATACTGTTCGGCCACCATCAGCGGGGCATGGTTGGGCAGCATCACTCCGCCGGACCCCAGCCGAATCCGCTCGGTGACCGAGGCGGCCTGGGAAATCAGCAGTGCGGTGGCACTGGACGCCAGATTGGGGGTGTTGTGGTGCTCCGCGAACCAGATCCGGCGAAAGCCCAACTGATCAGCGATGCGGGCCGAATTCATCGAGGCGGCGATACCGTCCCGGGCAGTGGACCCCTCGGAAATGGAGACCAGGTCAAGAATGCTCAAGGGCACAGACAATGGTGGACGTTCCTCACGTTGGCAGAAGCAGGTGTGTTCGTCAGGGACAACCACCGCTGACGGCCTTTCTATTCCACGGACGTCTTCCCTGACATGCTCCTGCCATGCTCCACGTGATAGCCGTGTGTTCGGAGCCGATTCGCGTCGGCTGATGTGGGTCGCCGTGGCCGGGGGCCGGCGTCGGTGTCTGTTGACTAAGATCGACACGTTCCGGAGTCGGTCCGGTTCTTGTTCTTGTTCTTGTTTTTGTACTTGTTCCGGTCCTTGATTCGTGTTCCTCCCCCGTCCGCTCTCCGTAGGGAGTCACCTCGCGCCGCCCACCCACAGCCAGCCCGATCCTGCCGTGGATCATCGTCGGCATCGTCATCCTCGCCCTCAACCTCCGAGCTCCGATCATCGCGCCCACGGCCGTTCTCGGGGACATCCAGGCCGACACCGGACTGGACGCCGTCGGGGCGGGGCTGCTGACCGGGCTGCCGATCCTGCTCTTCGCCCTGGCCACCCCCCTGGCCACCCGGACCATCGGCCGGTGGGGGTCCGAGGCCACGGTGTTCGCCTGCCTGGCGGGGGTGCTGGCCGGGACCGTGCTCCGCTCCGCCGGGCCGGCGTGGATGGTCCTGGCCGGCACCGCCGTCATCGGCCTGTCGCTGACCTTGGGGAACATCGTGGTTCCGGTCATCATCCGCCGGGAGGTTCCGTGGGACCGGGTCTCCCTGGCGACGGGGCTGTATTCCGCCGGCATGAACGTGGGCTCCATGGCGACCCTGATCGGCACCGGACCTTTGGCCGCCGCCGTCGGCTGGCGCTGGGCCCTCGCGCTCTGGAGCGTGCTCGCCGTGGTCGGGATGGCCTATTGGCTGGCCCTGGTCCGGCGGCGCCTGCGAACGGTCCCCGGCAGGCAGCCCGGCTCCTCCGAGGCGGGCCCGGCCTCCGCGCAGACAGCTCCTACGGCGCGGAGCGCCAGTCCTACGGCCCGGAGCGCCAGCGGCCGGCCGACTCCGCCGTTCCGCCGCGTCACGTGGCTGCTGGTGATCGCCTTCAGCGGCCAGTCGGCCGGCTACTACACCACCACCACGTGGCTGCCCTCGATCCTGGCGGACTCCCAGGGTCTGGACACCGCGGGTTCCGGCGCCACGGCGTCCCTGTTCCAGGTCGCCGCCATCGTGGGCGCCCTGGGCGTTCCCCTCCTGGCGGCACGGACGAGGCCCTGGGTCCCCATGGCGGTGGTGGCGGCCCTGTGGCTGTCCCTGCCGCTCGGCCTGCTGCTGGCGCCCGACGCCTACACGCTGTGGTCACTGACCGGTGGTGTGGCGCAGGGCGGCGGTTTCACGGCCATCTTCTCGATCATCGCCCGGATGGCCGGCAACGATTCCGAGGCCGCCGCCGGCTCAGCCTTCGTCCAGACGGGTGGCTACCTGGCCGCCACGATCACCCCGCCGCTCGCCGGCTGGCTGCACACCGCCACCGCGGGCTGGACCGCCCCGATCCTGCTGGTCCTCGCCGCCACCCTGGCCTTCACCATCGCGGGGCTGCTGGCCGTCCAGGCCGCCGGGCGCATGCCCGGGCCCCGGCAGCGGGGTTCCACCCCGGCTTAATTCGCGGCCCTCGTCTGCGGCCCGGAACTCCGAACCGCGCCGCTGCGGTGCGGGCGGTGCGTCCCACCAGCAGCGCGAATCCAGCGAGTACAACGCGTACTGCAGGTCCAGCTGGACGGTGATCAGTACAGCGAGCCATCTGGCTCGTCGAGGTCCGACGTCGGCCGCGCCGCTTCCAGCGCGGCGATCACGAGCGCCTCTGCCAGCTGGGTTCCCGGTACGGTCGGCCACGGTTCCGGACGGTCCCCGTCATCGGCGTGCGCGCCCACCCGCCCTGGTCGTCGCGGCGCGCTCTCGTCCCACGGCACGTGGATGAACCCGGCGGTTCGCACGGAACTGGTTTCGGCCCGTGCCATCAGCGCGTAGAAGAGGTGGTTGCAGACGAAGCTGCCCGCGCTCAGGGACAGCTCGGCCGGGATCTCGGCCTCGCGCAGCGCGGCGACGATGCGTTTGACCGGGAGGGTGGAGAAATAGGCGGCGGGGCCGGCGTCGTCCACGGCCCGTCCTGCCGGCTGGGCACCGGCGTTGTCCGGGATGCGGGCATCCTGAAGGTTGACGGCCACCCTCTCCACGGCCACCCGCGTCCGGCCGCCGGCCAGGCCGCAGGAGATGACGATCCCGGGCCGGTGTTCGGCCAGCGCCCGCTCCAGGACCTCGGTGGATCCGGCGAAGGTACAAGGCAGCCTCACGGCGACCGCGTCGACGCCACGGTCTCGGAGTCGGCGGGCCGCCTCCTGCACCGCGGGCCAGGACGGGTTGTGCCCATCCCCCGCGAAGGGCTCAAAGCCGGTGAGCAGGAGGGGTGCGAGGCCAGGGTCGTGGGGTGCTGCGGTGGCGGGACCGGTCATGGCTCCAGCGTAGCGCCCCCTTGCACCCCCGTTAGTACATGTGTTCTAATCAAGGCATGCGATGGGAAGCGCAGACACTGCAGGCCGGGGACGGGATCGAGCAGGGCGACGGCGGCACTCCGGCCGCACCGGCCGCCCTGCTCCCGCTCTCCGGCCTGCAGCGTTCCATCACCACGCCGGAGTTCGCGGACACCACCTTCCACGAGGTCGTGGCCAAGTCGGCCCTGAACAAGGTCCCTGACTCCTCTCCCATGCCCTTCCGCTGGACCGTCAACCCCTACCGGGGCTGCACCCATGCGTGCCGGTACTGCTACGCGCGCAGCACCCACGAGTATTTGGACTTCAATGCGGGCACCGATTTCGATCAGCAGATCGTCGTCAAGGTGAACACCCCCGAGATCCTCCGGCGGGAATTGGCACGCCCCAGCTGGACCCGCGAGCTGGTGGCGCTGGGCACCAACACGGACCCCTATCAGCGGGCCGAGGGCCGGTACCGGCTCATGCCCGGCATCATCACCGCCCTGGCGGATGCGGGCACCCCCTTCTCCATCCTGACCAAGGGCACCCTCCTGGGACGGGACCTGGACCTCCTGGCCTCGGCGTCTCGCCGGGTGCCGGTGCAGGTCTCCGTCTCCCTGGCCATGCTGGACGCGGGACTCGCCCACCGGGTCGAACCGGGCACCCCCACCCCGGCGGCCCGGCTCAAGCTCATCGAGAAGCTGTCCTCGGCCGGCGCCCAGGTCACGGTCATGGCCATGCCCCTGCTGCCCTGGCTCACCGATTCAGACCGCCAGCTGGAGGACCTCATGGCCGCGCTGTCCGGGGCCGGGGCGCAATCCGTCCTGGCCGGGGCCCTGCATCTGCGGCCCGGGGCACGGCAGTGGTACCTGCAGTGGATCGAGGAGGACCACCCGCACCTGCTGGCCGGATACCGCCAGCTCTACGGCCGCAGCTCCTACGCGCCCGCGTCCTACCGCAAGGCCCTCGGCCGGCGGGCCTCCGCCGCAGCCCGGCGTCACGGCCTGCACCACGAGGGGGCCCACCGCCTCACCCGCCCGGACGGGGACGGGCCGAGTCCGGCCGCCCATCGCCCCGGCGCGGATGACCACCGGGCTCCGGCCGGGACCACGGGGCCAGCCCAGCCGGTCCCCGCCCCGCAACCGGCGCTGTTCTAAGGTCTCAGCCTTCGGGGCGCACGAGTTCCACCAGCGCATCCACAATGGGCCGGTCCGCCGGAATCCACTCCAGTTCCTGCAGTGTGGCCCGGTCGAGGGCACGCCACTCGAGCAGGTCGTGGTCCTCCAGCGGCTGGGGGTCGCCCCTGACGATCACCGCGGTGAACACCCGCATCCTGGCCCCATTACCCAGCAGCCAGCCCTCCGGATGATCGGCGGTCACCTCGAGGTCCAGCCGGACGAGGACCCCGAGTTCCTCGCGCACCTCCCGGATCAGCGCCTCGCGAGGGTCCTCCCCCGGTTCCACCTTGCCGCCCGGGAATTCCCACAGGCCCGCCAGGGCCTCCGGTGCGCTTCGCCGGGCGGCCAGCAGCACCGTCGGTGCCGCCAGCTCGTCCACCACGGCAGCCCCGACGACCGGCCGGGGCGATCGGGCGACGGGGCGGGAGCCGGCGTTGGCCTCCTGCCCGGGGACGCGCACTGCCGGAGAGTCCGAGGTGATGTCACTCATCACGCGAGCCTACCGACCCTTGACGGCGTTGCGTGAGCGCGTGAGCGCGTGAGCGCGTGAGCGCGTGAGCGCGTGAGCGCGTGAGCGCGTGGGGACCGTAGTCTGGATCAGTGCCAAACACCGCTGCCGACGACCCCTCCTCCACCTCACCGTCCACGTCATCGTCCGCCTCCCGCTCAGGCCCGCACTCCGACCGGTCCGACCGGTCCGGCCGTCGCGCCATCCTGCCGGGCATCCTCGCGCTGGCCCTCGGCGGCTTCGCGATCGGCACCACCGAGTTCGCCATCATGGGCCTGCTCCCCGAGGCCGTCGCGGATCTGGGCGTCGACCTGCCCGCCGGCGGCATCCTCATCTCGGCCTATGCCCTCGGCGTGGTCGTCGGGGCGCCGCTGCTGGCCGCCGGCATGGCCCGGATCGATCGGCGTACCTCCGCCCTATGGCTGATGGCACTGTTCGTCGTCGGCCACGCGGCCAGCCTGTTCGCCCCGGACTTCACCACCATGCTCGTGGCCCGGTTCATCTCCGGCCTGCCGCACGGGGCGTACTTCTCGGCCGCCGCCCTGGCCGCCGCCCACCTGGCCGGGCCGGCCCGCCGCGGTCAGGCCATTGCCTGGGTCATGGCGGGACTGTCCGTCGCGAACCTCATCGGCGTTCCCTTGGCTACCTGGTTGGGCCAGAACTTCGGCTGGCGGTGGATGTTCATCGTCACGGGGCTCTTCGGTGTCGCCACCCTGGCCGCCGTGGCGTGGCTGGTCCCCCGCGTCCCGGCTCCCCCCGGCGCCTCCGTGCGCAGCGAGCTCACGGCCCTGAGGTCTCCGGCACTCTGGCGGGCCATCGTGGTCGGCATCATCGGCTTCGCCGGCATGTTCGCCCTCTACACCTACATCGCTCCTGTCTTCACGGACGTCGGCGGCATGGCTCCGCAGCTGGTGCCGGTCATCATGGCCCTCTACGGGGTCGGCATGGTGGTGGGCACCCTGGTCGGCGGCACCCTGTCCGACCGCTCGGCGCGGCGGACCCTGCAGTGGATGCTGGCCATCGTCGCCGTGGCGCTGGCCTGCTTCAGCCTGACCGCTGAGTGGTGGATCCTCTCCCTGGTGCCGCTGCTGGCCGCCGCCATGGCGGCCTCGGCCCTGGTCCCGTCCCTCCAGGTTCTGCTCGTCGACGCCGCCCCGCAGGCACCCCAGCTGTCCGGGGCACTCAACCACTCGGCCCTGAACCTCGCCAATGCCATGGGCGCCTGGGTGGGAGCCGCCGTGATCCAGGCCGGTCTCGGCCTCCAGGTGCCCGCAGGCGCCGGAGCCGCTCTCGCCGGCGTCGGGCTCCTGCTGTCCCTGGTCCTACTCCGGTCCCGCAACACCTGAGATTTCCGCTCCGGCTTGCTCTGTTGTGCTCAGGCGGGGTCCCTGACCGTTCATCAACCGTGGACTGGGAGCACGCCGTAGACGGACACTATCCGTATCCGTACTGCTTCACGAGCACGAAGGGGTAAACATCATGAGCATCATCAGCTGGATCATCATGGGCCTCGTAGCGGGTGCCATCGCCCGGCTCATCCTTCCCGGCGAACAGGGCGGCGGCTGGCTCGGTGCCCTCCTCACCGGCATCCTCGGCGCCATTCTCGGCGGCTGGATCGGCGGGGCCCTGTTCAGCCTCGATCTCAACGAGGGCTTCTTCGACTTCTGGACCTGGGTCTTCGCCATCATCGGCGGTGTGATCGTCGCCTTCATCTGGCAGGCCATCACCCGGCGGACCAGCCGCGCCAAGGCCTGACCTGCCTCCGCTACCACGTCACCACGCGCAGGGCGCCCCCTCAGCAGGGGCGCCCTGCGTCGTCTCATGAGGGCGCCGGAGCTGTAGTTCCGGCCTCGGCCGGGATCGCCTCAGACCAGATCTTCTCCGGCCGCGGTGTCATCAGGCGCGTGCTGCGCCATCGCCGAAGCGTAGAGACAGACCGTGGCGGCCGTGGCCACGTTGAGCGATTCGGCCCGACCATACAGCGGAACCGCCACCCGTTCGTCGGCCAGGGTCAATTCTTCGGCGGACAGACCCTGGGCCTCGTTGCCGAACAACCAGGCGGTCGGCGCGGCCAGCAGGCCCGACGGCGGCCGGTCCAGCACCACGGACCCGTAGCCGTCCGCCGCCAGCACCGCCAGACCATGGTCGCGGAGCGCATCCACGGCGTTGGCGGCCTCCACCCCGGTGACGACCGGTACGTGGAACAGCGACCCCGCCGTGGAGCGCACCACCTTGGGATTGAACACGTCCACGGATCCAGCCGTCAGCACCACCACACCGGCGCCCGAGGCATCCGCTGCCCGCAGGATGGTGCCCGCGTTGCCGGGATCCTGGACTCGACACAGGACGGCGGCCAGACGTGGCTCCGGCAGAGCGGCGAGGATGGGTGCGGCGCCGGTGTCCGGCAGGTGACAGACGGTGAGGATGCCCTGCCCGGTGACGGCATCGGCCATGGCGTCCAGGACCTCGTCGGTCACCCACCGCACCGGCACGCCCCGGTCGGCGGCACGGCGGACCAGGTCCGCCAGCTCAGCGTCACGCTCCGCCACCCGGGTGGAGAGGTAGACGGACTCCACGACCCGGCCCGGAATCCACTGGGTGGGTCTCGGCGGACGAGGGGGCCGGCCGTCGGCGGGCTGGGCAGGGTCGGCATCGCGCTCGGGACGAGGGCTCAGCATCCCCAGGTGTGCCCGCAGCGCCTCCCGGGAGGACTGCGGGCCCTCAGCCAGGAACAGACCCTCCCGGGAACGCGACGAGCGCCCCGCCAGGCGTGCGACCTTCCGGACCCGGTCTGCCCGGGGGTTGGTCATCACGTCCTGATCGGGGCGCTCGTTCATGGTGTTCCGAGTCCGGTGTCGGCCGTGTGGCCGCCACCGTCACCGGGTACGCGTCTCTACTTCGCGGCTGCCGGGGCGTTGACGTCAGCCGGCAGGGCTGCACGGGAGGCCGTCACCAGGGCGGCGAACGCGGCAGAGTCGGACACGGCCAGCTCGGCGAGCATGCGGCGGTCCACCTCGATGCCGGCCAGCTTGAGGCCCTGCATGAAGCGGTTGTAGGTCATGCCGTTGGCGCGGGAGGCCGCGTTGATACGGGTGATCCACAGGCGGCGGAAGTCGCCCTTGCGCTTCTTGCGGTGCTGGTAGTTGTAGACATACGAGTGCAGCAGCTGTTCCTTGGCCTTGCGGTAAAGGCGGGAACGCTGTCCGCGGTAACCGGCCGCGCGGTCCAAGACCACCCGGCGCTTCTTGTGGGCGTTGACTGCCCGCTTCACACGTGCCACGTGCGTACTCCTTCGAATCGATGCCCACCGCGTCCTTCGTCAGTCGCGGCGGCTAGCTGTGTGCGGCCGAGAGGGCCACGGGGAAATGTCAGATGCCCAGCATCCGCTTGATGGTCTTGACGTTGGCCTTGGAGACCAACTGGTCGGAGGCCAGACGGCGGGTCAGCGTGGAGGGCTTGTGCTCCAGGTAGTGGCGGCGGTTGGCCTGCTGACGCATCAGCTTGCCGGAACCGGTCACGCGGAAGCGCTTCTTGGCTCCGCTGTGGGTCTTCATCTTCGGCATGGCTGCCGTTCTCCTTCATGTTGGCTGTCCGCCCGTCGGGCGGACAGTGCTACGTGGACCCTCCCGGAGGTGGGGCCGATCTGGTCCGTCCCGGCCAGAAGCCGGTGACGAAAGGGTGGTGCTGGTCTACTTGCTTCCGCCCGGCTTGGGACCGGGCCTCGGCGTAGCACCGGGTTTGGGTGCCGCCGACGGCTTCGGCATGGCCGGCTTGGGAGCCGGTGCCGGCTTCGCGGCGGGCTTGGCCGCCGCAGGCTTAGGTGCCGCGGCGGGCTTGGTCACCGTGGGCTTCGGCGCCGCAGCAGGCTTGGCAACGGCTGGCCTCGCGGTCGCCGGCTTGGCCGCCGGAGCCGCCTTCGCCGGAGCCGCCTTCGCCGGAGCCGCCTTCGCCGGGGCCGGCTGGTCCGCCGGAGCCGGCTTGCTTGCCGGGTCCACCGGAGCTTCGGCGTCCGGAGCAGCCTGGGCCGGGGCCTGCTCAACTGCAGGCTTCTCGGCCGGCTTCTCCACCGGAGCGGACGGAGCCTCGGTACCAGCCTGGGCCAGCTTCTTCAGCTCTTCGGGCATGGCGTCCGACATCGTGCTGGACAGCGGCGCCGAGGAGGTGTCCTCAGCGACCTTCTGCTTCGCCTCGCGGGCCGCCACGTCACGGCGGGAGCCGACGCGTTCCTGCTTCGGCTCCTGATGCTTGCGTGCCTCGGCACGGGCCTCGGACTTGTTTTTCAGCGGACCGATCACCATGACCATGTTGCGGCCGTCCTGGCGCGGGCTCGACTCGACCATGCCGACATCGGCCACGTCCTCGGCGAACTTCTGCAGCAGGCGGATGCCCAACTCGGGGCGCTGCTGCTCACGTCCACGGAACTGGATCATGGCCTTGACCTTGTCCCCAGCGGTGAGGAACTTGCGGGCATGACCGGTCTTGGTCTCGTAGTCGTGCTTGTCGATCTTCAGGCGGAAGCGGACTTCCTTGAGGATCGTGTTGGTCTGGTTCTTCCGGGCCTCACGGGCCTTGACGGCAGCCTCGTACTTCCACTTGCCGAAGTCCATGAGCTTGCAGACCGGCGGCTTGGCCGTGGGGGCCACTTCAACGAGGTCCAGATCGGACTCGGCGGCTAGACGCAACGCATCCTCGATGCGCACAATTCCCACCTGTTCGCCCTGGGGGCCGACCAGGCGCACCTCGGGCACGCGGATCCGTTCGTTGATTCTTGGCTCGCTAATCTTGCAACTCCTGTTTCTGGACGCTGTGGATACGGGGCCACCTTCCCGGTGCGGCTCCCTGCGCAGACCCGGAGACAACTAAGGCCTCCGTGCTCAACGCAGACGGAGGCCTGGCCGACGGACGTATCCGACGACCCATCGGCGGACGGTTCCCTTCCGGGGCCGTCCGACCGGTGACCCGGCAACTCGGCCCGCCGGAGCGGGCGTCCTGCTGACGCGGGTGGGAGATGGCCTCCACTTCGATAACTGGTCTCGTCACCCATCTCACACCAGTACTGCGGTGGAATGGGACACGGGACCAGCTGGTCTGTGACAAGCTTACCAGCATGAATGACGAACAGCAGAATCCCACCCCCGCGGACGATCCCGTCAACGATCGGGTGCGGGAGATCCATGAGGTCCCGGCCGTGGAACTCATCAACACCGCCGCCGTGCACCTCATGACCGCCTCCGCGGTGAAGGTCGGCTTGGCGGACACGTCCAACGCCGAGGAACTGATCGACCTGGACGAGGCGCGCAAGCTGATCACCGCACTGGCCGGCCTGGTCACGTCCGCCGCCCCGGAGATCGGCAGCCAGCACGCCGGTCCCTTGCGCGACGGTCTGCGTTCGCTGCAGCTGGCGTTCCGCGAGGCCTCGCCCTTCCCGGACGCCCCGGGCAAGGGTCCGGGCGAGAAGTACACCGGCGCTGTGAACTGACCGCCGACCGAAGGACCGTATGACGACCTGACCGCCACGGTATGGCCGCATCAGCGGCCTCGCCGTGAGGGGACCGACCAGGGGCCCGGTGCCGACCACGGACGGCACCGGGCCCCTGTGGCGTCCGGAAGCCCCCGCACGCCACGACGGCCCTGAGCGTCACCCCCCTGGGTCACGGGCTGTCAGCGGTGGAGGCCCGCCAGGTGCTCGGCGACCTGTCGGCTGAACATCAGGAACAGGATCCCGGCGGCCGGCACCAGGAAGAGCAGCCCAGTCGCCACATTCCCGGCGGAGAAGAAGCTGACGGACAGGATCACGGCGAACAGCTCGATCACCACCACGGCTGCCCTGACCCAGGCCCGGCCGGCCCACAGGCTCAAGGCGGCTGCACCGATCCAGACCCCGGCGGCCACGACCAGGACGACCAGGAAGATCTGCGCACCCAGGTTCAACACGCCGCTGCCGATCTCGAGAGCGAACACCACGGCGACACCGAGGACCGCGAGAGCCTGGAGGAGGAGCAGCAGAGTCAGCGCCACCACGGCCGGCGGCCGATGCCCGGGTCCGCGGGTGGTCGATGACCGGGGGGTGGTCTGGTGTTCTGGCGTGGGCACGGCATCCGGCTTTCTGTTGCTCTGTGGGCTGACGGCCGCACCCTTGACAGTGGTGACGGCGGGCCGGAATAGTCTACGGCACCCGTTCCGCGCTGTGATCAACATCGCATGATAACCGCACGTTTACCTGCTGGGCCTCTTGTTTACTCGTCATCGACATGAAAAGATATTTCACGAAGTTCAGCGGGGGTCGTCGCAACGGCCCTTTTTTGTTGCCATCGACAGGATGCGGCAGATCAGTCCCCGCTTGAGGACTACCGTCCGATGACCCGAGACAGTATTGCCGGGGCCACCCGTGTGCCCGGCAGCGAAGGAGTGAACGATCAGCATGGATTGGCGTAGCCGGGCAGCGTGCCTGGACAAGGACCCGGAACTTTTCTTCCCGGTGGGGAACACGGGTCCGGCCCTGCTCCAGATCGAAGAGGCCAAGGCTGTCTGCCGCACCTGTGAAGTGGTCGACACGTGCCTGCAGTGGGCCATCGAGTCCGGACAGGACTCCGGCGTCTGGGGCGGCATGAGCGAGGATGAGCGCCGCGCCCTCAAGCGCCGCGCGGCCCGCGCCCGCCGCGCCTCCTAGTCCGGAAGCCAGACCGGGAACTCTCCCGCCTCAGCACCACGCCACAGGCCCTGACCCCGTGAGGTCGGGGCCTGTGGCGTGTCCTGTCCATACTCTGGGCACGCCATCAGTGGTCA
This sequence comes from Citricoccus sp. NPDC079358, assembly GCF_040702545.1. Classification (NCBI taxonomy): domain Bacteria; kingdom Bacillati; phylum Actinomycetota; class Actinomycetes; order Micrococcales; family Micrococcaceae; genus Citricoccus; species Citricoccus sp. NPDC079358. The sequence continues at coordinate 41,030 of NZ_JBFBLI010000014.1, forward strand.
ATGTTCCGGGACCGGTGCCTGGATGACCACCTCGGTGCCACCGGACTCCAGCACCATCCAGTCGATGGTGCCCCGCAGATCCCCCGCCACCAGCGTGCGGACGATGTGCAGACCGAGGCCGGGGCTCTGCCCCGGTGCTGGAACGACGCCGGCGGGGTCACCCTTGGCCTTCCGGGGATCGGCTCCGGCGCCCGTCACCAGACCGCCGGCTTCCCGCTCGGGTTCGCCGCCGCCGTCGGGCACCAGGTCATGGCCTCCCGCACCGGCCTCCGTTCCGCTGTCCCAGAGGCGGACCTCCAGCCGCTCGCCGGAGGGCGTCTGCGTCCGGCGAGCCGAGAGCCCCACGTGGCCACCCTCCGGCCCGGTCCCGTGCTCCACCGCGTTCATGGCGAGCTCATTGATCACCAGGGCCAGAGGGGTGGCCAGGTCGGAGGGCAGCTGGCCGAAACCGCCCCGGAACTCCGTGCTGATCTCCCGGCCATCACCGGCCACCTCCACGGCGAGTCGGAACTGGCGCCCGAGCAGCGAGTCCATGTCCACCTGCTGTTCGAGGCCCCGGGACAGCGTCTCGTGGACCAGGGCGATGGTGTCCACCCGGCGCATGGCCTGTTCCAGGCCCTTCTTTGCCTCCTCGGAGTGCATCCGCCGCGACTGCATCCGCAGCAGGGACCCCACGGTCTGGAGGTTGTTCTTCACCCGGTGGTGGATCTCCCGGATGGTGGCGTCCTTGCCGATGAGCTGCTGTTCCCGCCGGCGCAGCTCCGTGACGTCCCGTAGGAGCACCAGAGCCCCGAAACGTCCCGCGTCATCGCGCAACGGCACCGTGTGAAGGGTGAGGTTGACCGAGCGGACGTCGAGTTCGGCGCGGGCCGCGGCCTTGCCCGTCAGCACCAGCGGCAGAGACTCGTCCACGGGCCGGCGTTCATCCTGCAGGTCCGTGACGATCCTCGCCAGGGACCGTCCCTCCAGGGGCTCCGTCTCCCCCAGCCGGCGGAAGGCCGAGACGGCGTTCGGGGTGGCGAAGTCCACCACCCCCTCGGCCGTCAGGCGCAGGACACCGTCCCCGACCCGGGGCGAGCCCCGGTGAGAGCTGCTGACGGGGTCGTCCGCCTCCGGCCACTGGCCGCGGGACAGCATCGTCAGCAGCTGCGTGGCGCTCTCCCGGTAGACCAGCTCGAGCCGGGACGGCGTGCGCTGGCCCGTGAGGTTCTGATGAACCGTGACCACCCCGATGCACCGGTGATGGCGGACCACGGGCCACACCGCCACCCGCATGGAACTGTCCGGTCCGTGGACCGAGGGCGCCGTGGCTGTCGGCTCCCCGGTGGTCCAGGCCTGGTCCACCAGGGACTTCAGGTCGGAGCGGACCCGGCTGCCCACGATGTCCCGGTGCAGGGAGGTCTGCGAGGTGAAGGGCCGAGCCTGGGCCAGGGCCACGAAGCCGCGGCCGGTGATCTCCGAGCCCGCGACCGGGTACCACAGCACCAGGTCCGCGAAGTCCAGATCCGCGATGAGCTGCCATTCACCGACCATCATGTGCAGCCAGTCGACATCGCCCTCCGCCAGGTCGGGGTTGTCGTGGAGGGGGTCGGTGAACAGGGCCATGGAACAGTTCTACTGGGCCGTCACCGATCGCAGTTGGCGCAACGCCACGGAGAGGGAGGCCAGATCGTCTGAGCCCGACTCGCGGATCTCCTCGAGGAAGCGCTCGGCCCGCTCCAGCCGGGCAGCGTTCTCCTCCTCCCATTCCTCGACGAGGCGGGCCCCGTCGGCCGCGTCCGACTCGGACTCGCCGGCCAGGACGTCGGTGGTGGCGTTGACGATCAGGGCGTACAGGTCATCCCTCAGGGCGGCTCGGGCCAGTGCCTTCCAGCGTCCGCTCCGGGGCAGCTCCGTGATCAGGTTGAGCATCGCCTCGGCGTCGAACCGGTCGTAGAGACGGAAGTACACATCCGCCACGTGCCGCGGCTCCCGTCCCGCCTGCCGGGCCAGGCGGACCACGTCCAGCAGACCGAAGGACTCGAACAGAATGGACCGCCTGTTGGCCAGGCCTGACGGCAGGCCGGCCTCCAGGGAGGCGTCCCGCCATGCGGCGAAGCGCTCGGCGTCCTGGCCCTGCATCAGCTGGGGCAGGTCCTCGACAAGGGCCTGTAGGGGGGCGGCGTAGGACTCGACGACCGCGCCGATGCCCTCGCCCTCGGCGCGGTGGTTGACCAGCCATCGCACCGCCCGGTCGAGGAGTCGGCGGGCATCGAGGTAGACGCGGGCCTTGACCTCGCCGTCCACGCTGGCGGGCAGCGCCCGGATCGCCTCGAAGTAGTCGCCGTAGCCGAAGATCTCCTTCATCGCCGAGTAGGCGGCGACCACGGCCGCGGCATCCGCCCCCGTCTCCTCCATGGCCCGGAACACGAAGGTGGTGCCTCCGGTGTTGACCACGTCGTTGGCCACGACGGTGGCGATGATCTCCCGGCGCAGCGGATGCTGCTGGATCTGCTCGGCGTACCGTTCCCGCAGAGCGGAGGGGAAGTAGGCGTCCAGGGTCTGGTCGTACCAGGGATCATCCGGCAGTGATGAGTCCAGCAACTGGTCGGACAGGTTCGTCTTCGCGTAGGCCACCAGCACCGCCAGCTCGGGCGTGGCCAGGGACTGGCCCTGCTCGAGGCGTTCGCCCAGCTCGTCGTCGCTGGGCAGGTCCTCCAACTCGCGGTCCAGATCCGCGTGCTCGACCAACCACTGGATGTGCCGTTCGAAGCTCGGCAACCATTCGGCCACCTTCTGCGAGTCATTGCGCAACAGGGTGTTCTGGTCGACGTTCGTTGCCAAGACCAGTTCGGCGACCTCCTCCGTCATGGACTCCAGCAGGCCGGACCGATCGTCGGCGTCCAGCGCGCCGGTCGAGACCAGCTGGTCCACCATGATCTTGATGTTGACCTCGTGGTCGGAACAGTCCACGCCGGCCGAATTGTCGATCGCGTCTGTGTTGATCAGCACCCCGGACAGGCTGGCCTCGATGCGGCCCCGCTGGGTGAAACCGAGGTTGCCGCCCTCCCCGACGACGGCCGCACGCAACTCGCCGCCGTTGATGCGGATCGCGTTGTTGGCCCGGTCCCCGACCTCGGCATGGACCTCCGTCTCTGCCTTGACGTAGGTGCCGATGCCGCCGTTGTAGAGCAAGTCCACGGGAGCTTTCAGGATGGCCTGGAGCAATTCGTTGGGCCGTAACTCGGTGACGCTCGCCGGCAGATCCAGCAGGTCCCGGACCTGGGGGCTCACCGGGACCGACTTGGCACTGCGGTCATACACGCCACCGCCCTCGCTGAGCAGCGACCCGTCATAGTCGGACCAGGAGGACCGGGGCAGGTCGAACAGCCGACGGCGCTCGGCGAAGGACACGGCCGGGTCCGGATTCGGATCCAGGAAGATGTGCAGGTGGTTGAAGGCCGCCACCAGGCGGATGTGCTCGGAGAGCAGCATCCCGTTGCCGAACACGTCGCCCGACATGTCTCCGATCCCCACCACGGTGACGTCCTCGCTCTGGGTATCCCGGCCGAGAGACGCGAAGTGGCTCTTGACCGACTCCCAGGCTCCGCGGGCGGTGATGCCCATCGCCTTGTGGTCATAGCCCACCGAACCGCCGGAGGCGAACGCGTCGCCCAGCCAGTGGCCATACTCGGCCGAGATGGCGTTGGCGGTGTCGGAGAAGGACGCCGTGCCCTTGTCCGCCGCCACCACGAGGTAGGCGTCGTCCTCGTCATAACGCACGATCCGCTCCCGGGTGGAGAAGACCATCTCGGTTCCGTCGGCGCTGCGCGACTGCTGGTCGGTGATGTCCAGCAGGCCGCGGATGAAGGTCCGGTAGGCCTCCCGGCCCGCCTCCATCCAGGCACCGCGGTCCACCGCCGGGTCCGGCAGCCGCTTGGCGAAGAACCCGCCTTTGGCCCCGGTGGGGACGATGACGGCGTTCTTGACCTGCTGGGCCTTGACGAGTCCGAGGACCTCGGTACGGAAATCCTCCCGGCGGTCCGACCAGCGCAACCCGCCGCGCGCGATGGGACCGAACCGCAGGTGCACGCCCTCGACCTCCGGGTCGTACACCCAGATCTCCCGCGCGGGCCGGGGCTGCGGAGCGAAGTCGATCTCCGAGGTCGCGATCTTGAAGCTCAGGCGCCGGTGCCCCTGGAAGAAGTTGGTGCGTTGGGTGGCCTGCATCACGGTCAGGAAACCCCGCAGCACACGTTCGGCATCCAGGGTGGCGACGTCCTCCAGCGCCTCGTCGGCCCGTTCGCGAACCTGTTCCAGGCTCCGGCGACGGGTCTCGCCGGCATCCGGGCCGGCGTCGTCCGCGGCCGAGGGGGTCGTCGGATCGAAGCGGGTGAAGAAGTAGTCGACCAGGGCCCGTGTCACGGCCTCGTGGGCCAGGAGCGCGTCCGCCATGAAGTCGAAGGAGTTCTGCATCCCGAGCAGACGCAGGTACTTCGCGTAGGCGCGCAGCACGCTCACGGTCCGGGAGTCCAGGCCGTGGGCGAGGACGAGGCGATCCAGGGCGTCGGACTCGGAGACACCGGTGGTCGCGGCGACGACCGCGTCCTCGAGCAGCCCGGCCGTGGCCTCGGATTCCGAGCCCACCGGATAGCCCAGACCGAAGTCGTAGAGGTAGAACTTGCGCCCGTCTGCGGGTTCCACCTCGAAGGGCCGCTCATCCAGGACGGCCAGGCCGAGGTTGTGCAGCACGGGCAGGATCTCCGTGAGCGTGCGCGGCCGGTCGGAATAGACCTTCATGCGCCCGATCGTCCGGTCGGTGACCCGTTCCTCGGCGATCCGCGATCGCTCGTCCTGGTGTTCCGGCACGACATGCACCACGGGTGCGCCCTCCCCCGGAAGCCCGTTGAACCGGCCGATGTCCTCGAGAGCGTTGTCGATCTCGTACGCCACCCGGTAGGCGGGCGGAAAGGCCTCATCCCACAAGCGGGCGGCATCCACGCCGGAGTCGGCGCCGAACGCCTCGACCGCCTGTTCGTCCACCCCCTCCTTCCAGGATCGGACGGCCCGGACCAGCCGCTCCTCGAGGTCCTTGGCGTCCACCGGTGCGGCGCGTTCGCGCTCGCGCGGCAGCCGGATGCGGAAGTACAGGCGTGCCAGCACGGACTCGGTGAGCCTGACCTGGAAGTCCAAGGACTCCCCGCCCAGGGCGTCGAGGAGCACGTTCTGGATGCGGCCGCGCACATCGGTGTTGTAGCGGTCGCGGGGCAGAAAGACGAGGGCGTTCATGAAGCGGCCGTAGGTGTCCGGCCGCAGGAACAACCTGGTGCGGCGGCGTTCCTGCAGCTGCAGGATCTGCCGGCAGGTGTCCCACAGTTCATCCACGCCCACCTGGAACAGTTCGTCACGGGGGTAGGTTTCGAGGATCTGCTGGAGCTCGGCTCCGGAGTGGGAGTCCCGTGGGAAGCCGGACCGGTGCAGCACCTCGGCCGCCTTCTCCCGCACCAGCGGGATGTCCTCGAGTGACACCGAGTACGCCTTGGGATCCCACAACCCCACGAACCGGCGCTCTCCGGTGACCTTGCCGTCACGGTCGTAGGTCTTCACGGCCACGTAGTCCATGTAGGCGGAACGCTGCACCCGGGAGCGCGAGTTCGCCTTGGTGATGATCAGCGGGATGGGGCGCTCGATCTGGTTGCGACCAGCGATGGACAGCGGCGCCGGCGGCGTGGTAGGTCGCCGGCGCAGGATGCCCAGGCCCGTGTCCTCCACCGGGACCAGCACCTGGCCGTTGTCCCCACTGTGCAGCACATACTCCCGGTAGCCGGTGAACGTGAAGTGGCCGTCCTCCATCCAGTTGAGCAGCTCACTGCTCTCGCGCACGCCCTGCACCGTCGCCGGGGCATCGTGCGTGAGGGTGCGGGCGGCGGTGAAGGCCGCCGCTCGCATGCGGTCAGCATCGGCGATGGCGGCGCGCACGTCCGCCAGTGCGTGGCCGAGGCCCTTCTCAAGCCGGACGGCCTCCTCATCGTCCAGCGGGCCGACGGTCTGCACGCCGATCCAGGACTCGACTCCAGCACGTGCGCCATCACCGGTGACCAGCGGGCCGAGGTCCGCGAGCGCTGCCGTGGTGTCACCGCTGGCGGTGCCCTGCTGGGTGGGGACGCGGTGGACCGCGGTCAGCTGCCCGGTGTCCTTGGCCCGATGGGTGATCACGGTCGGATGGGCGACCATGCGAATGGCGTGCCCCTGACGGGTCAGCTCACTCGTGACGGAGTCCACGAGGTAGGGCATGTCCGCATGCACGATCTGGACGAAGCCGTGGGGCCTGCTGGGGGTCACCCGCACGACAGCTTCGTTGGTGCCACGGCCGGCAGCCATCTCCACGTGCGTGGCGACGAGCCTCTCACGCGTGGGCGGGTCCAGCTCGGCCAGGTCCGCCTCTGAGACATGCTCGAAATACGCGCGGGCCAGGTGCTCGAGACCGAGGGGGGCATCCGGGGTGCCGGCGGCCTGCTGATCGGTCCACAAAGGGGTTGACGACGACATCTGGGGGTTGTCCTCTTCCATCGCTGCAGCTGTACCGGAGGCACCGGGCCTGGGCCGGGTGCGACCGGATGAGTGGAACGTCCTTGGTCCACTACGGCGAGCCTAACGGCCCGCAGGTCAAAGCGTGAACGACGTGCCCGCTGCAGAGCGGTGCGGAGGTCAGCTGCGCCGCAGCAACGTCCGCAGACCCGGTCCGACGGCGGCCGTGGCGGATCTGGTCTGGACGGCTCCGGCGGCCGTACCGGCCAGCCGGGCCACGGCGCGGCGCAGGGCCGACTTCGGTGCAGCCTCGGCCAGCACCTGTCCGCCGAGCAGCGCACGGTCCAAGGCCCGGCGGTCCCAGGGCAGGAACCCTCCGACGGTCCACGACCCGCCGAAGCGGTCGAGGACGCCGGTGATCTGTGATTGCGGGGCCACCCCCGAGGCATCCGGCCGGACCTGGTTGACGACCACCTCCACCCGGCTCCGCTCCACGGTGTCCACCTGCAGCCCCAGCTCGTCCAGACCGTGGATGAGCCGGGGCAGCCCCACCGGATCACCGGTGCCGACGGCCAGGATGCGGTCCGCGGCCGCCAACCCGGCCAACGTGGCCGCGTTGCGCTGTGGAGCCGGGATGTCGAAACTGAGTTCCTCATCCTCCTCCAGGCAGAACCCGCAGTCCAGCACGACCTCGTCCCAGCCGGCGGCAGCCGCCGACAGTACGTCGTCCAGGGCGGCGCGGCGCAGCTCCGGCCACCGGTCAGCCCGGGTGAGGCCCGTGAGCACCTGCAGGGTGGTCCCAGCCACCCGCGCCCGGAGCGCTGCTCGCCCGATCCCCTCCGGGGAGATCCCTCCCTGGTCGGCGGTCCGGCAGGCTTGGGCGATGCCCGCGGATTCGTCCAGCAGACCCAGGTGGATGCCCGCAGAGGCCGCATAGGTGTCTAGATCGATCAACAGCGTCCTGCGCCCGGACAGGGCCAGTTCTACCGCCAGGTTGACCGCCACCGTGGTACGGCCCGGGCTTCCCGCGGGACCCCAGACGGCGGTCACCCGGGGCGGCGCCGCGGTTTCGGTGGCACTTCCCCCGGAGACCAGGGCCTCCGGCTCACCGTCCCGATCGGAGGGAGCCTCCGTGTCCGGCTCGTCACCGGGGTCCGGCACCAGGTCGCCGGGCGCGGCGGAGCCGGCATCGCCCCGTGCTGGGGCACCCCGTTCTGCGCTATCCCGTTCTGCTGGGCCATCCGGTTCTGCGCCACCTCGTTCTGCCTCCGCCCCGACGGTCTCAGATTTCATGACGGCGGCGGACTGAGCCGGTGCATGGCCTGCTCCCCTCGGGGGAGAGAGCACCTCGTCATCGGCCGGACGTGCCGGCGTCGTCAGACGTTCGGGCCCGGCCGGCTCGTCAGCGCCGTTCTGGGCGGACCGGCGGCCGCGAGCCCCAGGTTCAGCCGTGATGCGCTGACGTTGCTGATCCTGGGAGGCGGCGTCGGTCAGCAGCATGGCCAGTTCCTCCGCGGACAGGTCAGGCGAGCCCACCGGGATACCGAGTCCGGAGAGGCGGACTCGTTCAGCGGCCACCTCGCTGAGCGCCACCACCGCAGCGGTCCGGGAACTCGCCCCTCCGGCACTGAGGGATTCCAGGAACGTCAACGTGAGCTGATCGGTGTCGCCGGCCACGAGCACAACATCCGCCAGTCCCGTGCGGGCCACGGAGATCAGTTCGGCGAGGCTCTCGCAGCGGCGGATCACCGTGACGGGCCCCCGCAGCCGCTCGAGTCCGGAGACGTGGTCGAAGCCGGGCATGATGGTGGTGGCCACCGAGACCTTGCGCACGAGCACTCCTACTGTCCGGCAAGCGACGGGACCACGCTGATGCGCGCCCCATTGCCCTTGGCGTCCAACACCTGTGGCAGTTGCTCCGGACCCACGAGGATCTGCACGTTGATCCCACCCGTGGAGCCGAACGAACCGGTGGCCTCCGTGATTTCGGCCAGTTCGGCGGACGGGGCAACCAGTTCCGGTTCGCTGAACCCCTGATTGCCGTCCTGGGCGGCGATCCACACATCCACCCGGCCACCGGGGGCCGTTCCCTCAGGGAGCGGATCGGCCACGGTCAGGGACACGGCCTGCCGTGACTGTGGGTCCACCCTGGCCACGGCACCGGCCGGGAGCAGTTCGCCCTGGCGTACCGTGCCCACCACAGCCTGGTCCTCGGGGAACGGTTCGTCCGCGGGGAGGTAGTCGTCGGCCGCGTCGCCCAGCCGCGCCTGCACCACCGTCAACTGGTCGGTCTCGACCACGCTGCCTGGAACCAGGTCCTGTCCGGCGGCCCAATAGCCCTCCGAGCGGTCCAGTGACTGCACCAGTGCCACGATGCCGGCCACCGACAGCAGCACCAGCAGGAGCCCGGCCAGCAACCGGGGATCCTTCCACCCCGGCCGCGTGAGCCGCGGAGCCTCCGCCGTGTTCGTCGCCTCCACGGGCGTCCTCCCTCTCCGGTCCGGCCGCCTCATGCGCCGCCGACATCCTTGACCACCTTATCCAAGCCCCACGCCGCCCAGGCGAGGGTGTGGACAAGTCGGGGTGGACCCAGCGGACCGGACCGCCCCTGTGGACAACCCCTGCACCCACGGTGACCGTGGAAGAATGACAGTGACCGATGCCCACTTTCGACCCGGAGGACCCATGCCGCGCTTCCTGACCCTGACCGATGTCGCCGAGGAGCTGCAGGTCTCCATGGCGCAGGCCCGCGCGCTGGTGCGCAGTGGGGAGCTGCCGGCCATCCAGATCGGCGGTCGTGGCCAGTGGCGGGTGGAACAGGTCAAGCTCGACGAGTACATCGAGGACCTCTACGTGCAGCAGGCCGCCAAGGCCGAGGCCCGAAAGGCCGGTGCACCTCAGACCGAGGACGCCTGAGCCGAACGCACGAGGTGGATGGCATCGAAGGGAATCACCCTGACCCCGCGGACATTGCGCCCGCGACGCTGTTCGTCTCGAGGGTGGACGGCCAGGTCGAGGTGGTCCAGCCCCACCCGGTCGATGGTCCCCTCTCCGAGCAGCCGCCCGTCCCGGCCGGCGACCACGAGGGCCACGCGGGCACGGGACAACGACCGGTACAGGAAGCCGATGCCCAGCTTCCGTCGCCCGGGAGATGCTTCCGGGACCACCGCCGCCAGAGGACTGTCGATGGCCACCACGGCGGCGAGGTTCACCACCAGGCTTCCGCTCCGGTCCGTCCCGCCGATCCACGTGGATCCCACGGTGGAGAGGGTCAACTCCAGCCGTTGGCCGTCTGCTAGCACGAGCGCCAGCGTCGACCCCACCGCACCGCGCAATCGATCGATCAGGGCGATCGCGGATCGCTCGCCGCGCGTCAGCTCGGCCGCCTCGGCCTCCGTGTCCTGCCAGTGCCCCTGGGCCAGCTGGGCCTCCAGATCGGCAAACAGACCGTCCCATCTCATCTCCCCAGCCTAAACCGGTGACATGGCGACCCCCTCAACGGGCGGACGGCACGTGCCGCCGACGGTCCGGAATCTGGCGACTCTCGTACACCCGATATAGCCCCAGCACATCAAACGAAATCAAACGGCACCGATCACCACTGTACTTCGTCTATTGACATCTGTAGCGACCTACTGTTGCCTTAGTCCATCGACGAAGAATGAGGGCGCCCGACGCCCGCGAGGCTGAAGGGGCACCACGTGAGTGCATCGTCTGAGAACCGCCACCCGGCCCTCCGGGGCGAGGATCTGATTCTGACCCTGCTGTGCACTGTGGCCGGACCGTTGCTGTGGTGGTTCGGCTCCACCGGAGTGGGAGGCGCCGTTCCCAGCGCGGGTCTGCCCCTCGTCGAACGGCTGGTCGCCTCCCTCTGCGCCGGAGCGGGCGCCGTCGTCGCCGCTTGGTGGCTTCTCGCCGTGCTCGGCACGGCCGTGGCGGCTCTGGGTCACCGGACCAGGTCGCTCCTCCTCATCCGCTGCGGCAGCGCTGTCTCCCCCGCCTTCCTCCGCCGGGTGGCGACGTCAGTCCTGGGAGTCAACTTACTGCTGGCACCCGGGGCGTGGGCCACGCCCGGTTCCGCCCTCGCGCCATTTCCGGTGGCCCAGGACTCCACCGCGCAGGAGGCCTCCGTGTACACACCCACCGCGCTCCCCCATCCGGGCTGGCTCTCGGGTGCCTCGGCCTCCCTGCCGGACGAGCAGCAGGTGCCGTCGCCCACGTGGAAACCCTCGGCCCCGGTGCCGTCCGCGCCCGGTGCACCTCGCTCGGGCCAGGCCGCCACGGACGACGCCAAGACCATCACGGTGCGCCGGGGTGACTGTCTGTGGGACATCGCCGCACACGAACTCGGTCCCACAGCCACCGTCCTGGAAGTGGACGGCCGATGGCGGCAGTGGCACGACCACAACCGCGCCGTCATCGGCGGCGACGCCGATCTGCTCATCCCCGGCACCGTCCTCACGGCACCGCCCCTGAGCTAGGCTGCGTCCCGCACCGCACCACGGACCCGCTCACCGGGCCGCAGCACCACCGATCCCCGTCCACGCTTGATCCCAGTACAACCGGAGGAACCATGACGACCCTGACCACGGCCGCAGAGCAGGCCCCGGAGCGGACTCCCGTCCTGACCGTCACCGCCGTCCCCGCGGCCCAGCCACCCCTGGACTCCGCGGCCGGAACCACCCGGGGGTTCGCCTCCCGACCCTCCCGGAGTCAGCCGCACCCGGCGTGGGCGCCCCGGCAGCGACCACTCGACAAGACCGCGACGGCCGAGCGTGCCCAGGCCGAGCGCCGGAGGGAGGAAGAACGCCATGTCCGTTCCCTGGCGCGGATCGTGGCCCTGGCCTGCGTGGAGGCCGAACTCGGGCTGCGGCCGGCACGTCAGCTGTCCGCCTGGCTCGACCTGGCCACCTACCAGAAGATGATCCGTCGGGCCGATTTGGCCCAACGCATCCGGGCCACGCGGACGGATGGCCCCGCCGCGGCCCCGAAGGCGCTCGGGGCCCGGGCCTGTCGCCTGGGCCAGGAGGCCTACGAAGCCAGTGCTACCGTCCAATTGCCCGACCGCGCCCGGGCCATGGCCTTACGCATCGAGAAGCACCGCAACCGGTGGAAGGTCACGGCATTGGAACTCGGCTAGCGGTACTATCCGCCCAGGTCGGTTACACGGCCTGCCGGTGAGAATCACTGGAGTGCGGTGTGTCCGCCGAGATGATGGTGGCGGTGCAGGAAACCGCCAAGGCCCGCGATGCGTTGGACCTCTGAGGTGTAGGGGCAGGCGTGGGCGCCTTCCTCCAGTACGCTGCGGTTGAACCGCTCGACCTCCTTGTCTCGCACGCCTCACCCACCCCGGCGGGCGACGTAGTAGGTGTTGAACGGATCGGTGTCGATGTCTTTGTCCTCCACCGTCGCGAAGCCGGCCTCCGAGACCATCCGCAGCGCCAGCTGGCGTCCCCAGGCGGTCCCGAGCCCGTCGCCGTCGAGCCCCAGAGAGACCGTCATGCAGTGGAAGAGGGAGATGGCGTAGAGGTAGCTGGCCCACGGCAGGTCGATGTTGTCCTCGACTGCGGTCTCCGCGGTGAGGTCCACCATGAGGAAGATCCCACCCGGGCGCAGCGCCCGGTGGATATTGGCCAGCACCTGCGCGGGATGTGCCTGGTCATGGATGGCGTCGAAGGCGGTGACGGCATCGAAGGCCTCCTCGGCCGCCCAGCCGCCGACGTCCAGGACCTCGAAGCGGGCGTTGTCCAGTCCCCAGGCAGCGGCCTCTCGGCGCGCGGTGGCGATGGCCTCGTCCGAGAAGTCGAACCCGGTGAACCGGCTGGCCGGGTAGGCACGGGCCATGAGGTTGACGGCATGGCCCGAGCCGCAGCCGATGTCCGCCACCTCGATCCCCGCCGCCAATCGTTCCGGGAGGTCGTCCGCCAGAGGCAGGATCACCTCGATCAGGGCTGCATCGTTGACGGCCGCGCTCTCTTCCGCCATGACCCGGTGGAAGTTCGGGTAGTCGCCGTAGGACAGCCCGCCACCCTGGCGGAACCGTTCGACCACCTTCTGCTCCACCTCGCCGAACATCGCGATGTACTGCATCAGGTGGGACATGTTGTTGTGCCCGGCCGCCGTGGTCAGCACGGCGGCGTGCTCCGGGGGCAGGGTGTGGGTCCGGGTGCCGGGGTCCAGGCGGACGATCCCGGCGGTCACCATCCCTGCCAACCACTCGCGGACGTAGCGTTCCGTCAGGCCACCCTTCTCGGCCAACTGCCCGCTGGTCGATCCAGGGTTCTGCGCCAGCTCGTCGAAGAGGCCGACCTGGTGGCCCACGCTGATCAGCAGGGCGATGGCCGCATCGTTCATGATGCCGACGCAGCGGTTGCCGAAGGCCTCGGCTGCGGCCGGGTCAACGGACGGAGACACCCAGACGGCGGACGCCGAGGTGTTCTGGGTGTTCTGGGTGTTCAGGTCGGTGCTCATGGTTGATTTTGCCTTCCGGGGTGGCCGGATTCCGGTGGCGCACATACATGGCCAGCATGAAACCGGTGGTGATCAGGTAGAAGCCGTGCAGGACCCAGATGGGCCCCATGGGCAGGCTGTAGATGTACACGGAGTGCACGAGGTTGCCGATGTTGGCCATCACGAGGTTTCCCGGGCTGTAGGAGCTCAGGTCCCTGGTGCGGAACGCCTTGAAGACCATCGGCATGACGCTGGCGGCGAAGAGGACGGAGGAGATGCTTCCCGCGATGACCGCCGGGGTGACGTCCATGGCTGGCCTCTTTAAGCCTTCGTCCTTAAGCCTTCGTCGTGACACCCACAACGATAGAAAGCTCACGGGATCGCGGCATCGGGAAGAGCACCCATTCTCGGCGGACCGCATGGGGCGTTTGCTGCAGGGAGCTACAGGCCGTGTTCATGGGCCCACGCCGCCGCGGCGGTCCGGGAAGACACCCCGATCTTGGTGAAGATGTTCGCCAGGTGGCGGCCCACCGTCTTCTGGCTGATGAACAGCTCCTCGGCCGCCGCCCGGTTGCTCGCACCGCCGGCGATCTGCCGCAGGACCTCGACCTCCCGGCCGGTCAGGCCCCCGGGTGCGCCGGCCCGGGACACACCCACCCGTAGCCTTTCGGCGGCGTCAAGCCGGGCGATGTCCGGGGCGGCGCCCAGCTCCCGGTAGGTGGCCAGCGCCCTGGACCGGTGCGTGGCGGCCGCCCCGGCATCCCCCAGCCCCTCGAATGCCCTCGAGAGCAGCTCCTGCACGCCCGCCGATTCGTAGCGAAGGCGTAGCGTTCGGTAGTCTGCAGCCACGCCCTCCAGCACCGGAATCGCCTCGCCGTAGTGGCCCTCGGCCACCAGCAGTGCTGCACGCGCGTGCGCCGCCCACGCCCGGAATCCCGGGGACCCGAACCCCTCGGCCGTCGCCTCCAGCTCGGCGCACAGGTACTCGGCCTCCTCGCCCTTCCCCAACGCCAGGGCCAGCCCGACGCCGGCCCCCAACAGTGAAGCGGCCGCGAGCCGGTCCCTGCCGGCCAGCGCCGAGCACAAACCCGACCAGGCGGCCTCCGTCAGCCCGTCGGCGTGCTGAAGCAGGGCCTCGCCTGGCTGCGGATCCGTGCCGAGGTCCCGGGCCCGCCCGAAGGCGGCCACCGCCGCGGCGTGGTCGCCGCGCAGCCGGCGGATCTCCCCCAGTTGGTAGTAGGCCTCGCCGGCCACCCAGTTGTTCGTGCCGACCAGTTCGGCGCCGCAGCGTTCGATGGCTTCTTCGGCCTCGCCCCAGTGTCCCTCCGCGCACATCAGTTGGAGCCGATGCACCCGACAGATGCCCGTGTACACCACCTCGCCTTGGAACTGTCGGCACCACTGCTCGGTGGCACGGGTCCACGACCGCATCCGGGGCACGTCCGCGAGCCGATGGCAGGCATGGATGACCGTGCAGTAGACGTCGCCCGCCCACTCCGGGTCCAGTTGCCCGGCCAGGACCGGCAGCATGGCCTCGTCCAGTTTGGCGAAGCCGGTGACGGTGCGGGCCTCGACGAGGTCCACCATGCCGGCGAGCACCAGGGACAACGCCTGCAACGGTGGCGCGTGGACCCTCCGGCCGAGTTCTTCCAGGGGCACCACGGCGTCCCGGGCCGGTCCGGTATCGCCCTCCGAGAAGGCAACGGCGGCATCCAGATAGAGCAGGAACCCGTGTTCGGCGGACTCCGGGAGCACCGCGAGATTGCGCCGGGCCCGGCTGGCCCAGCCGGAGGCGATGACCTGGTCCCCGCGGATGAACCACAGCAGGCCCAGCTTCAGGGCTTTCATGGCTGCCCGGGCATCCTCGCCGGAGTCCTCGTAACGGTGGTAGACATCCTCGGAGATGACCAACGACTCCGCGGTCTCGCCGACCCACCACAGGGAACTGCCCAGCCGGTCGAGGTCCTCCAGCGCCAGCCCCTCGGCGGCATGGATGCGGGAGTACTCCCGCACGGCACGGTCCCAGTCACCGCGGGCGTACGCTGTCCGCGCCGTGGCCAGCGGAACATCGGTGTCGAGGGGGTGATCGGTCATGGAGGGGCTCCTGACTCAGGGTAGCCCCGTCGCCGGGCTCAGGACCATGCCGCCGGTGCGGGCCACGAGGGCCTGCCCCCGGGGACATGGACGTCAGAGAGGCGCGCTGAGCGCCCCGGCCTGCACCGTGGCCCAGCCCGTCACGGCGATCATCCCGCAGCTACTCGACGGGCGGGCGGAATACGGACTGATTGAGGCCACGCCGTGGGGCGACTGCTCGCTGTCCTGATCCGTACCTCACGTGCCACGTCAGGACAGTCAAGGACAGTCAAGGACAGTCAGCGGCGGCTCTTCTTGGACTTCTTGACACCGCGCGGAGCGTTCTTCGCCCCACCGGTCCCGTTGCCGGAGCCATTCCGACCGGCTTCGTCAGCGGCCCCCGCAGGGGTCTGACCGCCGGTCGCACCATCGGTGCGGCGCACCTGAGTGGTGACCTCACCGGAGTCCGACGGCGCGGAGAACCGGAGGGTGGACGGCTGGCGAGGCGCGTCGAGGCCCTTGACGTTCAAGACCGGCGTCATCGTCGCGGACCGGGCGTCCTGGACTCCGGGCAAGGAGGTCGGAGCAGGAGCGGTCTGCACCTCCAGGTTGAACAGGTAGCCGATCGACTCCTCCCGGATGGCCTCCATCATGGCCTCAAACAGGATGAAACCCTCTCGCTGGTACTCCACCAGGGGATCACGCTGGGCCATGGACCGCAGGCCGATGCCTTCCTTGAGGTAGTCCATCTCGTAGAGGTGTTCCTGCCACTTCCGTCCGATCACCGAGAGCACCACACGGCGCTCCAGTTCGCGCAAGGTGTCCGGCCCGATGGCCTTCTCGCGGTCCTCGTAGGCCAGCCGGGCGTCGGAGACCAGCTCGCGCTTCAGGTCCTCGGCCTTGAGCTTCGTCAGACCGCCGGACTCCTCCACCACCTCGTCCACGGTGACGCCCACCGGGTACATCTGCTTCAGATCCGTCCAAAGCTGGTCCAGGTCCCAGTCGCCGGCGTGCCCGACACCCGTGGCCTCATCCACCACGGTGGAAACGGCATCTTCGAGGAAATTCTGGATCTTGGACCGCAGATCCTCCCCCTCCAGGATGTGCCGGCGGTCCGTGTAGATGGCCTCACGCTGGCGGTTCATCACGTCGTCGTACTTCAGCACATTCTTGCGTTGCTCGGTGTTGCGCGATTCGACCTGCTGCTGCGCGTTCTGGATGGCTCCGGACACCATCTTCGACTCCAGCGCCATATCGTCCGGCACGGAGGCGGAGTTCATGATGCGGGATGCGGCACCCGGGTTGAAGAGGCGCATCAGGTCATCTGTCAACGAGAGGTAGAAACGGGACTCGCCCGGATCACCCTGACGCCCGGAACGGCCGCGCAGCTGGTTGTCGATGCGCCGGGACTCGTGGCGCTCCGTGCCGAGCACGTAGAGTCCGCCGAGTTCGAGGACCTCCTCGTGTTCCTTCTTGACGCCCTCCTGGGCGGCGGCCAGGACCTCGTCCCACAGTTCCTCATAGCGTTCGGCGTCCTCGACGGGGTCCACGCCACGCTTCTGCATCGCGTCGACGGCGTTGTGCTCCGCGTTGCCGCCCAGCATGATGTCGGTGCCGCGGCCGGCCATGTTGGTGGCCACCGTGACGGCCCCCTTGCGACCCGCCTGGGCCACGATCGACGCCTCACGAGCGTGGTTCTTGGCGTTGAGCACCTCGTGCCGGACGCCGTTCTTGGCCAACAGCTTGGAGAGGTACTCGGACTTCTCCACCGAGGTGGTGCCCACCAGGACGGGCTGGCCCTTCTCGTGCCGCTCGGCAATGTCCTTGACCACCGCGTCGAACTTCGCCACCTCGTTCTTGTAGATGAGGTCGGTCTGGTCCGCGCGCTGGATGGACCTGTTGGAGGGGATGACCACCACACCGAGCTTGTAGGTGGACATGAACTCACCGGCCTCGGTCTCGGCGGTACCGGTCATGCCGGACAGCTTCTCGTAGAGGCGGAAGTAATTCTGCAGGGTGACGGTGGCCAGGGTCTGGTTCTCCGCCTTGATCTGCACGCCCTCCTTGGCCTCGATGGCCTGATGCATGCCCTCGTTGTACCGGCGGCCGGCCAGGACACGGCCGGTGTGCTCGTCTACGATGTTGACCTCGCCGCCCAGCACGACGTAGTCCTTGTCCTTCTTGAACAGTTCCTTGGCCTTGATGGCGTTGTTCAGGTACTGGATCAGCGGCGTGTTCGCGGACTCGTAGAGGTTGGAGATGCCCAGCCAGTCCTCCGTCTTCTCGATGCCCGGCTCGAGCACACCCACGGTCTTCTTCTTCTCGTCGACCTCGTAGTCCTCGTCCAGGGTCAGCTTGCGCACCAGCTTGGAGAACTCGGTGTACCAGCGCGAGGCGTCGCCCTGGGCCGGTCCGGAGATGATCAGCGGGGTACGGGCCTCGTCGATGAGGATGGAGTCGACCTCGTCGACGATCGCGAAGTGGTGGCCGCGCTGGACGAGTTCGTCCTTGGACCAGGCCATGTTGTCCCGCAGGTAATCGAAACCGAACTCGTTGTTCGTGCCGTAGGTGATGTCCGCGGCGTACTGGGCGCGCCGGGTGGCCGGATCCTGGTTGGCGACGATCACGCCGGTCTCCAGGCCGAGGAACCGGAAGACGCGGCCCATCAGCTCGGACTGGTAACTGGCGAGGTAGTCGTTGACCGTGATGACGTGGACGCCCTGGCCGGAGAGGGCGTTGAGGTAGGCCGGGGCGGTGGCCACGAGGGTCTTGCCCTCACCGGTCTTCATCTCGGCGATGTTCCCGAGGTGCAGGGCGGCCCCGCCCATCAGCTGGACGTCGTAGTGACGCTGGCCGAGGGTGCGTCCGGCCGCCTCACGCACAGCGGCGAAGGCCTCCGGCAGCAGCGAGTCGAGCGACTCGCCGCCGGCGATCCGCTCACGGAACGCGTCGGTCTCGCCGCGCAGCTCGGCGTCGGACATCTCGCGGAACTCGTCCTCGAGGACATTGATGGCGTCGGCGAATCCCCTCAGGCGCTTGAGGACCTTCTTGTCCCCGGTCTTCAGGATTCGTTCGATGAATGATGCCACGTGCCTAGACTCCCTGTTCCCCGGTGCACCGGGTGCGTCGGTATGCGTTGCGCTCGGGTACCCCGGTCCGGCCAGCGGCCACGGGATACCCGCACAGTCTACGGTCAAATCTCTGGGAGCTTCCTCCATGCCCGCCGCAGTTCCGCTGGCAGGTCTCCGTCGGCATTCCCCGCCACCGCCACGTCCCCCAGGCCCAGCCAGCCGGCCAACTCGCCCAGCTCGGCGGCCAGCTCCACCACCACCTGCCCGACGCCGGCCGCCCGGCTTCCTGCCCCACCCACTGTCCCGGGGCCACCAGGAACCGCTGCCGGGTCCTCGGACCAGGCACCGCGCACCAGCAGCACCTTGCCGTCACGGTCCGCCTTGAGATCGACCTGGGCGACCAGCCGCTCCCCAAGCAGGAACAACAGGGAGTAATAGCCACGGGTCCGTTTCGGAGCGGGGGTGTAGATCCCCAGGCGGTACCGGACGCCGAACATCGCCTCGACCCGAGACCGGTGGAACACCAGCGGATCGAAGGGACTGACCAGGGCCCGGCCCGTCGCGGTCCGGGGTGTCACCGCTTCGGCATGGCGCCACGCCGCCACGGTCGTCCCGCGGAGACCCGGCAACCGGACGGGCTCCAGGACGCCCTCATGGTGCAGTTGCACCGCTGCGGCGCGGGCGGCCATGACGGTGATCCGGTAGTAGTCGGCGAGGCTGGCCTCGGTGGCCACCCCGAGGGCCCGGGCGGCGGTGTGCACCAGTTCCAGGGTCGCCGCGTGCCGGTCCGGCACCCCTTCCGCCGGATCGATGGCCGAGGCCGGCACGAAGCGGCGTTCGAAGTGGGGATTGCGTCCGGCGCTCGCGATCTGCCCGGAGGCGAACAGGTCCTCGAGGACCCGCTTGACCACGGACCAGTTCCAGCCCCAGTGCCCCTGGTGGCCACCGTGGTGCCCCAGCCGGTCCTCCACCTGCCGTGCCGTCAGTGGGCGGGAGGCGGAGAGCAACGCGAGAATCTGTTGCGTCAACTCGTCCCGGAGCGGCGCGTCCAGGTCCGTGGCGGTCATCCAGGTACGACGCTGGACGGCCACGAGCGCCGGGCGCAACCGGACCGGGACCAGAGAGGCCTCGTGGGCCCAGTACTCAGTCCATGGGGGGTGCCGCTGGTGGGACGACCGATGGGACAGCCGGTCCAGCAGGGCCGGATCGTAGGTGCCCAACCGGCTGAAGAGCGGCACGTAGTGCGCTCGGGTGAGGATGTTGACGGAGTCCACCTGCAGCACGCCGAGCCGGTCCAGGGTCGATCTGATCCGTCGGGCGCCCGGCGGGCCCGGCCGGCGCCGTCGGTGGATCAGCTGGGCTGCCAGCGCCGTCCTGCGGGCCTCGGAGTAGCCCAGCACCGGACCGTCCGGCCCCGAAGGGCCGGGCGGTCGGCGGCCGTGGCGTGAGGCCAGGGACTCAGACGGTTGCGGCTCGATAGTGGACGTCCTCTTCCTGGACCTCAGCGTCTGGATGGTCGGCATCGAGGGTGATCACACCGTAGCTCCAGCCCTTGCGGCGGTAGACAGCGGAGGGCCGGCCGGTGGCATCGTCGATGAAGAGGTAGAAATCGTGTCCCACCAGCTCCATGGCGTCGACAGCGTCGTCAACGCTGACGGGCGTGGCGGGGAAGACCTTCTTGCGGATCCGCACGGGGGCCTCGCCGTCGTCCTCCGGTGCGGCGTGGTTCTGCGCGGCCTGGTCTGCCATGACCTGCTCGACCAGTGACTGTCCCGGTTGGACCAGGGGCAACGCCGCCGTCGCGTCCGCCACCGAAACCCGCTTCTGGTGACGGTCCTTCTGCCGGTCACGGAGGCGCCGCAACCGCTCCAGGAGCTTGCCGAAGGCCAGATCGAAGGCGGCGAACTTGTCGTCAGCCTGGGCCTCTGCGCGAATGACCTTGCCTTTGCCGTGGACGGTCAACTCCACGGTGAGCTTCTCGTCCGAATGACGGTGGTTGGTCTGCTTGGTGACCTTGATCTCCAGCCCCTGAGCGCGTGTGGATAGCTGCTCGATCTTGCTGAACTTCTCCTGGGCGTAGTCCCGGAACCGGTCCGGAAGGGAGACGTTGCGGGCAACGTAGCTGACGTCCATGGTCATGATGTCCTCCTAGGAGCCTGACGGCTATTCGAACATGTGCGTGCACCGAGCGACCGGCCCTGCGCCGGCCTCTTAATGCACCTCGGCGGCGGGAAGAACTCCTCCTTCCAGCCGCCGAAGACGATCCCCCGAGGGGTCCGTTGCCCTCACCCTAGTACTTTCTTCACGCCGAGTTAAGACCTTCGTCAGGTGCCTTCCCCGGTGCCGTCACCGCGGCCACCACCACGGCGCCCACCGGCCGGACGCCCGCCTGCTCGAGGGCATGCCACGTGGCCGCGAGCGTGGCGCCCGTGGTCATGACGTCGTCGAACACCACCACGCCGCGTCCGGAATCGCGACGGTCCCCCGCGGCGAAATGCCGGGTGGTCCGGAACCGGTCGCGTCCGCGATGGCGACGCTGCCGCGACCCTGCTCCCGCGTGACTGCTGCGGGATCGGATGGCGGCCAGGAGGGGCTTCCGCCGGTGCGCCAGCCATCCGGTGGCCACCTGCCAGCCGGGCGGCAGTGTGCCGGTCAGCAGTTCCTCCACCGGGTCGTAGCCCCGGCCGCGGAACCCGGCCGCACTGGCCGGGACCGGCACCAGCGTGAACGGGCCCGGGATCCCCAGTAATCGCGGAGCGGCGGCCAGTGCCCGATGGACGGCCGGACGCAGGTACCCGGCCACTGCCGTCCGGCCGTGGTCTTTGAACGCCAGGAGCGCCCGCGAGGCGTCCGCCCCGTAGCGTGCGGCCGCCACCACCGGAACCGGCCGCAGGGGCGGTGCCGGGCCGCCCGGTGGCATCGGCGGGTCTCCGTCACCGGACGAGTCCGCGGTCAGGAGGCCGCCACCGGATGAGCCCGCCGACGGGGGCCAAGGTGGGGTCTGGGCCGCCCCGGCCGGGTAGAGCGGTAGCGCGGCGGCGTCGTCTTCCGCCCGGAACGGGTGGAGCAGTTCGGTCACCAGCCCCGGGGCACACTCCGCGCACACCGTGCCGTCCTGCCGTCCGCAGAGGACGCAGAGGCTGGGCATCAGCAGCCCGGCCAACTCGCGTACCGAGCCCGCCAAGGCACGCGACGACGGCGCATGGACCAGCCGGTCCAGGCGGTCCAGCCCAACGGCACCTCCAGAAGGGAACCTCATGATCCCAGCCTGCTCCTCGCGTCTGGGACCGGGGCATCGCGCCGGGGCCCACTGTGGACGACACGCGCGGGACGCTCCGGTCCACGGGAGGCTCCGGTCGACGGGAGACTCCGGTCCAGCCCCGGATGACCTCGACGCCACGTGCGCGGTGGAGGGTCAGGCCGGACGATCGTGTCAGCCGGGGAAAGCCATCTCGGGTCAGCCGGGGAAGGCCATGTCATGGGCTACGGCGCCAGCCTGGGACCGCCACGTGGATCCGGCCAGGGTGTGCACCGCTTCGGCCGTCTCCGCGTAGATCGGGTTGTCGCCGGGTCCGGTGGAGAAGCCGGTCATGCCCAGCAGCGGCCGCAGTGTTTCCAGCGTGCCGTCGAGTCCGATGAGCTGCGCCTCCACCGAGGACGTGCTGCTGGTGGCGGCCACCAGCAGCTTCTGGTCGGAGACCCAGTTGACGTCGCTGACGGGCACGGTGGGCTCCAACCGGACTGGCGAACCGAGTCCACGGGGGACGCCCTCCGAATCGCGGATGACGCCGGAGAGGTAGAGGTGAGACGACTCCCCCTCGCCGGCCACGATGGCCGCCCGCGTGCCATCGCGGGAGATGCGCAAGGCCTGGACGGTGCGGTCGCCGAGCCATTCCGCGCTGATCTCCAGGGGGGCCCCGTCCTGGCCGGCGGTCTGCAAGGCCATGATGCGGGTGCCGTTGGACTGGTCCACGGTCCAGGTCCAGCCGGACGAGTCGAAGCTCGGCCGCGTCAGGTTCTCCCCCTCGAGCTCGAGTTCCTGGGATCCGTCCGTACCGGCGGAGACCATCTGCGTTCCGTCGCCGTTCAGGAACGCGAAGCGGGTGCCGTCCAGGCTCATGGCCGGGTCCACCGGTCCGCCCTCGATGTCCAGCTGCAGGCCACCGACCGGGACCGTGGCGTCGCCCTCGAAATAGACCAGTTCTCCGTTGGCGACGGCGACCTGGGTGGATCCCACCCCGGGGTTGATCTGGGCTGGTTCGAAGTTGTCCGCCACCGAGCCCAGGTCGAGGGGGTTCAGTTCCACGGACATCTCCACGCTGGAGACGCTGTTCAGCCCGTCCAGTGTCAGCTCAAGCTGTTGCTGCATCCGCTGCCGCATCAACGGCTCGACGCTCTCAACCGTCTGCCGCGTGAGATCGACCTTGGCCGAGCCGGCATCGACCGGAACGGAGGGACGCGACAACTCCGAACCAGCCTGGAAGGCCGTCCGCACGGCCCCGTCCAGGTATGGGGCGGGCCCGTCCAGGAGGGCGCCGACGATGTCCGCGGCTGAGCCCGACCTGTTGAGGAACCACCGCAGGTCCGGAACGGCATAGGAGTAGGACTGGTCGTAGAAGTACAACTCATGTGAGGCGAAGAGGGCACGGAACTGGGCGGACTCGAGCATGGTGCCGCCTGGCGCCTGCGCGATCCTCCACTGGCCGTCCTCCTGGGTCAGGGCGAAACCCACGGCCTCGGACGTGTTGGCCGGCATCCGGTTCATGATGCCGCGCTCGTCCACCACCGAATCCACCTCGATCTGAACCTCGTACTGGTTGTCCTGGGCCGACGGGACCACGGTGGGGGTCTCGTTGTAGACGAGGGTCCGGGCGTCGGGGTTCCACGCCTCGGCGGCCTCCTCCGTCAGGAAATCGCGGGCCGTGGCGTAGTCGTCCTGAGTGCCGGTCCCGGCGGTGAGGAAGCCGCGGATGATGTCCTCCGGGCTGGCGTCCTCCACCGGGCCCGCCGGGGTGAAGGAGTAGTTCACCTGGTTGTCCGTACCCGGCAGCGGGTCCGACGTCCCGACCGGGCCGCTCTGGGGCAGGTGGGCACAGCCGGTCAACAGGAGCAGGCCGGCGAAGAGAGCGGCGCAGAGAGCGGCCAGGGGGCCTCGTGCGCGGGCCGGTCGATCGCGGCCCACGGTGCGCTGGGTATCCGTCATCAGGGTTCGTCCTCCGGCTGTGGGGTCTCCGGGCGTGGCCGGTACAACGACTGCTCATGGATCCGGTCCGGCATCTTCTCGCCATGGAACTGCGCGGGTTCCGGGTTCTCCAGCTCCAGCGGCAGCCGGCGTTGGGACTCGGTGTAGACGGGCGGCAGGTCCAGAGGCGTGCTCTCCCCGACCGTGCCACCGCTGTGACGTGGGATGGTCAGGCGGAACGCCGAACCGTCTCCGGGCGCACCCCAGGCGTCCAGGCGCCCGTTGTGCAGCCGGGTGTCCTCCGTGGCGATGGACAGGCCCAGTCCGGAGCCGCCCGTGGTGCGGGCCCGCGCGGGATCCGCCCGCCAGAACCGGTCGAAGACGCGAGAGGCCTGCTCCTCGGACATGCCGATCCCGTGGTCACGGACCACTACCGCCACCGTGTCCTCCCCGGCCCCGACGATCACGTCGACGGGACGGCCCTCGCCGTGCTCGATCGCGTTGTTGACCAGGTTGCGGATGATGCGTTCGATGCGGCGGGGATCGACGTCAGCCGTCACCTTCATGTCCATCGGGACGACGAAGACGGCGGTGTTGGCCTTGTGGGCCAGCGGCTGTGCCGTGAGGACGACGTCGGTCGCCAGGTGCAGGATGTCCGTCTCCTCCGGGGCCATGGTGGCCGCTCCGGCGTCGAAACGGGTGATCTCCAGCAGGTCGGCGAGCAGGGCCTGGAATCGTTCGACCTGGTGGTAGAGCAATTCGGTGGAGCGGCGGTTGATGGCGTCGAACTCCTCCCGGGAGTCATAGAGCACCTCTGCCGCCATCCGCACCGTGGTCAGGGGCGTCCGCAGCTCGTGCGAGACATCCGAGACGAACCGCTGCTGCATCTGTGAGAGTTCCGCCAACTGGGTGATCTGGTCCTGGATGTTGTCCGCCATGCGGTTGAAGGACGAGCCGAGCCGGGCCATCTCATCCTCACCGTGGACGGGCATGCGCACGGTCAAGTCGCCGGAGGACAGGGACTCCGCGGTGGACGCTGCTTGGCTCACCGGACGGACCACGGACCGGGTGACATAGACCGCGATGAGGGAGTTCATCATCACCAGCATGGCCCCGGCAACCACGAGGACCCGCATGAGGTAGTCCAGGGTTTCCTGCACACTCGTGAGGTCGTACACCATGTAGAGCGCATAGATGTTGCCCGGCGGCAGGGTGACCTGGGTGCCGAAGGCCAGTCCGGGATTCGTCCCACCGTCCTCGGCCGGAAGGCTGATGGACTGCCAATAGGTGCCGTTGTCCTCCTGGACCGCCTGGGACAGTTCGTCGGGGATGACGTCCGTGGACAGCCCGGAACTGGATTTGGGCCCCACGAACAGGTTCTGGGCCTCCTCCAACGGCACGAGGAGCATGTCCCGCACGACCGTGGCACCAGTGTCCCCGGCCAGCTGGTTCAGCGTGTTGGTGACCAGCAGGTCGGTCGACTCGGAGTCATTGGTGGCGGCGTTGTCGAAGATGGACCGCGCCTGGTTCAGGCCGCGGTTCGATTCCGCCTCGACCTGGTCGAACCGCGACTGGAACAGGCCGGAGGTGATCTGTTGGCTCAGGAAGAGGGCCAGCACACCGACCGCCACGAGGGTCAGCACGGCGGTGATCGCCACGGTGCGAAGCTGCAGGGACGCGTTCCAGCGCCGTCGCAGGGCCTTCAGCCACCGGCCGATCGCTCCTCGGGCCCCGGTCCCCGCGCCCGAGTCTGAGCCGACGGTGTCCGCCTGCTCGGGGGCGGTGACGGTGCCCGTGGTCAACTCAGCTCTGACCGGCCTTGTAGCCGACGCCACGGACGGTCAGGACGACCTCCGGGTTCTCCGGGTCCTTCTCGACCTTGGAACGCAGGCGCTGGACGTGCACGTTGACCAGCCGGGTGTCCGCCTGGTGCCGATAGCCCCAGACCTCCTCGAGCAGCATCTCCCGAGTGAAGACCTGCCACGGTTTGCGGGCCAGGGCCACGAGGAGATCGAACTCCAGGGGCGTGAGCTGAATGGCCCCGTCGCCACGGGTGACCTGGTGGCCGGCCACATCGATCGTGAGGTCGGCGATCTTCAGGGTCTCCGGGGCGCGCGTCTCACCCTCACGCAGGCGGGCGCGGACACGGGCCACCAGCTCGGCGGGTTTGAAGGGCTTGGGCACGTAGTCATCGGCGCCGGCCTCCAGGCCGCGCACCACGTCCGAGGTGTCCGACTTGGCAGTCAGCATCACGATCGGGGTGTCCGACTCGGCCCGGATGACCTGGCAGACCTCGATTCCGTCCATGCCGGGCAGCATCAGGTCCAGCAGCACCAGATCGGGCCGGGTGGAACGGAACATCTCCAGGGCCTGGGATCCGTCCGCACAGAACGTCGGTTCGAAGCCGTCGTTGCGCAGCACGATGCCGATCATCTCCGACAGTGCCTCGTCATCATCGACTACGAGAATTCTGGCCTTCACCGGATTCGTCCTCCCCTGACTGAAATTCCCGTCGGATGGGTCCCGCCCACCGACGCCGCCGCCCGGCGGCCCCGTGCGGACCGGACCGAACGGCCATCCGTTCCACCTTATCCGACAAGGAGGGATGCGGCCGATATAGTCAGCCGTGCAGGTGGACGCGCCGCACTCACATCAGTGGATCCACCCGCCGACGGCCCGCGACCGCAAGACCATCAGGGGGACCCTCCAATGAACGAGAACGAGGTCCCGGGCCAGGGCCCGGACCAACAACCAGCCCAGCAACCTCAGCAGCCGGGCCGGCCACCACGGCAACCAGCCCCACCGGCCCACCAGCCATGGGGGCCGTCCCCCTACGGTCCGGCGGTCAGCCAGTCCCCCTATGGGCAGCCGTCCTACGGCCAGTCTCCCTACGGCGCCTATGGCCAGCCCGCGAACCAGCAGAACCCCTACGGCCAGCAGCCCGGATACGGGACGCCGTCACGCCGGCCGGGCATCATCCCGCTGACGCCCCTCACGCTCGGCGACCTGCTCAGCGGCTCCTTCGCCGCCATCCGCCGCAATGCGGCCGCCGTCCTGGGAACGGCGCTGATCGTGGCCCTGATCGAGATCGTCGTGTCCGTCTTTGCCACCAATGTGCTCTTCGACGCCACCTACAGCATCATCCTCATGGAGGAGGGGGGCCAGGACCCGTTCCTCGGTGACCCCCTCACCAACCCGGTCTTCGGCCAATTGTTCGGATCGATCGCCCTGCTCTTCCTGGGTGCCCTGCTCGCGGCGCTGGCCGGCATCATCGCCAATGGCGTCCTGGCCGTCGTGGTCCTCCGCTCGGCCGCAGGACTCAAGACCTCACTGGGTCAGGCCTGGAGGCTGACCGGCCGGCAGATCTGGTCGCTCATGGGCCTCGCGTTGGTCTACCTGGTCGCCGGGGCCATCGTCTTCGTGCTGTTCATCGGTGTCATCGTGGGACTCGTCATCGCGGCGGTCAGTGAGGACGGCGGCCTGGCCGGACTGATGGGTGTCCTGCTGTTCGTCCTGACCGTCGCGTCGGTCATCATCTCCGTCTGGCTCTACATCAAGCTGGTGCTGGCCGCGGCCGCCTCGGCCGTGGAGCTCAAGGGTCCGTTCAAGGCCATGGGGCGATCGTGGTCCCTGACCCGCGGCCACTGGTGGCGGACCCTGGGCATCATCCTGCTCGTGGCCGTCATCGTCGGCGTCGTCGCCTCGATCATCACCACGCCGTTGTCCATGATCGGCGGCGTGTTCGCCCCGCTGGATCCCACCACCTCGATGGAGGAGATCGTCGACTCCACCCGATGGTGGACCCTCCTCAGCGTGGCCGTCTCATCACTGGTCAACGCCCTCGCCCTGGTCTACAGCTCCTGCCTGATCGCCTTGCTGTACATCGACTACCGAATCCGGCACGAGAGCTTCGACCTGGAGCTGATCGCCGCCGCCGAGGCTGCCGGGGCGGGCGACGATGAACGCTTCAGCACGGTGCGGGACGTGCAGGTAGCCGCCGGAACCGACCAGCTGGTCCCCGGCCGCTATCCTGCCGCTCCCGCCGGCCCGTCCGGACACTGATCCGCGCTGCGCTGGCCTGAGATGACGGGGATGACCGCACCGGTGACTCCGGACAGCTGGGAGCCGGACCGGGACGAGGCCCAGCGCCTGATCCGGGAGGAGCTGGCCCGGCCGGAATACGCCCAAGCCGAGCCGAATCCTGTCCTGGAGTGGCTGGGCGGGATCCTGTCCAGCGTCCTGGAGTGGCTCGGCACCCTCGGTGGTGCCGCTCCCTCCCTGCCCGGCTGGGTCCTGCCACTCATCCTGGTGGCCGTGGCCGTCGTCGTGCTGGTGCTGCTGCGCCCCCGCGCCACAGCCGCAGCCCGGGCCCGGCGCACCGCCGCCGTGCTCTCGGACCGGACGGTCACGCCCGAACAGCACCGCCGGATGGCCGAGACGGCCTTCGCGGCCGGCGACCACGGGGCGGCCCTCGTCGCCTGGTTCCGCGCCCTCGTGCGGCACGCCGAGGAACGCACCGTACTGGACCCGCGCCCCGGACGCACGGCCACCGAGGCCGCCCATGGTCTCGGAACAGCCGTCCCCACGGAACGCCAGGCCCTGGAGGCCGCCGCGGGCGCCTTCAACGCCGTGGTCTACGGCGATCGACCGACGACGGCGGCCCGGGCCACGGACGTCCGTGACCTCGACGCCCGCTTGGCCGCGCAGCGGCTGGACACCTCGCCGACCGGGCCTCTGGATCGCGCCGGAACGGCCCAGAGGGTGGTGGCTCCACGATGACGACGAGCGCCACGCCGACCGCCGCCACCCAAGGATCCGGTCAGACCGCCGCCCCCGCTCACGACTCGGCCACGCGGGCCTCCACCCCTTCCGGCCCCGCCGTTCCGGGCACCGGCCAGGCCCTGTCCCGATGGCTGCGGAAGGCCTGGATCTGGTTCGTCCTGGCTGCCCTGCTGTTGCTCGTGGCCCTGCCCTCGATGCTGCGGGAGAATCCGGACACACGCCAGCTCTCCCCCGCCTCGCCCGCACCGAACGGCGGCCAGGCCGTGGTCCGCGTGCTCCAGGCCCAGGGCATCACGGTGCATCCCGCTGAGTCACTCGAGGAGGCACTGGCTCTGGCGGATGAGCATCCCCGGGCTCCCGTGTTGTTCCACGATGCCGCCGACCACCTTCCCGAGACCGGCCTGGACCGTCTCGCTGAGGAGGTCGCCCCAGAGCGGCGGGTGCTGGTCGAGCCGGGCTTCCAGGCCCTCGGCGCCCTCGCCCCCGCGGTCTCCCAGGCGGGGCAGGTGCCCGACGGCGGCCCCTTGGCCTCCGGGGAGGGCTGCGGCCTGCCGATGGGCCGGGAGGCGCAATCGATGGAGGCCTCGGGCCGCGCCTACCGGAGCGCCGGGGCGCAGGCCTGCTTCCCCGTCCCCGGGACCGACTCCGGTTCCACCACTGACCCGGCCCACGCGGTCCTGGAGACCGCCGACGGCACCATGGTGATCGGCCAGGTCGGCGTGTTCGCCAATGAGTCCGCGGACACCGAAGGCCATTCCGTGCTCGCCCTGTGGTCGCTGGGACGGTCCTCGGACGTGGTCTGGTATCTGCCGGGACTGGCCGACGTGGCGATTGAGCCAGGCCCGCCGACCATGGATCAACTGTTGCCCGACTGGGTCCGCCCGGCGGGGATCTGGCTCATCCTCTGCCTGGCGCTGCTCATGCTGTGGCGCGGGCGCCGTCACGGACCCCTGGCCCTCGAACCGCTGCCCGTGATCGTTCCGGCCTCGGAGACCGCTGTGGGCCGGGCCCGGCTCTATGAACGCACCGGCCAGCACGGCGCCGCGGCGCGCGCGCTGCGCTCGGCCACGCTCCTGCGACTGTCGCGGGTGCTCCGCCTCGGCCACGGTGCCTCGGTCGAGGCCCTGGTGAGCGCGGCGGCCCGCACCACCGGCCGGGAGCCACTCCAGGTGGCCTCCGTCCTCGACGTCAGCCACGTGGCCACGGGCCGGGACCTCGTCGCGGCGGGGCGGGCCCTCCTGGACCTCGAGGACGCCGTGCACGCGGCACTCACCACCGACCACGCCGCAGCAGAGCAGGCGACAGACTCCGACGGAAGGACACCATGACCACCCCGTACCCCGAGCGTTCCCCGGCAACCACAGCGGCCCGGGCAAGCACGGCCACCACGGCCCCCACTGCGCCGGCCCACCGGACCGATGACGAGCTGCGCCACGCCTTCGGCCGGGTGCGCGAGGAGGTCGCGCGCGCCGTCGTCGGGCAACAGCCGGCGGTCACCGGCCTGCTGATCGGGCTGCTGTGCAAGGGCCATGTGCTGCTGGAGGGCGTGCCCGGCGTCGCCAAGACGCTGCTGGTGCGGACCCTGTCCGCCGCCCTGGACCTCGGCACCCATCGTGTCCAGTTCACCCCCGACCTGATGCCCGGCGACGTCACCGGTTCGCTGGTGTACGACTCCAAGACCGGGGAGTTCGAGTTCCGCCGGGGACCGGTGTTCACTCACCTGTTGCTGGCCGACGAGATCAACCGGACCCCACCCAAGACGCAGGCGGCTCTGCTCGAGGCGATGGCCGAGGGTCAGGTCTCGGTGGACGGGGTCTCCCGGCCGCTGCCGGACCCCTTCATGGTGGCCGCCACCCAGAACCCGGTCGAGTACGAGGGCACCTACCCCCTGCCCGAGGCCCAGCTGGACCGCTTCTTGCTCAAGGTCACCCTCGAGACGCCCGAGCGGGCGGACGAGGTGGAGATCCTGCGCCGCCATGCCGAGGGTTTCTCCGCCTCGGACCTGGCCGCCGCCGGGGTCAGCGCCGTGGCCGATGCCGCGACGATCCACGCGGCCCGCGCCGCCGTCGGGAACGTCCAGTCCGGACCCGAGGTGATCGGCTACATCACGGACCTGGCCCGCGCGACCCGGGTCTCGCCCTCCTTCCAGCTGGGCGTCTCCCCCCGCGGTTCCACCGCTCTGCTGCAGACCGCCAAGGCCTGGGCCTGGCTCAACGGCCGGGACTACACCACCCCGGACGATGTCCAGGCGATGGCCCTGCCCTGCCTGCGGCACCGGGTGGCCCTGCGACCGGAGGCCGAGCTGGACGGCGTCAGCACGGACCAGGTGCTCTCCGGCCTGCTCGCCACCGTGCCGGTCCCGCGCTGAGTCCCGTGACACAACGGAGCCGCGGTGACGCTGGACATGCT
Source organism: Citricoccus sp. NPDC079358 (assembly GCF_040702545.1). NCBI lineage: Bacteria > Bacillati > Actinomycetota > Actinomycetes > Micrococcales > Micrococcaceae > Citricoccus > Citricoccus sp. NPDC079358. Next base: position 71,504 of record NZ_JBFBLI010000014.1, read on the forward strand.
GCCGGGTCTGGCGGCGGACTGAGGGTGGTGCGCTGATGGTCCTCTCCGGCCGTTTCCTGGCAGTGGCGCTGGTGTGCCTGCTGCCGGTGGTGCTGCGTCCCGGGCTGGACACGATCTGGTGGTGCGTGCTCGCGCTGGCCGTGGTCTATGCTCTCGACCTGATCCTGGCGGCCTCTCCCCGGTCGCTGCTGCTCGAGCGCGAATTGCCCGCCTCCAGCCGTCTCGATGAGCCGGTGGCCAACGCGGTGCTGGTGTCCAACCGGGGCCGGCGTCGGTTGCGCGGCTCGCTCCGGGACGCCTGGCAGCCCTCGGCGGGTCAGGCCTCCCCCTCCGATCGCCCGGATGCGGCGGTGGCGCTGGACGTGCCTGCCGGTGAACGACGCCGGACGGTCACCACCCTGGTGCCGCGCCGCCGGGGCACGCTGCGCACCGGCTCGGTCACCGTGCGCTCCTGGGGGCCGCTGGGCCTGGCGGCCCGGCAGGTCACGCATCCGGTCCCCGGACAGATCAGCATCCTGCCGCCGTTCCGCTCGCGCCGGCACCTGCCGTCCCGGCTGGCCCGGCTGCGCGAGATGGACGGGCGTTCCGCCGTCCAGACCCGCGGCGGCGGCACCGAGTTCGACTCCCTGCGCGACTACGTGCGCGGGGACGATGTCCGCTCCATCGACTGGCGCGCCACCGCCCGGCGTCAGGACGTGGTGGTGCGGACCTGGCGCCCCGAACGGGACCGCCGCGTGGTGATCGTGCTGGACACCTCCCGCACGGCCGCAGCCCGGGTCGACGACGAGCCGAAACTGGACACCGGGATCGAGGCCTCCCTGCTGCTGGCCGCCCTGGCCTCCGCCGGCGGCGACCGGGTGGAACTGCTGGCCTTCGACCGGCGCGTCCGCTCCCGGGTCTCCTCCACCGAGAAGGGCAACCTGTTGCACCGGATGGTCACGGCGCTGGCACCCGTCCAGCCGACCCTCCTGGCCGCGGACTGGTCCCACATCCCGGTGGAGGTCGCCAAGGTCTCGCGTCAGCGCTCCCTCGTGGTGCTGCTGACCGACCTGGACTCCGCATCCCTGCAGGAGGGGCTGCTCCCCGTCCTGCCGGCCCTCACCTCGCGGCACCAGGTGGTGGTCGCCTCGGTGGCCGATCCCCAGCTGGCGGAGATGGCGCGCACCCGGAACGACGCCGAGACCACCTTCCGCGCGGCGGCCGCCGAACGGGCGGGGCTGGAACGGCGGGCCGCTGCGCGCGAGCTCGAGATGCACGGCGTCGAGGTGGTTGACGAGGCACCCCACCGCCTGCCACCGGTCTTGGCGGACACCTACCTGCGGCTCAAGGCCACCGGCCGCCTCTGACCCCAGCAACACCGACGTTTCCAGTCGCCTTGGGGTGGGCCTTTCGGCCCACCACCCACCCCAATTCGACTGAAAGTGAAGGGCGTGGGGTGGGGTGGGGTGGGCGTGGATCAGCTCAGGCCGCCGTCCTGGCGGATGCGGTCGAGTTCCTCCGCCGTGGCCACCGCGGAGGCGAGCGCCTGGTTGGCCGTGAGCTGGGAGGCCGCGGACTGGTCCGGTGCGGCCAGGACCAACCGCCCGAGCAGGTCCGGATCCAGCCCGATCCGCTCCCAGGTCCGGGCGATCGTGACCCCGGTGCCCCGGTACGGGTGCCCGTTGCCGACTGCGAGCTCGGGCTTCACGGCCTTCGTCGACTGTGACGCCTGCACTGCCTGCGCTGCCTGCGCCGACGGGAGGCGGAACACGATGTCCCGGCCGGCCTCGGTCCAGCCCGCGACGATGTCCCAGCGCGAACCGTCCGAGCCCGGACCCTCGAGGGGAACCAGGGGAAGGGCCAGCGCGGCCGTCCTCTGCTCCTCCGGTGTCTGCTCAGAAGGCGGCAGCGCTTCCGCGGCCAGCAGGGCCAGGTCCGCCCACGCCCACTCCTCCCCGGCGCCCGCTCGACCGGGGGCCAGGACGATCCCGGAGGCGCCGGCGTCGAGCACGGCCTGGGAGACGAGGGTCCACGCCTCCCGGACCTCGGAGCGGGGCAGGGAGCGGACGGTGCGGTAGCCGCTGGCGGTGGGCAGCGCACCGGAGAGGACGGCGGCGGCGCGAGGCTCGTCCAGCACCACGGTCACCCGTCCGGCGCCCGTCTGGGATCGGACCGCCCGGATGTGGGCGGCGAGGCCGGCGGCCAGCGACTGGGCCACATCCCGGCGGGCCCCATGGTCCGAGAGGGAGCGTTCGCCTCCGGGCAGCCACAGCTCCGCGGACAGTGTCAGCGGACCGGTGATCCGGACGAGCAGGTCTTCCACGTCGATCCCGGACTCCCCGGCGACGTCCGTCAGGGCGTGGCGATCCGTGCTCAGGGCCGAGACCGCCCGGCGGTGGTCCATCCCGGGTTCGGGGACGAGTCTCCAGCCGTGGGGCTGCAGGTCAACGGCGAGTTCCTCGAGGAGCCCGGCGGTGCGCCCGATGGCATCGGAGCCGGGGCCCCGTGCGGGCAGTTCGGGCAGCACCGGCAGGTGCGGGGCGCCCAGGGCGTTGAGGAGGTCACGGGACGCGGACACCGGGTCCGTGCCGGTCCAGGCCCCGAGCAGGGTGGCGCGAACGGCAGGCATCAGGCGCGGTCGGCGGCGATGGCGCGGTGGTGCTGGATGACCTCGGAGACGATGAAGTTCAGGAACTTCTCGGCGAACGCCGGATCCAGCTCCGCGTCCTCAGCCAGGGCGCGCAGACGCTTGATCTGTGCGGCCTCCCGGCCCGGATCCGAGGCGGGCAGGGCGTGTTCGGCCTTGAGCCGGCCGACCCGCTGGGTGCACTTGAAGCGTTCAGCCAGCAGGTAGACCAGGGTGGCGTCGAAGTTGTCGATGCTGCCGCGGATCGCATACAGCTCGTCGAGCACCGCCGGATCGGCCTCGCCCAGGAGCGAGGAGGCGTGCGGGTCGTATCCGGTGGCCGGGTTCTGGCCGGTCTCGGCGGCCGGGTCGTCAATCATGCCCCTAGCCTACGGTCGTGCGGCGCTCATTCCGGCGACGTGACTGCTCCTCCGGGTCCGGCACGGGCAGGGAGGCGACGAGCCGGCGGGTGTAATCGTGGCGGGGGCTGCCCATCACCTGAGAGCCGATGCCCTCCTCCACCAGGTCCCCCCGATAGAGGACACCCACCCAGCTGGCGAGGTGGTCCACCACGGCCAGGTCGTGGCTGATGAACAGACACGCGAAGCCGAAGCGCTCCTGGACCTCGCGGAACAGGTCGAGCACCTTGGCCTGCACGGAGACATCCAGGGCCGACGTCGGCTCGTCCGCCACCAGCAACGTGGGGTCCAAGGCCAGCGCCCGGGCCAGGGAGGCCCGCTGCCGCTGGCCCCCGGAGAGCTCGTGCGGATAGCGCCGGGCAAAGTCGGACGGCAGCTGGACCGCGTCCAGCAGGTCGGCGACCGTGCGATCGACGTCGGAGCCAGGGCGGCCACCACGGGCCCCGGGGTGGACCAGGAGGGGCTCGGCCACGCACTCGCCGATCGTCAGGTGAGGGTTGAAGGAGGCGGCCGGGTCCTGGAACACGAAGCCGATGTCCCGGCGGAGCGGCTTGAACGTCTTCTCCTTGAACCCGACCATCTCGTGCCCGAAGACCGTCAGGGAGCCGCCCGTGGCCGGGGTGAGCCCGGCGATGGCACGGCCGATCGTGGTCTTGCCGGAACCGGACTCCCCGACGAGCCCATAGACCTCGCCGGCGTGGATGTCGAAGTCCACCCCTTTGACGGCACGGAACGGCTGCTGCCCCATCCGTCCGGCGAACTCGATCTCGAGGCCACGGGCGGTGACCACGGGCGTGGCCTCACCGTGGCGGCGCTCGATGTCCCCGGCGGAGGCCGAGTTCCGCCCGAGGTGGGGCACGGCGTCCAGCAGGGCCCGGGTGTAGGCCTCGCGCGGATCGGCGAACAACTGGGACACGGAGGCCTGCTCCACGATCTCCCCGCGGTACATCACCACCACGCGGTCCGCGAGATCGGCCACCACCCCCATGTTGTGGGTGATCAGCATGATGGACACGCCACGGGAGTCCCGCAGCTCCCGCAGCAGGTCCAGGATCTCGGCCTGGACGGTGACGTCCAGGGCGGTCGTGGGTTCGTCGGCCACGATGAGTCCGGGTTCCAGGGCCAGAGCCGCGGCGATGACCACGCGCTGCTTCTGGCCGCCGGAGAACTGGTGCGGGTAGTAGTCCACCCGGTGCTCCGGGTCGGGGATGCCGACCGCACGCAGGGCCTCGATGGCGCGCCGCCTGGCCTCCTTCTTGCCGAGGGAGACCTTCCGACCGGACGAGGCGCCGTTCGCCCGGCGGTGGGCCCGCAGACCCTCCATGATCTGCCAGCCCACCGTGTAGACCGGGTTCAGGGCGGTGGAGGGCTCCTGGAAGATCATCGCCGCAGCGCTGCCGCGCAGCCGGCGCAGCTCGGCGCCGGGGAGCGAGAGTACGTTCTGGCCGGACACCACCACGGCGCCGGTGGCCAGCGCCGTCTCGGGCAGCAGTCCCAGCACCGTCTTGGCGGTGACGGTCTTGCCGGAACCGGATTCGCCGACGACGGCGACCACCTCCCCGGGCGCGACGGAGAAGTCGGCCGTCCGCACGGCACGCACGTCGCCGCCGTCGGTCGCGAAGGTCACCGAGAGGTCCCGCACCTCCAGCACGGGGGCAGCCGGACCGGGGCGGTGTGCGCTGTCGATCTGTTCGGTCACGGGGAGACCTCCGGGTCGGTCCGGACGGTGCCGGTCGGGCCGGTGCCGAGGGGTGCGGCAGCGGTGGTGGTGGCAGCGGTCGCGCGCCGGCTGCGGGACCGTGAACGGGTCCGCAGGCGTGGATCGTTCAGGTCGTTCATCGACTCGCCCACCAGGGTCAGGCCGAGGACCGTGAGCACGATCGCCATGCCCGGGAACAGCCCGGTCCACCAGATGCCGCTGGTGACGTCGGACAGCGCCCGGTTGAGGTCGTAGCCCCACTCGGCGGCGGCCGTGGGCTGGATGCCGAAGCCCAGGAAGCCCAACCCGGCGAGGGTGAGGATCGCCTCGGAGGCGTTCAGGGTGAAGATCAGCGGCAGGGACCTGGTGGCGTTGCGCAGGATGTGCCGGGTCATGATGCGCCACGGCGAGGTGCCGACCACCTGGGCCGATTCCACGAAGGGCTCGGCCTTGAGGCGGATCGTCTCGGCCCGGATCACGCGGAAGTACTGCGGGATGAACACCACGGTGATGGACAGCGCCGCCGCCATGATGCCGCCCCACAGACTCGACTGGCCCTGACTGATGACGATCGACATGACGATCGCCAACAGCAGGGACGGGAACGCGTAGATCGCGTCGGCGATGACCACCAGCACGCGGTCCACCCAACCGCCGAGGTAGCCGGAGATCAGGCCCAGCAGCACGCCGAGGATCAGGGACAACACCACCGCGACGACGATCACGGCCACCGCGGTCTGCGCACCCCACAGGGTGCGGGAGAGCACATCGAAACCACCGACCGTGGTGCCCCAGGGGTGCTCCGCGGAGGGGGCGCCCTGGGTGGGGAAGGCCCCGCCGCCATCGGGATCGGACATCTGCGCGTAGCCGTAGGGCGCGAGCACCGGGGCCAGCGCCGCGGCGAGCAGGAAGATCAGGGTCAGGACGAGCCCGGCGATGAGCATGCCGCGCTGGAGCCCGGCCGACTGGCCGAGGTGGGAGACGACCGGCAGTTTGCGGACCGTGGTGGCCAGGGACATGTCAGTACCTCACCCTCGGGTCGATGAGGGCGGCGACGATGTCCACCAGGAAGTTCGTCACGGCCACGATCACGGCCAGCATGACCACGATCCCCTGCACGGCCACGAAGTCACGAGCAGCCAGGTATTCGGCCAACTGGAACCCCAGTCCCTTCCATTCAAAGGTGGTCTCGGTCAGCACGGCCCCGCCCATCATCATGGCGATCTGCATCCCCATCACGGTGATGATGGGGATCAGCGCCGGCCGGAAGGCGTGGCGGGTGGTCAGCCGGTACTCGCTGACGCCGCGGGACCGGCCGGCCTCCACGAACTCACGTCCGAGGGTGCCGATCATGTTGGTGCGGACCAGGCGCAGGAACACGCCGCCGGTCAGCAGACCCAGGGCCAGGGCCGGCAGGGCAGCGTGTTCGAGCACGTCACCGAGGGCGGCCATGTTCCCGGAGCGCAGGGCGTCCAGGAAGTAGATGCCCGTGGGCGCCTGCAGGCCGTCCAACGCCAGCTGGTTGCTGATGGTCAGCCGTCCGTTGGTGGGAAGCCAGTCCAGCCACACGCTGAAGACGAGCTTGAACAGCAGGCCGGCGAAGAACACCGGGGTGGCGTAGAACAGGATCGCCGCGATGCGCAGGAACGCATCCGGCCAGCGGTCACGGAATTTCGCGGCCACCATCCCCAGGGGGATGCCGACCACGAGCGCGACGATCACGGCGAAGAACACGAGTTCGAGGGTGGCCGCGCCGTAGGTGGCCAGCACCTCGGTGACGGGGCGGTTGTCCGAGAGGGTGGTGCCGAAATTGCCCGTGAGCAACTGGCCGAGGTACTCGACGTACTGGACCGGAAGCGGCCGGTCGTAGCCGGCTGCGGCGATCCGCTCGGCCAGCTGGGCCGGCGTCAGTCGCCCGCCCATGGCCGCGGTGATCGGGTCGCCGGTCACCCGCATCAGGAAGAACACCATGGTCACGAGGATGAACACGGTGGGGATGATGAGCAGGAAGCGGATCAGGATGTAGCGGCCCAGTCCGCCCAGACCCTTTTTGCGGGTCGGGGCGGACGGGGCGGTTCCCTCGTCTCCTGGCAGCACCACCGGTTCGTCGCCGGCCGGGGTCCCCGGCAGGTCAGCGGTTACGGTCACGGTGGATTAGCCCTCCTTGGACACGGCTCCCAGACGGAACTTGAACGAGGCATCCAGGGTGTCCTCCACGCCGGTGACATCCGTGCCGGAGACTGCCACCTGGGCACCCTGCAGCAGCGGCAACGTGGACAGTTCCTCGCCGACGATGTCCTGGATCTGCCCGAGCTTCTCGCTGCGCTCGGCCTCGTCCGGGGTGACGCGCTGCTCGGCGATCAGCTGGTCGACCTCCTCGTTGACATAGCCGTTGGAGAGGAAATTCTCGACCGCGAAGAACGGGGACAGGTAGTTGTCCGCATCCGAGTAGTCCGGGTACCAGCCCAGCTGGTAGACCGGGTAGGAGTCGATGCGGTCCTGCTGGTAGGTCACCCATTCGGTGGACTGCAGGTTCACCGTGAAGAGGTCGTTGGCCTCGAGGTGCTGCTTCACGAGGGCATATTCCTCACCGGAGGACGGGCCGTAGTGGTCCGGGTTGTACTGCAGGTTCAGGGCCACCGGCGTCTCGACGCCGGCCGCCTCCAGCCGCTCGGCGGCGCGGTCCTGGTCCGGGCCTCCCTCGCCGTCCCCGTACTTCTCCAGGAGCGGTTCGGTGGCGCCCTCGAATTCCTTCGGGATGAAACCGTAGGCCGGGGTGTAGGTGCCCTTGTAGACCTGTTCGGACAGCGCCTCCCGGTCCAGCAGATCGGCCATCGCCTGGCGGACGGCCAACGACTTCTCCTCATCCGCCTCCTCGGTCTCGGCACCGAAGGGCATGATGTTGAAGTTGAAGACCATGTAGCGCAGCTCGCCGCCGGGGCCCTCGTGCACCACCACGTTGTCGTCTCCGGACAGGTCCTCGACGTCGGTCGGCGTCAGGGCCCGGGCGGCCACGTCGATGTTGCCCTGCTGGATGTCCAGCTTCAGGTTGTTCGAGTCGGCGTAGTACTTGATGGAAGCCTGAGAGTTCTTCGGGGCCCCCAGCAGACCCTGGTAGCCGTCGAACGGCACCAGGTTCACCAGCTGGTTCTTCTCATAGGAATCGATCGCATACTGACCGTGGAAGGCCTCCGCCGCCACGATGTCCTCGTCCGGGAGCAGCTCGTCCGCGGGGAAGGTCTCGTCATCCACGATCGGGCCCACCGGCGAGGACAGGACCTGCGGGAAGGTCTGGTCGTCGCCTTCCTTGAGGGTGAAGACCACGGTGGTCGGGTCCGGGGCCTCGACGGACTCCAGGTTGCCCAGCAGGGAGGACGGCCCGTTGGGATCGGCGATTTCGAGCTGGCGGTCGAAGGTGTGCTTGACGTCGGCGGAGTCCAGTGTGTTCCCGTTCGCCCAGGTCAGACCCTCCGGCAGTGTCACCGTGTACTCGTTCGGGGAGGTGAACTCGGCGGTCTCGGCCAGGTCCGGCTCGACCTCGGCGGAGCCCGGCGCGGAGTTCAGCAACAGGGGGTAGACCTGGTTCATCAGCATGAACGAGCCGTTGTCATAGGACCCGGCAGGGTCGATGCTGGTGACCTTGTCCGTGGTGCCGTAGACGATCGGCGCGCTGCTGGCGCCGCCGTCGCCGGAACCCCCCTCGCTGCCGTCGCCGCTCGGGGCTGGCCCGGTGCAGGCGGTGAGGGCCAGGGCGGCGACCCCGCCCAGGGCGATGGCCGCGCTCAGGCGGCGTCGAATAGGGGCCATGACGATGTCCTCCTCAGGGTCGGTGGACACCGAGGACGGCGCCACCGACCCGGGTGCGAATGCGGGTGCGAGTGAAGGTGATCCCGGTCACTGTGACCGGGATGACATCAGACTTTACGCCGCGATCCGGCAAATTCCGAACTCAAGTTACCGGCGAGTCGCACGCATCGTACCGGCGGGTAGGTCCCCTCAGGCCACCCGGGCCGCATTGAAGGCGGCGTCGATCGTGGATTGGCCCAGCACCCGTGTGCCCTGGTACAGCACGGCCGTCTGGCCGGGCGCCACCCCCGTGAGGGGCTCGAAGAGCTCGATGATCCAGGTGCCGGCGTCGTGGCCCTGGGGCGCATCCTCCGCCGTCCCTGCACTGGCCGGGCTGGCCGGGCTAGCTGGGCCGGCCAATACGGCGTCCGCGTGGCCCGGGCGCTCCACCCGGGCACGGGCGGGCACGGGGTCTCCGTGCGCGCGGACCTGCAGGTGACAGTCGAACCACTCACCGGTGGTCTCCTCGGCCAGTGGGGCTCCGGCCCAGGAGGGCCGGATGCCCGTGACCCGGTCCACGGCGAGCAGCTCCTTGGAACCGACGACGACGGTGTTGTCCTTGGGACGGACCTCGAGGACGAAGCGGGGGCGGCCGTCCGCGGCGGGACGGCCGATGCTCAAGCCCTTGCGCTGGCCCACGGTGAAGGCCTGCGCGCCGGGGTGGGCGCCGAGGCGGTTGCCCTCCGTGTCCAGGATGTCTCCCTCGGTCATCTCGATGCGCTCGTTCAGCCATCCCCGGGTGTCCCCGTCCGGGATGAAGCAGATGTCATGGGAGTCGGGTTTGGCGGCCACCGACAGCCCGCGCTCGGCCGCCTCCGCCCGGACCAGGTCCTTGGACGGGGTCTCGGCGAGCGGGAACATGGAGTGCTCGAGCTGCTCGGCGGTCAGCACGCCGAGGACGTAGGACTGGTCCTTGGCCCAGTCGGCGGCGCGGTGCAGTTCGAGGCTGCCGGCGTCATTGCGGACGACCGTCGCGTAGTGACCGGTGCACACGGCGTCGAAGCCCAGGGCGAGGGCCTTCTCCAACAGCGCGGCGAACTTGATCCGCTCATTGCAGCGCATGCACGGGTTCGGGGTGCGGCCCGCGGCGTACTCCGCCACGAAGTCGTCCACCACGTCTTCCTTGAACCGCTCGGAGAAGTCCCAGGTGTAGAAGGGGATGCCCAGCTTCTCGCAGGCGCGCCAGGCGTCACGGGAGTCCTCGATGGTGCAGCAGCCTCGGGAGCCGGTGCGCAGGGTTCCGGGCATGCGGGACAGGGCAAGGTGCACCCCGACCACCTCGTGGCCGGCGTCCACGGCGCGGGCGGCGGCAACGGCGGAGTCGACTCCCCCGCTCATGGCGGCGAGGACCTTCATGGTGACTGGTTTCCCTTCGGTGGACGGCGGTTTCTACTGCGACATCTACTGCCACATCTACGGCGACTACTACTGCGGTTCGGGTCAGCGCTGGCTGTTGGCGGTCTTGATCCGGGAGTCGTGCCCGGCCAGACCCGCACGGCGGGCCGAGGCGTGCACGGCCGGCAACTCGGACAACACCTGCTCAACGTCGGCGGGTGCCGATGTATGCCCGAGGCTGAATCGCTGCACGCACCGGGCCAGCTCCTCCTCGATACCCAACGCGATCAGCACGTGCGAGGGGCGGGGCACCCCGGCCGAGCAGGCCGAACCGGTGGAGGCCTCCACGCCGACCATGTCCAGGCCGAACAGGAGGGAATCCCCCTCGCATCCCGGGAAGACGAAGTGGACGTTGCCCGGCAGCCGGCGGGTACCGGCCGGCAGCCGCTCCCCGGTGAGCGAGTCAAGGTCCTCCGCGCCCGTCAGCCGCGCCTCGGGCACCAGCTCACGGACCCCGTCGATCAGCCGGTCCCGCAGGGCACCGACGCGTTCCCGCTCGCCGGACAAGTGGGCGTGGGCCTCCGTCGCGGCGGCGGCGAAGGCCTCGATGAGGGCGGCCGGGATGGTCCCGGAGCGGATGTCACGCTCCTGACCACCGCCGTGGAGCACCGGCGTGAGCGCGGCGTCCCGGCGGACCAACAGGGCCCCGACGCCGACCGGCGCGCCGATCTTGTGACCGGTCACCGCCATCGTGGTGGCGCCGGAGGCCTGGAAGTCGAGGGGCACGGCGCCGAAGGCCTGGACGGCGTCGGTATGGAAGGGCACCCCGTGTTCCGCCGCCAGGGCAGCCACCGTGGCGATCGGCTGAATGGTGCCGATCTCATTGTTGGCCCACATCAGCGTGGCAACCGCGATGGTCTCGGGGTCCCGGGCCAGGGTGGTGCGCCAGGCGTCCAGGTCCACCCGCCCGTCCGCGTGGACCGGGACGATGTCCAGTCGGGCCCCCTCGTGGGTCTCCAGCCACGTGGCCGCGTCCAGGACCGCGTGGTGCTCCAGGCCCGTGAGCACGATCCGATGACACTCCGGTGCCCCGGCTGCGCGAGCGCGGTCTCGTCGTGCCCAGTACAGCCCCTTGAGCGCCAGGTTGTCCGACTCGGTGCCCCCGGAGGTGAACACGACCTCGCTGGGGTGGGCGCCCAGGGTGGCCGCGAGGGCATCCCGCGCCGTCTCGACCCGGAGCTTGGCCCCGCGGCCGGACTGGTGCAGTGACGACTGGTTCCCGAGCGTCCGGGCGCTGGCCGTGAAGGCCTCCAGCGCTACTGGGCGCAGTGCCGTGGTGGCGGCGTGGTCGAGGTAGACGCGGGTCCGGGAGGCGGAAGTGGTCATGCACTCCAGTGTAGGAGTCAGGGGGCGGAGACGATCCATCCGTGGACCACCTCGTGCGTCATCCCCTACCCCCGGACGGCAGGTGTGGAAGCCCGGTGTCCAGCACCGTCAGCGCACCGGGCACCACCGTCACCGTGGCCGGCAGCCATCCCAGGGGCTCACCGTCGCCGTGCAGGACCGGCTCGGCGCTTCTCCAGGACGGCGACCGCGAGGCAGTCGGATCCTCCGCCGTGGCGATCTTCTCGATCCGTACCGAGCTCGCCTCCCGAATCGTCACCTCGGGCAGGTCCGTGTGGCGTCCGGCGAAGACCCGCGGAAAGACCCGCAGGAACCGCGCCGGGCTCAGGGGCGTGACGTGGAAGACCTCCAGCAGGCCGTCGTCGATCCGGGTGCCGGGGGTGACCTCCATGCCACCCCCGATGAACCGGCCGTTCATCACGGCGAGCAAGAACGTGGGCCCGGTCAGACCCCGGCCGTCCGGGCTGTCGAGGCGGATCCTCAGGTCGAGGGGCCGGAAGCGCAGCAATTCCAGCAGCACGGCTGCCACATAGCGCAGGCCACCGCGGGGCCAGCGCATGCGGTTGGCGGTGGCGTTCACCACGGCGTCGAAGGCCACGTTCACCCCGGACACCACATACCGGCGCACGCGCTGCGGCGGCGCCCCGGCCACGGCGCGGTCATCCACGGTCCCGGCGAAGTCCGGCCCCGCGGGCAGCGCCGCCCCCAGTGGGGACAGGTCCACCCGGACCAGATCGATGCGGCGCGGCGGCTGGTCCAGACCAACGAGGACCCGGTCGACGGCGTCCGCCACCCCGCAGTCCGCCAGTCCCAGCGCCCGGGCCAGGTCGTTCCCGGTCCCGGCCGGTACCAGGCCCACCGGCATCCCGGTGCCCGCCAGCGCGTTCGCCGTCGTGTGCAGCATCCCGTCGCCGCCCACCACCACGACGGCGGCCGGCGTCCTCCCCGCAGTCCGCGCCAGTCGCGCGGCGAGGGCCTCGGAATAGCGCCGGACGGTCGGAGTTCCGTCGTCGCCGGGCACCGCCAGGATCTCGACGTCGGCTCCTCCGCTGCGGAGGCGGGCGGCGGCCTCGGCCCCCGCGTCAGCTCCCCGGCCGGCTCCGGCGGCGGGGTTGATGCACAGCAGCAGGTGGTGGCGGCTCATGCGGTGAGGTCCCGATGGTTGAGCGTGTCCGCGAACGCGGTGAGGTCCGTCTCCGGCCGCACCACCGCCGCCTCCAGGCCGGGGTGCGTGCAGATGGCCCGGATCAGCTCGGTGGAACCGGCCACCAGGGTGGAGTCGAGATCGATCTCGCTGGCCAGCGCCCAGGCACGGTCCCGCGGCCAGGCGAGGTTCGGTGACTGCTCCTCGGTGGGCTCCTCCTCCGGCAGCAGCCGGTGGGCGGCGCGCTCCCAGACGGGGTGGCGCAGCCGGGTGCCGTCGTCGGCCAGCAGCAGGTACTCCCGGAATCCGCCGCCGACCTGCAGCAGCGCTGAGCCACGGCGCAGGGCACGGGTGGTCCTCGGTCCGAAGGCCGGAGGCATCCGGACGGAGGAGGCCTTCCCGCCGGTGGCCTCCAGCACGCCCGGACCGAACCGGGAACTGCCCCCATCGATCCAGCCCCGGCCGGGCCACAGCCCCAGCACCAGATCCTGCGGCGTCTCGGTGTGTCCCAGAAGCACCTCGGCCAGTCGTGCCATGGCCGGCGAGGACAGCTGACCCTGATCCGGCGATCCATACTCCAGACGCGCCTCCCGCGTGGAGGGCACGGACTCGTTCTCCTCCGCACGGGCCAGGTCCGCCCACTGCGCGCCAGCGTGGAACGCGGTGCCGCGCTCCGTGGCGACCTGGCTCCAGGTTGTGGTGCCGTAGGCATGGAGGGTCCGATGCTCAGACCGGGGCGCGTCACGGAAGTCCGCGTGGTCTTCCGGCACCAGGCCGAACTTGCGCAGGCGGGCGGCCGCGTCCTCGTCCCAGTCCCGGTGGTGCCACGGCACTGGGTGGAAGATCCGCGCGATGGCCTCATACGGCGCCGGGTTCCCCACCGGGACAACGGTGGCGACGTGTCCGTTCCAGAACTCGACGCCGAGACTCGCGGTTCCGGCCTCCAGCATGGCGGCCACCCAGGCTCCCTCGGACGGGTCGAGAGGGGCGAGTTCAGGTGCCTCAGGCCGAGGCCGGGGTCTGCGGTGCATGATCCTCATCGTGCCACCTCGGCATCGGCGTGAAGCCCTCTCGTGACAGCCGGTTTCCCGACGAGTCACCGGTATCCTGCCAGAATGGCACGGACGGTTCTCCGCACCGACCCGCACCGTCTCTCGCGGCCGCCCGCAGCGACCCGACAGCAACAGAAGCACACTGAAGCACACTGAAGCCCAGTCAAGCCCACCGTCATCAGCCCTTGAGGAGCACGCCGCCGATGCCCATGGTCGAGCCGGAGTTCAGACACCCGGTCCAGTGCTTCGCGCACCGCACCGTGGACGTCCGCTCGCACATCCTGCTCATGGCCGTGGTCAACCGCACCCCGGACTCCTTCTACGACGACGGCGTGACCTTCGCCTTGGACGCCGCGGTGGGGGCCGCCCGGCAGGCGGCCGAGGACGGTGCGGACTGGGTCGACGTCGGCGGGGTCCCCTTCTCCCCCGGACCGGAGCTGCCCCCGGAGGAGGAGGCCGAGCGCGTGGTGCCGGTGATCGCCGCCCTGCGGTCCGGCGGCGGTCCCGCGGCCACCGCGATCCTCTCCGCCGACACCTTTCAGCCGCTGGTGGCCGAGCGTGCCATCGCGGCCGGGGCCGACGTCGTCAATGACACTACCGGGCTCTTCCACCACGATCTCGGCCGGGTGGTGGCCGCCGGCGATGCTCACCTGGTGATCACGCATTCCCTCGCCACCCCGCGCACCCCGGTGCCGTCGCCGCGCTACGACGATGTGGTGGCCGAGATCCGCGAGTACCTGCTGCGGCGGATCGACCTGGCCCTGTCCCTCGGGGTCCCGGAGGAGAAGATCATCGTGGACCCGGGCCACGACCTGAACAAGAACACCCGGCACTCCCTGGAGATCACCCGGCGCTTCGACGCCTTCACCACCCTGGGATTCCCCGCCCTCGCATCGGTGTCCAACAAGGACTTCATCGGCGAGACCCTGGACCAGCACAAGTCAGCCCGGCTGGCCGGATCCTTGGCAGCGGCCCAGGTCTGCATCCAGAACGGCGCCCGCGTCCTGCGCATGCACCAGGTGCGGCCGTCTGTCTCGGCGATCCGGATGACCGAGGCCATCATGGGCTGGCGTGAGCCGCACCGGCTGCAGCACAACATGCACGGCCTCAACCGGGATGCCGACCGCTCGGCGGGCCCCGGGGATGCCGCCCCCTGGGACGGTCCTAAACCAGCTTCCCCCGTGACCAAAGGAGTCAAGCCATGAGAGCACTCGTCCATCCCTACCCCTCGGGTCTGGCCAATCCGGTTCTCACCGCAGACCTCACCGACGACGACCTGGTGGCGTTCTACGCCCCGCCCAGTCAGGACCGGCGCCGCGGGGACGTCTCGCGGGACGGACTGTGGGTGCGCTTCAATTTCGTGTCCTCCGCCGACGGCGCCGCCACCGTCCACGGACACTCCGACGGTCTCGGAACGCCGGCCGACCAACGGCTCTTTGCCCTGCTCCGCCGCCCCGCGGACGTCATCCTCGTGGGTGCCGGGACGGTTCGCGCCGAGGGCTACGGCGGCGACCTGGTCTCCGCGGAGGATCGGGCCTGGCGCGAGGCCCGCGGACTGCCGTCCCACCCCGCCGTCGCCCTGGTCTCCGGGACCCTCGATCTGGACCCGGAGAGCACCTTCTTCACCACGGCACCGGTCCGGCCCCTCCTGCTCACCACCACCGCGGCCGACGCCGGCCGGCGCGCCGCGCTCAGCGAGGTCGCCGACGTCGTGGATTGCGGAACGGACCAGGCCGAGCCGGCCCGGATCCGCGCGGTGCTGGCCGCACGCGGACACCGGCTCGTGCACTCGGAGGGCGGGCCCACCCTGCTCGGAGCCTTCACCGCCGCCGGATTGGCCGACGAGCTGTGCCTGTCCCTCTCGCCGCTGCTCGCCGGTGGCGAGAGCGGCCGGATCATCGGGGGGACGGACCTGGCCAATCCCGCCGGAATGACATTGGTGGGCCTGCTCGAGGAGGACGGGGCCTTGTTCCTGCGGTACCGGGTGACGGCACCGTGACTCCCGCAGATTTCGGTGGCCGCTCGGCGTACGAGGTCCTCAGCGTCGCTTTCGACGCGGACACGGCCACTCTCAAGGCCGCCTGGCGGCGCGCGGCCCGCCGCACCCATCCGGACTATGGCGGCGACGCAGCCGAGTTCCGGCTGGTCAGCTACGCCTGGGAACTCGTGGGCACCCCCGAGTCCCGGCGCGAGTACGATCGCGGTTTCAGCTCCGGAGAGAGACCGTCCCAGCCGGCCGGGCCGGCGTCGAGCCCGTCCTTCTCCACCCGGACCGGGCGCGGCCGGTCCGGGAGCCAGGGCGGTGGCGGAGACCGCAACGGTGCCGCCGGGACCATTACCTATGTGCCGCCGCTGGAGGATGAGATGGTGCTGGATCTGGCCCGCAGCTCGCAACAGATCCACGGGGCACCCCGAAAGCGCGGCATCCTGCCGGCCGGCCACCGGCTCGTGCGTGAGGCCCGCACCATCCGCACACTGCAGAACCATGTGCTCGGAACACTGCCGGCCAGTCGCCTCGTCACCGGCCTGCACCTGACCTTCGGTCGGCTCAACTCCGGAGCCATCGATCACGTGGTGCTGTGCGGAGACCGGCTGGCGGTGATCGGCTCGATGCAGGTCCCCGAAGGGGTCTACCGATGGGACGGGGCGGAGATGTGGCGCGGGGACCGGCGCCTCTCCCCTCCCTCTCTGGCCCCGGCGATGGTCGCCCTCCAGCGGGCCTTCCCGGACTGCAGTGTCGGCGGGTTCATCCTGGTCCTCGGGCCGGACGAGAATCCGCACGCCCCCGTCATCCAACTCGAGCGCACCCGCTCGGTGCTCGACTCCGACGCGGGGTTCCTCACGGACCCGCCGGCCAACGCTCTGCAGTTCGGCCGCGACGTGAAGATGTTCCTCGGCACCGGACCGCTGTCCGGCACCGTGGACCGCCGGCTCCTGGCGCGGCTGCTCGGGGCGATGTACTGAGCCGGGCCGTGGTCTGCGCACTACGATGGCCGGGTGCCTTCCGACTCCCCCGATCCCACTCTCCACCGGGCCGTGACGCCCGACGCCGTTCCGGCCAACCCGCACCTCGCGGCCCCGAGAGGACCGGCCCCCGGTACCCCGGGGTTCAGGATCCTCCTGCACTCCCCGGAGATTCCCGGGAACACCGGCAATGTGATCCGGCTGGCAGCCATCACGGGGGCCGAGCTGCACCTGGTGGAACCGGTCGGCTTCGACTTCTCCGATGCCAAACTCCGCCGGGCGGGCCTCGACTATCACGACCTCGCCGTGATGACCGTGCACCCGGACCTGGACGCGGCGCTGGAGGCCTTGTTGCCGGCCCGGGTCTTCGCCTTCACCTCCAGCGGCGAGCGCCTGTTCACGGACCTCGACTACGGTCCCGGTGACGTCCTGATGTTCGGCCGCGAGTCCACGGGCCTGCCGGCCGAGGTTCTGGGTGACCCGCGGGTCACCTCGCGGGTG
Source organism: Citricoccus sp. NPDC079358 (assembly GCF_040702545.1). Lineage (NCBI taxonomy): Bacteria > Bacillati > Actinomycetota > Actinomycetes > Micrococcales > Micrococcaceae > Citricoccus > Citricoccus sp. NPDC079358. The sequence continues at coordinate 88,473 of NZ_JBFBLI010000014.1, forward strand.
CGGCTGCCGATGCAGCCCTCCCGGCGGTCCTTGAACCTGGCCAACTCCGCCTCGATCGCGATTTACGAGGCCTGGCGCCAGCACGGCTTCGCGGGCTCCGCCTGAGCCGTGAGGCGTCCCCGCGCTGATTCCCGTATTGCGGACCGGTCACGGTCCGCGTGGCATCAAGGCGGGGTGGCTCGGCGTTCCTATGCTTGAAGGACCATGAAGAAGAACGCTCCCGGTCTCCCCGATCGCCCGACCGCCGCGGAAGACGATCCTGTCCCGTCGGCGAGCTCGGCGAGCTCGCCCGCAGCGACGGACCTCGGCCTCCCCGGCCTCGACGACCTGCTGCGGCTGGCGGGCGAGGGCGACCAGGCCTCCTTCTCCGCGTTCTACGATGCCACCGCCCCCTGGGTCTACGGGCTGGCGTCCTCCATCTTCGCCTCAGAGGCCGACGCCGACGAGGCCACGGTGCTGACCTATGTCCGGGTCTGGGACGCCGCCCCGCACGAGCGGTTCGACGACGACTCCGTCCGCGCCCGCCACCGCTCGGTCCTCTGCTGGCTCGAGGTCCTGGCGCACGAGACCATGACGCGGTTGTTGCGCGAGGATTCCCTGCCCGAGTATGGCGCGGGGCTCCTGCCGGACGGCGCCGGTGCGGCCGGGGGCGGCCAGCGCCAGCCCACCACCGTGCTGTCCGTCCTGACCCCGGCCCAGTTCCAGGCGCTGGACCTGGCCTGGGCCGGGGGCCGGACCTACCGCCAGGTGGCGGAGGAGCTCGGCATCGCCGTGCCCACCGTGAAGTCCCGGCTGCGGGACGCCGTCCAGCGCGTCTCCAAGCGCTATCAGGAGAAGTTTCTCGGACGGTCCAGTGAGGACGATCCGGTGCTGCACCGTGCGGTCACCCCGGAGATCGCGGCCCGCACGGGCACCACACGCAACTTCACCCTGAACCTGAGTCAGGACCTGGAGAACGGTCTGGCCAAGGAGTGGGCCGATCTGGTGGCCCTCGATGCCCTGGCCGATCCCGAACGCGAGGAACTGGACCGGTTCCTGTCCCGTCAGGGTCCCGAGTTCACGACCTTGTGGCGTGCCAGGATCGAGGGAGCCCGCCGCACCGTCACGTGGGCGTTCCGCGGGCTGGCGCACGAACCGCCCTCGGAACTGCTCGACGAGCTGTTGCACCGGCTGCCGGCGCAGGACGTCGGCATGGGACTCGTGGACGGGTTGGGGCCCTCTGAGTCCCCGGACCAGGCGAGGACGAGCAAGCGCCCCGTGAAGAAGTGGATGCTCGTGGTCGCCGGACTGCTGATCCTCGTCCTGGGCGTCTGGACCATCGTGCGGCTGATCGTGGGACCGGACATCGTCGCGGCCGTGGACCGCGCCGAGGACTCCTTCACCACCCAGCAGATCTCGCTCACGGACGGCGGTTCCATGCAGGGGCACGTCTCCAAGGAGCAGGACTTCGCGTACGTGACCTTTGCCGGCCTGCCGTCCCCGGGCGAGGGCAAGGTCTTCCAGCTGTGGCTCTTCCCCATCGACGGCTCGGCCCCTCACAGCCTGGGCACCCACACGCTCGAGGACCTCCAGGACCCGGTGACCTTCCGCGGCGTCGAGCGGTTCCGCGAGATGGTGGTCACTCTGGAGCCGGAGGGCGGCTCGGAGACCCCGACCTCGGCCTCGCTGGGCAACATCGACCTCGTGCACCAGGTGACCCAGGGACCGATCTACGGCGGCCACCCGAACAGCACCCCGACGCCGTCCGAGGAGGGCGACGACGGGGCCGCTGGCGACGGGGGCTGATCTTCGCCTAGGTGCGTGGGTCGGTAGTGATTTGATGACCCGCGGAGTGTGAAGGGTCAGGGTCGGCGAGGACGGGGTAGTACTGACCCGGGGCGGCAGCG
>NZ_JBFBLI010000015.1:0-68298 GCF_040702545.1 Citricoccus sp. NPDC079358
CGCGCGTGTAAGCGCAGCGGTGTGCCGGGCCGGCGTCGTTCCCCCACCGTTTTGCGGGCAGAAGTTGTGGGTGCTCACCCACAACTTCTGCCCGCAAAACGAGAGGACGTGATGGGGAGGATGGGGAGAGCGGCCCGAGGCCGCGTGAGAGGGGTGGCGAGCGGTCAGAGGTGGACGTGGAGGCGACGTGCCGCTTCGGAGATCGACCCGGAGATCGAGGGGTAGACCGTGTAGGTGTTGGCCAGGTCGTCCACGTGCAGTTTGTGGCTCACCGCCAGGGCGATCGGGTAGATCAGCTCGGAGGCACGAGGGGCCACTACCACGCCGCCGATCACGGTGCCGGAACCCTTGCGGGCGAAGATCTTCACGAAGCCGTGGGTGACGTTCTGCATCTTGGCCCGGGGGTTGGTACTCAGATCGAGCTTGAGGATGTCCGCCTGGTACTTGCCGGAGGCCACCTGCTCCTCCGTCACGCCCACCGTGGCGATCTCCGGGGAGGTGAAGATGTTCGAGGCCACCAGGTGCGGTTGGAACGGTTTGACCGCGTCCCCCATCAGGTGCGCCACGGCGACGCGCCCCTGCATGGCGGCCACGGAGGCGAGGGCGAAGACCCCGGTGCAGTCGCCGGCGGCATAAATGCCGGGCACGGTGGTGCGGGAGACGCCGTCCACCGCGATGTGGCCCGAGTCGGTCAGCTTGACGCCGGCCGCCTCCAGCCCGAGGTCCGCGGTGTTGGGAATCCCGCCGACGGCCACGAGGCAGTGGCTGCCCTCCAGCACGCGGCCACCGGAGAGGTGCACCCGCACCCCGGTGGCGGTGCGCTCCACGGACTCGGCGCGGGTCTTGCCGACCACGTTCACGCCGTCCTCCACGAAGGCGTCCTCCAGCACGGCGGCGGCGTCCGGGTCCTCCCCCGGCAACACACGGTCCCGCGAGGACACCAGGGAGACCTTGGCGCCGAGCTGGTTGTAGGCCGAGGCGAACTCCGCGCCGGTGACGCCGGAGCCCACCACGATCAGGTGCTCGGGAACCTCCGTGAGCGAGTAAACCTGCGTCCAGTTGAAGATGCGCTCCCCGTCCGGCACGGCCGTGGGCAGTTCGCGCGGACTGGCGCCGGTGGCCAGAAGGACGTTCTCCGACTCGATTGCCTCGATACCGTCCGCGGTGGTCACCTCCACCGTGGTGGGCCCGGTCAGTCGGCCCTTGCCGATGACGATGCGCACGCCCGAGCGCTCCAGGGCCCGGCGGATGTCCCGGGACTGCTCGGAGGCCAGGTTCAGCAACCGCCGATTGACCACGGTCATGTCTGCTCGCGCCGGCTCCTCGCCCAGCGCCACGCCCAATCCGGGGGCCCGCCCGGCCCGACGCATGGAATCGGCCGTGGCGATGAGGGTCTTGGAGGGGACCACGTCCGTCAGCACGGCGGATCCGCCCATGCCCTTGGACTCGACGACGGTCACCTGAGCCCCGAGCTTGGCGGCCACCATGGCAGCCTCATAACCGCCGGGGCCGCCGCCGATGATGGTGAGGGAGGGACGGGGGCGCGAGTACATAGGGGTGGAAGTCACAGACACCATTGTGTCCCACCCCGCGGCATCACGCCCAATGCCGTCCGGCCCCACCGCAGGCTGATTCCGGCGCTTCCCACTAGGCTGACGGTCGTGACTGACGCAACCGCCTCCACCGGCCTTTCCACCACTCCCAGCTTCGACGACCCGTCCGGCTCCTCACCGCTGCAGGGCGACCATCCCGGGTTCGCCGAGGCCCGCCGGGCCGCCGCGGCGATCGCGCAGACGACGGGTGTGGCCGGGCACCGCATCGCGGTGGTCCTGGGGTCCGGCTGGGGCGGGGCCGCCGAGCTGATCGGCGAGACCACCCACACCATCCCCACCGCGGAGCTGCCCGGCTTCGCGGCCCCCTCCGTGCCCGGGCACAACCCGACCGTGCGCTCCGTGCGCCTGAACGGAGAGGGCCTCGAGGACGGTGCCGGCGCCGGCAACGCGCTGATCTTCGGCTCCCGCACGCACTACTACGAGCACCGCGACGCCGGCGCCGTGGCCCACACCGTGCGCACCGCGGCCGCCGCCGGGGCCGAGATCGTGGTCCTGACCAACGGCTGCGGCTCCCTCGTGCCTGAGTGGACCCCGGGCACCCCGGTGCTGGTGGCCGACCACATCAACCTCACGGGCGCCACCCCGCTGGTCGGGGCCAACTTCGTGGATCTCACCGACCTCTACTCCCCCCGCATCCGCGAGATCGCCCGCGAGGTGGACTCGTCCCTGCCGGAGGGCGTCTACGTGCAGTTCTCCGGACCCCAGTACGAGACCCCCGCCGAGGTGCGGTACGCCAAGGCGATCGGCGGCGACCTGGTGGGCATGTCCACCGCGCTGGACGCGATCGCCGCCCGCCACGCCGGCCTCGAGGTGTTCGGCATGTCCCTGGTCACCAACGCCGCCGCCGGTTTCAGCGGTGAGCCCCTCAGCCACACCGAGGTGGTGGAGGCCGGCGAGGCCGCCGGACCGCGCATCTCCGCCCTGCTGGCCGGCATCATCGACCGGCTCTGACACGCTGGCGGCCTGCCGGCCCCAGCCGGTCACCCTGACGCACTTGATTCACCTGATTCACCCGACGCACCTGACAAATTGATGAGAAACTCGAGGACCCTCCCGTGACCGCTGTTGACCTCGATCCCGCCCTGATCGCCGCCGCCGTGGAGTGGGCCCGCCAGGATCCCGACGACGGCGACCGTGCCGCCCTGGAGGCCGAGATCGCCGCGGCTCAGGCCGGGGACGGCACGGCGATGGCGTCCCTCGCCTCCCGCTTCGCCGGCCCGCTGGAGTTCGGCACAGCCGGGCTGCGCGCCGAAGAGGGCCCCGGACCGAGTCGCATGAACCGGGTGGTCGTGCGCCGCACCGCGGCCGGACTCGCGACGTATCTGCTCCGGCGACTCGCGGAGATGACCCCCGGGGAGCCTGCGGGCGCCACCACAGATGCGACGGCGGGCGCCGCTGCAGGTGCCACGGCGGGCGCCGCTGCAGGTGCCACGGCGGGCGCCGCGACCGGGCAGGAACCGCGCCCCCCGCGCGTCGTGGTGGGGTACGACGCCCGCCGCGGCTCGAAGACGTTCGCCCTGGACTCCGCCGCCGTGTTCGCCGCGGCCGGACTGGAGACAATCCTGCTGCCCTCCGAGCTGCCGACGCCGGTGCTGGCCTTCGCCGTGCGGCACCTGGACGCCGATGCCGGCGTGATGGTCACCGCCAGCCACAACCCGCCGGCCGACAACGGCTACAAGGTGTACCTGGGCGGCCGGATGACGGACGAGGCCGGCCGTGGCGTCCAGATCACCGCGCCCAGCGACCGGGACATCGCCGGCTGCATCGACCATGACGCCCCGGTGGACTCCATCCCGCTCGCCGCGGACGGCTGGACGGTGGCGGACCGCGGAATCGCGGCGGCCTACCGGTTGGCGGCCTGCCGGGTCCTGGACCCCGAGCGCACCGGCCACCGCCGGCTCAACGTGGTCTACACGCCCCTGCACGGAGTCGGCGGAGCCGTGCTGCCGGACCTGTTCGAGGACGCCGGATTCGAGCGCCCGTACACGGTCCCCGAGCAGGCGGAGCCGGACCCGGCCTTCCCCACCGTGGCGTTCCCCAACCCGGAGGAGCCCGGCGTCATGGACCTCGCCCTGGCCGCGGCCCGGGAACGCGGTGCGGACCTGGTCATCGCGAATGACCCCGACGCCGACCGGCTGGCCCTCGCGGTGCCGGACCCCGACGCTGAAGTCGGCGCGGGCGGCGCGGGCAGTGCGGGCGCGGCGGTGGCAGGCTGGCGCATGCTCACCGGAGACGAGGTGGGCGTGCTCTTGGGCAGCCACCTGATGGCCGGGCTGCGGCCGGCGGGCGCCGTCGTCGGGAATTCCGTGGTGTCCTCACGCCTGCTCTCCCGCGTGGCCGCGGAACGGGACGTGCCGCACGAGACCACCCTGACCGGGTTCAAGTGGATCGCAAGGGTGCCCGGGTTGGGCTTCGGCTACGAGGAGGCGCTCGGCTATTGCGCGGCGCCGGAGATGGTGCGGGACAAGGACGGCATGACAGCCGCCCTGGTGGCGGCGGAACTCGCCGCCGAACTCGCGGACCAGGGCAAGACCCTGCTGGACGCGCTGGACGAGATCGCCCTGCACTTCGGGGTGGTCGCCACCGGCCAGCTCTCGGTGCGCGTGGCGGACCTGGCCCTGCTGGACGCCATGATGACCCGGTTGCGCCTGGAGCCGCCGGCCACCCTCGCCGGCCAGGACGTCGTCGAGACCGTGGACCTCACGCAGGGCTACCGGGACCTGCCGGGCACCGATGCCCTGATGTACACCACCGCGGACGACTCCCGCGTGGTGGTGCGGCCCTCCGGCACCGAGCCCAAGCTCAAGTGCTACCTGGAAGTGGTCCGCCCCGTGCAGACGGCCGCCCAGCTGCCCGGGGTGCGGGCCGAGGCGGCCGCGGCCCTGGCCGAGCTGTCCGCCTCCATCGGCGCAGCCCTGGGCCAGCCGTGATGGACCGTCACGGTAGGCTGGCTCCCATGCAGAACGGCCCTGAATCCACCGCGTCCACCGGTTCCGCCGAGCTCACCACCGCGGAGCTCGCCCAGTACATCGACCACACCCTGCTCAAGCCCCAGGCGTCCCGGGAGGACATCCTGGCGGTCTGCGCCGAGGCGTCCGAGGCGCAGGTGAAGAGCGTGTGCGTCAACCCCGTGTGGGTCGCCACCGTGGCCGAGGCGCTGGCCGGTTCCGGCGTGCTGACCTGCACCGTGGTCGGCTTCCCCCTGGGCGCCACCACCACCGTCGCCAAGGTCGGCGAGACCACCGATGCCATCGCCCACGGCGCTGACGAGGTGGACATGGTCATCGACATCGCCGCCGCCCTCGCCGGGGACCGCGCGGCCCTGGTCGCGGACATCGGCGCCGTGGCCCGGGCCGCCCATGACGGTGGCGCGATCCTCAAGGTCATCATCGAGACGTGCCTGCTGGACGATGCCGCCAAGGAACTGGCCTGCGGCGCCGCTGCTGAGGCCGGCGCGGACTTCGTGAAGACCTCCACCGGGTTCTCCACCGGCGGCGCCACCCTCGAGGACGTGGCCCTGATGCGCCGCGTGGTCGGCCCGGAGCTCGGGGTCAAGGCCTCCGGCGGGGTCCGCAGCCGCGCGGATGCCCTGGCCATGATCGAGGCGGGAGCCACACGGATCGGAGCCAGCTCCGCCCTTGCTATCCTGAAGGCAAGCTAGTTTTTCGCACCATCGGCACCCGGCGACGCCGCCGGTCCACGCCACCGCATGAGGAGACATTGTGATCGTTAACGGCAAGCCGAAGGACCACTCGGGGCAGGGCCATTTCTGGGGCAACCTGCTGATGACCGTGGTGTGCTTCCTGATCTTCGCTGGCTGCGTGTACGCCATGGGCTGGTGGTCCCTCGAGGACGTCTGGATTCCGGGCGGCATCGCCATGGTCCTGGCCGTGCTGGCCTACCTGATCCCGCAGCAGCTGCTCGGCCGCAGCGACTCGGTGGACCACGAGGCCATCCACGTGGAGGACCCGCACGCCCACCACGCGGGCCACTGACACGGAGGGCCGTATCCCTCTAGCGCAGACTCCCGCAGCACCGCTGCCGACGCAACGTCCACGCCGGAACACCGGCGTGGACGTTCTGCGTATCGTCTCCATCGTCGCCGTAGTGGCGGGCCACTCGTACGGATCCCGCCTGGTCGGGGGCGAATACCTGGAGATCTGGCGGATGCCGCTGTTCTTCTTCCTCACCGGCTACTTCTGGACCCGCGGCCGCCCCTTCGCCTACGAGTTCCAAGTCCGGTGGCGGAACCTGGCGGTGCCGTACCTGATCTGGGCCGTCATCATGAGCCTGGCCGCCTGGGCCTGGACCCGGGACACCCCCGAGGAATTCTGGCCTCTGATGGCCAACGGCTGGTACGGAGGCTCCGATCAGACCCCGCCGTGGTGGGCCTTCTGGTTCATCTCCGTACTGTTCTTCGTGACCCTGCTCCGGCGTATCCTCGAACGGTTCCCCGTGCTCGTTGCCTGGGGGGTGGCCGTGCTCGGCTTGGCCCTGTCCATGCTGCCGGACAGCCTGCTCGGCCGCACTCCCCTGGGCCTCGGCCTGGCGCTGCCCTGCCTGTTCTTCGTGCTGGCCGGCGAGCTGTTCCGCTATGAGCTCCAACCCCGGATCAAGCGGAACCGCGCGGTGATCGGGGCCGTGCTCATCGCCGTCGGGCTCCTCGCCGTGACGCTGGGCGTGGAACCTTTGAACATCAAATTCTCCGGCTTCGGCCAGTTCCTGATCACCCCCGTGGTGGGGGCGATGACGGCGGCCGGCTTCGTGCTGGTCTTCAGCACCGTGGTGAACCGGCTCGTGGCCGGCGCCGCCCGGCCCGTCAACGCCCTCGTGCGGACCGGCACGGTGGTGGTGCTCTTCCACGGCTGGCTGCTGCAGACCCTCGTGGACGTGGGCATCCTGGACGACGGCGCCAAGTTCGCCCTGACCGTCCTCATCAGCTGGGCCGTGGGCCTGGCCATCAACGCCACACCCCTGTCCCCCTGGCTGGCCGGGGTGCCCGCGCCCGTCTGGTGGGTGCAGTGGCGGGCGCGGCGGAACCCACACTCCTGACGCACGCCTGAACGCCAGTCACTTTGCGGCCAGATATGAGTACTTATTTCTGCCCGCACAGTGGAACGGGGTGACGCGGTCCGGTATCGAGGCTCGAGGCTGGTGCAGAGTGGAACACCCCCGGTCGCTCAGGCCGGGGCGTCCGGCAGGAAGATCGCCTTGAGCACCTGGGCCGCCCAGTCCAGCAGGGGCAGGTCCGTCAGGTCCTTGCCGCCCACCGGAGCCGTCTTCGGCCGCGGGATCATCACGGCGTTCAGGGCCGGCTTGACCGCGGCGCCCTTATACATGCGCTGAAGGCGCATCTGGCGGGACTCGGGCAGGTCCGCCGGGCCGAACTTCACGTTCTGGCCCATCAGCATGACCTCGGTGACGCCGGCGGCGCGGGCGGCGTTGCGGAAGCGGGCCACCGCCACCAAGTTCTCGGCGGCGTCCGGCAGGTCACCGTAGCGGTCCTGGAGCTCCTCCACCACGGCGTCCACCGCCGCGTCGTCATTGGCCTGGGCCAGGTTGCGGTAGGCCTCCAGGCGCAGCCGCTCCCCCGGCACGTAGTCGTGCGGCAGGTGCGCGTTGATGGGCAATTCCACCTTGACCTCGGCCGGGGCGGTGTCCTCGCCACCCTTGAAGTCCGCCACGGCCTCGCCCACCATCCGCAGGTAGAGATCGAAGCCGACTCCGGCGATATGCCCGGACTGCTCCCCGCCGAGCAGGTTGCCGGCGCCGCGGATCTCCAGGTCCTTCATGGCCAGCTGCATGCCGGAGCCGAGCTCGTTGTGCGCGGCCACCGCCTTGAGCCGTTCCAGGGCCGTCTCGTTGAGCGACTTCTCCGGGTCGTAGAGGAAGTAGGCGTAGGCACGGTCCCGGCCGCGGCCCACGCGTCCGCGCAGCTGGTGCAGCTGGGACAGCCCATAGGCGTCGGCCCGGTCGATGATCAGGGTGTTCGCGTTGGCGATGTCCAATCCGGTCTCGATGATCGTGGTGGAGACCAGCACGTCGAACTTCCGCTCCCAGAAGTCCTCCATGACCCGCTCCAGCCGGGTCTCGCCCATCTTGCCGTGGGCCACCACCACGCGGGCCTCCGGGATGAGCTCACGGATCTCCCCGGCCACCTTGTCGATCGAGGAGACCCGGTTGTGCACGAAGAAGACCTGGCCTTCACGCATCAGCTCGCGGCGGATGGCGGCGGTGATCTGCTGGTTGGTCTTCGGGCCCACGTAGGTCAGCACCGGGTGGCGCTCTTCCGGGGCCGTGGCCAGGGTGGAGGTCTCACGGATGCCGGTCAGGGACATCTCCAGGGTGCGCGGGATGGGGGTGGCGGACATGGAGAGCACGTCCACGTTGGTGCGCATCGTCTTGAGCACCTCCTTGTGCTCCACGCCGAAGCGCTGCTCCTCGTCCACGATCACCAGGCCGAGGTCCTTGAACTGGACCTCCTTGGACAGCAGGCGGTGGGTGCCGATGACCACGTCCACGGTGCCCTCCGCCATCCCGTCCAGGGTCTCCTTCGAGTCCTTGGCGTTCTGGAACCGGGACAGCGGCTTGACCTTCACGGGGAAGCCCGCGAAGCGCTCGGTGAAGGTCTCGTGGTGCTGACGTGCCAGCAGCGTGGTCGGGACCAGTACGGCCACCTGCTTGCCGTCCTGGACGGCCTTGAAGGCGGCCCGGATGGCGACCTCGGTCTTGCCGAAGCCGACGTCGCCGGAGATCAGCCGGTCCATCGGCACGGTCGATTCCATGTCCTTCTTGACCTCGTTGATCGTGGTCAGCTGGTCCGGGGTCTCGATGAACGGGAAGGACTCCTCCAGCTCACGCTGCCACGGGGTGTCCGGGGCGAACGTGTGCCCGCGGGAGGCCATCCGCGCGGAGTACAGGCGGATCAGCTCGCCGGCTATTTGTTTGGTCGCCTTCTTCGCCTTGGACTTGGTGGACGCCCAGTCGGACCCGCCCATCTTGGACAGGCTCGGCGCCTCCCCGCCCACGTAGCGGCTGACCTGGTCGAGCTGGTCCGTCGGGACGAACAGCCGGTCCCCCGGCGCCCCGCGCTTGGACGGCGCGTACTCCAGCACCAGGTACTCACGGTAGGAGTCGGCGCTCCCGCCCGCGCTGGCCCCGGCACCCGCACCGCCGGCACCCACCGTCCCGGAGGCGACCTTGCGGCGCTGCAGCTCCACGAACCGGGCGATGCCGTGCTGAGTGTGCACCACGTAGTCGCCCTCGGTCAGGGTCAGCGGGTCCACGGCGTTGCGGCGTTTGCGCGCGAGGGTCTTGGTGCCGCCCCGGGCCCCGGCCGCCCGGTTGCGGCCGAACAGGTCCTGCTCGGTCAGCAGCGCCACCTTGGCCACCGGCAGGGCGAAACCGGAACCGGCGACGGCGGTCGTGATGGTCACCTGCCCCGGTTGCGGCGTCGAGGGCACGGCATCCACCACGACGGCGGCCAGGCCGGCCTCCCCGAACAGCTCCGCCAGGCGGCGGGCCGGGCCCGGGCCGTCCGTGGCGACGACGGCCTGCCAGCCGTCCTGGCAGCGCTCGGCCACGTGCCGGGTCATGGCCTCCACATCCCCGGCGAAGCCCCGTGGCTCGGCCAGGGAGGTGCGGAGCGCGGAGGCATCCGGCAGCAGCTCGACGTCCGTGCCGAGGCTGGTGAGCTGCCACCAGCCCTGGAACCGGCGCAGGGCTGCGGTACGGGTCTCGGCGAGGGTGGCGAAACCGCCGGCGTCCGCCTGACCCCCCGGCCCGCCGCCCGGTCCGGGACCAGCTGCCCCGGAGCCGATGTCCACCGGGGCGGCGCCGCCCATCGCGGCGGTGGCCCACGCGGCCTGGAGGAACTCCTCGTTGGTGTTCAGCAGGTCATCGGCGCGGTGGCGGATCTTCTCCGGCTCCACGAGCACGGTCAGGGAGCCCTCGGGCAGCAGGTCCACCAGCGGGACCATGCCCTCGGCCAGGATCGGGGCGAGTGACTCCATGCCCTCCACGGCCATGCCCTCGGAGATCCGCTCGAGCATGTCCACGGCTCCGGGAAGCCGCGTCATGAGCTCCTTGGCCCGGCGCCGGACCTTTCCCGTCAGCAACAGCTCTCGGCAGGGCGGGGCGTACAGGGTGGTGGGGTGGCCGGTGCCGTCCCCACTGGTGTCCTCCAGGGAGCGCTGGTCCGCCACGGAGAAGTAGCGCAGCTGCTCCACCTCGTCCCCGAAGAACTCGATGCGCAGCGGGTGGGCCTCGGTGGGCGGGAAGACATCCAGCAGGCCGCCGCGCACCGCGTACTCGCCGCGGCGGGAGACCATGTCCACCCGCGAGTAGGCGGCGTCCGCCAGGGCCTGGACCACGCCGTCGAAGTCGTGGTCCTCCCCCACGGAGATCCGCACCGGTTCCAGGTCACCCAGGCCGGCGACCATGGGCTGCAGCACGGAGCGGATCGGGGCGGTGATCACGGCCAGCGGCGCGCGGCCGTCCTCCCCCGGGTGGGCCAGCCGGCGCAGCACCGCCAGCCGGGTGCCGACCGTGTCCGAGCGCGGGGACAACCGCTCGTGCGGAAGGGTCTCCCAGGACGGGAAGTGGGCCACGGTGTCCGGGTCCATCCAGCCGGCCAGGTCGGCGGCGAGGTCCTCGGACTCCCGGGAGGTGGCGGTGACGAGCAGGACGGTGGCGGGGCGGGACAGGCCGGAGGCGGACGGGGCAGCGGCGGACGGATCAGCCGGCGTCGCCGTGATGCCGTCCTGCGCCGCCTGAGTCTGGGCCGTCTCAGCCGCAGCGCCGGCGAGCAGGGCCACCAGGGGTGGCCGGGCGCCGTCGGGAAGGCTGATCTCCAGGTCCTCGGTGCGGTCGGCACCGGTGCGGGCAGCGGAGATGGAGGCCGCAGCGATGGCCTGGTCCTGCAGCAGGGCGGGGAACATCCCTGCCAGAGGGTGGGGAGTGGTCATTCATCCCAGCATAGTTGGTCGAGATAGGCTCGGGCGTGGTGTCCGCCGCAGGCGGAGACCACTGGAACAGACCGAACCCCCAGGAGGACCTCATGGCGTTCAAGGAATCAACCACCATTGCCCACCCGCCGGCCGACGTGTTCGCAGCCCTGGTCGACGAGGCCTTCAACCGCAAGGTCACCGAGGGCCTCGGCGGAGCCTTGGTCGCCTTCGAGCGGCAGGGCGAGCTGACCGGGCCGGTGAGCGTCACCATGGTGCGTTCCGTGCCGGTCAACAAGCTGCCGGACGCCGTGCAGAAGGTCGCCGGCAAGTTCCTCGGCGACAAGCTGAGCGTGGAGCAGCAGGAGACCTGGTCCGCCCCTGCCGCCGACGGCTCCCGGACCGGCCAGCTGGTCGTCACCGTGGGTGCCGCCAAGACCACCGCGACGGCCGAACAGCTGCTGCTGCCCACGGACGCCGGCACCGAGGTGCGCGTCACCGGGACCCTGGAGTGCAGGATCCCGCTGCTCGGCAAGAAGATCGGCCAGGCCGCCGAACCCCGGGTCGGCCAGGTGCTGGGACGTCAGGCCCGCGAAGTGGCCACCTGGTTGAAGCGGTAACCGAGCCGGGGAACGGTGGCCGGCGGCTTGACGCCGCGGGCCGCCGGCTCAGGCGTCGCCGTCGAACAGGCTGGTGACCGAGCCGTCCTCGAAGACCTCGCGGATGGCACGGGCCAGCAGCGGGGCGATGGACAGCACGGTGAGGGCGTCGAAGCGCTTCTCCTCCGGGATCGGCAGGGTGTTGGTCACCACGACCTCCCGGGCGCCGGACTCGGCCAGGCGCTGCGCCGCCGGGTCCGAGAACACGGCGTGGGTGGCGGCGATGATGACGTCCTTGGCGCCGGCCTCCTTGAGCACGCGCACGGCGCCGGCGATGGTGCCACCGGTGTCGATCATGTCGTCGATCAGCACGCAGGTGCGGTCCTTGACCTGACCGACGACCTGCTTGGACACCGCCTGGTTCGGGACGGTGAGATCACGGGACTTGTGCACGAAGGCCAGCGGGGCGCCGCCGAGGCGCTCGGCCCACTGCTCGGCCACCCGCACGCGGCCGGTGTCCGGGGAGACCACCGTGAGGTCCTCCCCCTCGGTCTTGGTCCGGATGTAGTCGCTCAGCAGCGGCACCGCGAACAGGTGGTCCACGGGGCCGTCGAAGAAGCCCTGGATCTGGGCGGTGTGCAGGTCCACGCTCATGATGCGGTCCGCGCCGGCGGTCAGGTACATGTCAGCGACCAGGCGGGCGGAGATGGGCTCGCGGCCGCGGCCCTTCTTGTCCTGCCGCGCGTAGGGGTAGAAGGGCGAGATGGCGGTGATGCGCTTGGCGGAGGCGCGCTTGAACGAGTCCAGCATGAGCAGCTGCTCCATGAGGTGGTTGTTCAGCGGCGCCGGGTGCGACTGCATCACGAAGATGTCCTTGCCGCGCACGGATTCACCTGAGCGGACGTAGATCTCCCCGTTCGCGAAGTCGTAGGCGCTCATCGGCAGCAGTTCGGTGCCGAGCTCCTCGGCCACCTGTGCCGCCAGCTCGGGGTGAGCCCGGCCCGCTGCCAGAACCAGCTTCTTCTCGCTGTGCTGGGTGATCTCGTTCATCGCTGTGTACTTCCTGATTCTGACTGGGGTGGCCGGCCGGTGGTGGGGTGATCGGGACGGGGGCGTGACATCGGCCGGGGTCTCAAGCGCCGGCGTCGGGCTGTGGGGTGTGTGACGTACCGTGGCCCACGCGGGCCTGGGCAGCCGCATCGGCGGCGGGCGAGCCGGGGCGACGGTCCTCCACCCAGCCCTCGCTGTTGCGCTGCGGGGCGACGGTCAGGGCGAGCGCGCCGGCCGGGACGTCCTTACGGACCACGGCGCCGGCACCGGTGTAGGCACCGTCGCCGACGGTCACGGGGGCGATGAACACCGTGTTGGACGAGGTCCGCACATGGTTGCCGATCACGGTGCGGTGTTTGTTGACGCCGTCATAGTTGGCGGTGATGTTGCCACAGCCGATATTCGTGTACTCGCCGATCTCCGCGTCCCCCGCATAGCCGAGGTGGGAGAGCTTGGAGCCGCGGCCGATCACCGTGTTCTTGGTCTCGTAGAACGCCCCGATCTTGCCCTGCTCGCCCAGCACGGTGCCCGGACGGAGGTAGGTGAAGGGCCCGACGGCGGCGCGGTCGCCGATCACGGCACCGCTCGCCTGGGTGCGGGTCACGGTGGCACCGATGCCCACGGTGGTGTCCACGAGCGTGGAGTCCGGGCCGACCACCGCGTCCTCGGAGACGTGCGTGGTGCCCTGCAGGTGGGTGTTCGGCAGGATGGTGGTGTCCGGCTCCAGCGTCACCGTGGAGTCGATCCACGTGGTGGCCGGGTCCTGGATGGAGGTGCCGGCGCGCATATGACGGTCCAGGGTGCGGCGGTTCATCTCCGCCCCGAGGGCCTGCAGCTGGACGCGGTCGTTGGCGCCCTCCACCTGCCACTGGTCCGTGGTGGTGACCGCCGCGACGCGGCCGCCGGCGGCGCGGGCGATCTGCAGGACGTCGGTCAGGTACATCTCGCCCTGTGCGTTGTCCGTGGTGACCTCGGCCAGGGCGGTGGCCAGCATCCCGCCGTCGAAGGAATAGATGCCGGAGTTGACCTCGTTAATGGAGCGCTGTTCCGCCGTGGCGTCCTTGTGCTCCACGATCCCGGCGACGGAGCCGTCCGTGTCCCGCAGGATGCGGCCGTAGCCGGTGGGATCCTCCAGGAGGGCCGTCAGCACGGTGACCGCATTGGACTCGGCCTCGTGGGTGGCCACGAGTTCGGCCAGCAGCTCCGTGGTCAGCAGGGGGACGTCCCCGTAGGTGACCACCACGGTGCCGAAGGAGTCCACGGGCTCGGCCGGGCCGGCGTCGGGCCCTGGTTCCGTGGCGACGAGGGCCTCGAGGCCGCACTGGACGGCGCGGCCGGTGCCCGGGACCTCGTCCTGGTCCGCGATGACCGGGACGGTGCCGAGAACCTCCGCCAGGGACAGGATGTGGTCCGCCACCAGGTCACGCTGGTGGCGGACCACGGCAACCAGCTCGCGCGGGTTCAGCCCCACGGCGGCGGTGAGGGCGTGGCCGATCATGGACCGGCCCCCGATCGGGTGCAGGATCTTGGGGGTTTTGGACTTCATCCGGGTTCCCGCCCCCGCGGCGAGGACGATGACGGCTGCCGGCGTTGCGGGCGCCACGGTGGATTCGGTCAAGGATCTGCACTCCTGCTTCGATAGTCCAGTGCTGGTTGACTGCCGCCGGTCAGTCTAGACCGTCGGGTGCGAGCGGTCCGAACCGAGAGGGCAAGATCCGGCCGCTACTCGGATTTGCTGCCCGCGGGTTCCTGCGCCCGCGTTGGCCTACCCGAACACCGCGTGGACGGGCCGCTTCCCCTGTCCAGCGGGGAAAGACCGTTCCTACGCTGGGGCCGTGAACCCTGCATCCGCCTCCCCCCGTGTCCCCGTGCCGGATCTGTCCCGGACCCGCCCGCGCTCGGCGGCGCCACGCCGCTGGTGGCCGGTGGCGGTGCTGGCGGTGGTGGCCGCCGTGTCCCTGGTGGTGCCCTTCGGCTGGGCACCGATGGTCGCGGCCGCGGACCCCTGTGGTCCGGAAGAGAACGCGATCGTGTGCGAGAACTCCAAGGCGGGTGCGCACTGGTCCGAGTGGGAAATCGACGGAGCCGGCGACGACTCGATCCAGGGCTTCGCCACGGACATGTCCGTCAACGCGGGGCAGACGATCGACTTCAAGATCGACACCGACGCCAGCGACTATGACATCGATCTCTACCGCACCGGCTGGTACCAGGGGCTGGGGGCCCGCAAGGTGGGTTCCGTCCAGCCGGGCGCCGCATTGCCCCAGAACCAACCGGAGTGCCTCACGGACCCGACCACGGAGCTCACCGACTGCGGGACCTGGGCCGTCTCCGCCTCCTGGCAGGTGCCGGCCGATGCGGTCTCCGGCGTCTACCTCGCCAAGCTCACCCGCACGGACACGGGCGGCGCCAGCCACATCACCTTCGTGGTCCGCAACGACGGCTCCACCTCCGAGGTGCTGTTCCAGACCTCGGACACCAGTTGGCACGCGTACAACACCTACGGCGGCTCGAACTTCTACCAGGGCGCGGACAACGGCCGGGCCTACAAAGTCAGCTACAACCGTCCGTTCGCCACCCGCGGCGGGATTGAGGCCCGGGACTTCTACTTCGGCAACGAGTACCCCATGGTCCGGTTCATGGAGCGCAACGGCTACGACGTCTCCTATTTCTCCGGGATCGACACCGACCGCTTCGGGGATCAGCTGACCAACCACGAGGTGTTCCTCTCGGTGGGCCATGACGAGTACTGGTCCGGCCAGCAGCGGGCCAACGTGGAGGCCGCCCGGGATGCCGGGGTGAACCTGCAGTTCCTCTCCGGCAACGAGATGTACTGGCGGGCCCGCTACGAACCCTCCCCCGCGGATCCGAGCGGTGACGACTACCGGACTCTGGTCAGTTACAAGGAGACCTGGTCCAATGACAAGATCGACCCGGCCGAGGAGTGGACGGGCACCTTCCGCGATCCTCGCTTCGCCGCCATGGAGAACGGTGGCGGCGTGCCAGAGAACGCCCTGACCGGCACCGCGTACGTGGTCAACTACGGTGACCTCCCGGTGACCGTCGATGATCGCGAGGGCGATCTGCGGCTCTGGCGGGACACCGGGCTCGCAGACCTGCCCTCCGGCTCCACCGAGGAGTTGGCCCCGCACACCGTGGGCTACGAGTCCAACGAGGACCTGCCCAACGGGTTCCGCCCGCCAGGACTGATCCGGCTGTCCACGACCACGGGTCCCGTGCCCGAGTACCTGCAGGACTTCGGCAACACGGTGGCCGCGGGCGAGACGACCCACCACGTCACCCTGTACCGAGCCGCCTCGGGTGCCCTCGTCTTCTCCGCCGGCAGCGTGCAGTGGACGTGGGGCCTGGATGAATGGCACGACGGCGACGGGGCGGCCGCTGACCCGCGCATGCAGCAGGCCCAGGTCAACCTCTTCGCGGACATGGGCGTCCAGCCCACCACCCTCATGGACGGCCTCGTCCCGGCGACGGCCTCGGCGGACTCCGCCGCCCCCACCCTGCAGGTGACCGAGCAGCCGGCGGGTCCGGTCCCCCACGGTCAACCGGTGACCGTTTCCGGAACCGCCACGGACGGCAGCGGGGCGGGGGCCGGCGTCGTGGCCGGGGTGGAGTACTCCGAGGATGCTGGCGCCACGTGGAAGCTGGCCGAGGGCCTGCGGAACTGGTCCTTCTCCTACCTCCAGTCCGGCGTGGGCGAGCACACCGTGCTGGTCCGGGCCATCGATGACAGCGGCAATTACCCCCAGGACGCCACTCCCATCACCACGGAGGTCACCGGGCCCTACAGCGCCTTCGGTGACGTGGTGCCGGCGGCGGCGGACACCGGGGACAGCTCCACGGTGGAGCTGGGGCTCCGGTTCAGCCCGACGGTGGACGGCATGGTCACGGGCGTCCGCTTCTACCGCAGCGCGGCGAACGTGGGCCCGCACACCGGCACCCTGTGGGGTCTCGACGGCACTCCCCTGGCCACCGTGGAGTTCCCCGGCAGCTCCGGGACCTCCGAGGAAGGATGGCGGTCGGCCGAGTTCACCGAAGCCGTGCCCGTCACGGCGGGCACCGACTACGTGGTGTCCTACTCGGCGCCGGCGGGCCGGTACGCCGCCGATCCGTACTACTACGCCTACCGCGGCGTGGATGGTCCGCCGCTGAGCGTGGCGGGCGGCTATGGCGTGCCGAATGTGGGCGTCTACGACAGCGTGGGCAATTACCCGTCCCGGTCCTACCAGAACGCCAACTACTACGTGGACGCCCAGTTCGTCCCCGCCGGCGAGCTGCCGCTGACGGCCGCCGGTCACCAGCCCGCCAGCACCGCCGTCAGCGTCCCCGTCACCGCCCCGATCGGGGCCACCCTCTCCCGGGAGGTCCTCGCCTCCAGCGTGGCGATGACCGTCACGGTGGGCGTCGACGGCCTGGGCGGCTCCGGCTCGGGCGCCGGGACCGCGGTGGCCGGCTCCACGGCCTACGACGCGGCGACGCGGCGGGTGACCTTCACCCCGACGTCCGCCCTGGCCGAGGCCACGGGGTACACGGTGGAGGTCTCCGCCACGGATGCCGGCGGCAACCCGATCGAACAGGGCGACTCGTGGGGGTTCCGAACCTGGTCCGCAGCCGCCGCCGACGACTGTCCCTGCGGGCTGATGGCCGAGACCTACCTGCCGACCCTGCCCTCGATCGACGACGGCACCTCGGTGACCCTGGGCACCCGATTCAGTTCCACAGAGCCCGGCGTGGTGAACGGCCTGGAGGTCTACCGTGCCGCCGGCACCACCACGCAGCAGACCGGCGCCCTCTACACGGGTGGGGGCACGCTGCTGGCAGAGGTGACCTTCCCCTCCGATTCCGTCACCGGCTGGCAGTACGCCGAGCTGAGCGAGCCGGTACGCCTGGACCCCGGATCCGAGTACGTGGTCGCCTACACCACCCGCCAGTATTCGGTCACCCCCGGCTACTGGGACTCATCCCGCTCCTCGGGCCCGCTCCGGGTGGACGAGTCCTCCGGGGTGTACAGCTACGGCAGCCCGTTCCCGGACAGTGCCGTCTCCACGAACTACCTCGTGGACGTGCGGTTCACCCCCGACCTGGCCCCGCCGGCCGTCACCGAGCGCACCCCGGCCCCGGGCAGCATGGACGGCCCCGACGAGGGGCCGGTCACGGTGACTTTCGACGGCCCCGTACATGCCGAGGCGCAGATGGCGATCACCGTGAACGGCACCGCGGTCCCGGGGACCACCACTCGCACGCCGGCGGGCACCGGGCTCTCCTGGACGCCGGCCTCGGCTCTGCCGGCGGGCGCCGTCATCGGGGTCACCGTGACAGGCGCGGCCGCAGCGGAGTCCACCGCACCGGCCGAGACCCCGCCACTAACCTGGACGTTCCGGGTGGCGGGGGGCTCGACCGCCCTGTTCGAGTCCTTCCTGGGGACCGGCGCACCCTCCTCGCTGGTCTCCGGCGACACCTCCGCCGTGGAGCTCGGGGTTCAGTTGACGACGAGCCAGGACATCACGGTCCACGCGATCCGCTACTACCGCGGCAGCGAACCGGGCGCCTCTGGCACCGGCTCCCTCTGGGACGGCGACGGCACCCGGCTGGCCACCGTGGCCTTCCCGCCGGCCACCGGCACCGGCTGGCAGACCGCCCTGCTGAACACGCCGGTGCAGCTGGCCGCGGGGACCACCTTCACGGTGTCCCGCCATGCGCCGGACGGCGGCTACGCCTACACCTCCGGCGAGTTCGGCTCGCCGGTCACCCAGGGCGCCCTGTCCCTGGCCGGCGAGAACGGCCGGTTCGTCTACGGCGCCGGCGGCATCATGCCGACCTCGACCTGGGGTGACACCAACTACTTCGTGGACCTGATGTACACGGAGGACTGACCGATGCATCGCCGGGGCTGCCCCGAGGGGGGTCAGTCGCGCTGCGGCCCCTTGATGAACGGGGCACAGAGAACGGCGATCGTCGCGAGCACCCCGCCGATGATGAACGCGACGTGGGCGCCGTCGAACAGCCCGTCGACCAGGGCCGAGCCGGCACCGGTCTCCGCGGCCGCGACGGCGCTCATGACGGTCACGAAGATCGTGGTGCCGATGGCGCCGCCGAGCTGCTGGCCGGTATTGAAGATGGCCGAGCCGTGACCGTAGAGTTGATGCGGGACTCCACTCAGCGCCGCGGAAAGCAGGCCGGTCATCAGCATGGCCAGTCCGATGCAGAAGATCGTGTGAAAGGCGACGATCAGGCCGAGCTCGGTGCCCGGATGGATGGTGGTGAACAGCCACTGGCCCAGCGCCAGCATCAGGGCGCCGGGAATCAGCACCGGTCGAGGGCCATGGCGGTCGAAGACGCGGCCGAAGATCGGGCCCACGGCGATCTGCACCAGCCCACCGGGAAGCAACATCATGCCGATGGTCATGGTACTCAGGCCGCTGCCGTTCTGCAGGAAGATCGGCAGGATGACCACGGTGCCCAGCAAAGTGCCCATGGCGATCATGATCATGACGACACTGAGCGTGAAGGTGCGGTTCTTGAAGGGACGCAGGTTCAGCAGTTCGCGCCCGGTCCGGGTCAGGCGGACCTGGCGAGTGATGAACAGGACCAGCGCAGCCGCACCGATCACGCCACTGACGAGGGGAACGGTGGGATTCTCCAGGGCGCCGCCGATGGTGGAGATCGCGTAGACCAGGCCCCCGAAGGCCAGGGCCGAGAGGATCACGGAGACGACGTCGACCGGTAGCTTGCGGGTGGCCGAGGGCACCTTGATGAAGAGGATGCCCAACACCAGGATGATGACGACGAGCGGAGTCATGATGCCGAAGATCCAGTGCCAGGACAGGGAGTTCACGATGACCCCGGACACGGTGGGTCCGATGGCCGGCCCGACCGAGATCACGATCGAGTTCAGGCCCATGACCATCCCTCGGTGCTGGACCGGTACGAGCGTCAGGGTCGTGTTCATGAGCAGCGGCATCACGACGGCGGTACCGACGGCTTGGATGACACGGGCGGCCAGCAGCACACCGAAGGATGGCGCGACGATAGCCAGGACGGTGCCGACGAGGAAGCTGGACAGGGCGAAGACGAACAGTCCGCGCAGGGTGTACCGCTGCAGCAGGTAGCCGGTCAAGGGGATGACCACGGCCATGGTGAGCAGGAACCCGGTGGTGAGCCACTGACCCGCCGCCGCGGACACCCCGTAGTCGGCCATGATCGAGGGCAACGCCACGGTGAGCACAGTTTCGTTGAGGATCATCACGAACGCGGCGAGGGCCAGCGCGCCGATGATGCCGGTCAGCTGTTTCCGCGACAAGGCCGGCGGTGCCTGGTCAGCGGGGGTGGCCGATGGAGAAATCGTGTCTTCGGCGGCGTGGGCCATCGGGGTGTACCTCTTCTGTCAGATGCGAACCGTAGAATCATGTCATGCTCTGACAGTTTTAAGCGCCAAATGCGTCAGACTGTGACACAACCGATAGTGGGCGAGAACCGGCGGATTGCCGGTCCTCGCTCCTCCCCTCCCAGAAACGAGCCGAGCTTTGGGCATCCGTGAAGAACACCGCGTCCGCATGCTGCGAGACATCCAGCATGCCGCGCTGGACCTGGTGGAGGAACAAGGCTTGGAGGCCACGACGGTGGGAGACATCGCCGATCGAGTGGGCGTCTCCGAGCGCACGGTCTTCCGCTATTACCCCTCCAAAGAGCACGCGCTGATGCCCGGCCAGCAGGGCCTGGTCAATGCCCTGGTGGCTTGCGAGACCGGGCACCACACCTCCTCCGGGATACTGGAAGTCCTCCTGACCGTGTGCCGCGAGCACTTCTCCCACGAGGTCGAGCAGCGCGATTTCCGCCGGATCTCCCGCCTGATGATTCAGGAACCGGAGATGCTGCGGGTCGCCATGCGGCAGGAGCGCCACCTGGTCGAGGCGCTCAGTTCAGCACTGCTCCACCGGAGCGTCCTGGACGGCCTCCAGTCCCTCCTGGTGGCGGAAGTCGTGACGGCGTCATGGCGGGTCGCCTGGCAGTCCTTCGCCCGGGACGAGTACGACGGGGTGGCTTCCGACCCGGTGGCCCTCTTCGATCGGACGGTGCGTGAACTGAGCCAGCTGTTTCCCAACCCGTGAAATCTCCGGACGATCCTTGCCATGATGGCGTCATGTCCGAACACGTTGGAGATCATCGCCCTTCACCCGACGGCCCCCACGGCCCCGACGCGGAGCACCGGCGGCCCCCAGGCGTCAGCGACGCGACCGTCGAGGCCCTCGGCAAGCTCTCCGAGGCGCTGGAGGTCGTGGAACACGCCCGCGGCCTGCTGTACGGATTCCACCGTCTGACGGGGACCGCGGACCTGGCGCTGGACGAGGCCGTGAGCCTGCTTCGCGCCGCCGGCCAGGCCGGTCTCGCCGAGCGGGTCGAGCAGGAGATTATCGGCCGCAATGTCATCCATGGCCGGTGGACCTTCCAGATCGTGGAGGACTACGACGACCACTACTACTCCGCCTTCAAGGACCTTGAACGGCAGGCCCGGGACGAGCTGGCAGGGGGTCGGCGCCACCTGTTCGAAGCCGAGATGAAGGAGAGCCGTCGCTCGGCCGGCCGACCCCACCACGAAGCGCTACCGACTAGTGCAGACTGAAGCTCCGACCCATTTTTAGGAGGACACCATGAGTACCGACCCCCTCAACCCGGCCGCTGCCGAGGAAGAGCGCCGCGAGGAGACCCGCTCCACGGCGGACCAGCAGTCCACGACCGGCCCGGAGACGGAGCAGGAGTTGGACGAACAGGTCGAGGAATCGTTCCCCGCGTCTGACCCGCCAGCCAACTACTGATTGAGTCCGTGGAAGGGCCCCGGAGACCTCGTGACGGTCTTCCAGGGCCCTTTCCGGTTCCAGCCGGAACTGTGGATCCGTGACTTTCCGACGCAATACGGTGGACGCATCTGCGCGAGCCTGACCCCGCCGCACGGGGCAGAGTTTGCCGAGTTGCGCGGCACACCGTCAGCCCTGGGTGGTGTCCCATCCTCACTCACGGGGCGTTGGCAGTGCCGGCGCGGAGCGGATGTGCTCGTAGACGAGGTGCGCACGTCGGCGATCTCGGGTTTCGCAGTCAGCCGGTCGATGACGAAGGCGTAGAGATGGTTGTTGTCAGGAACGGCGACGTGGAGAAGAAAATCCTCCGTGCCACTGGTGACGAACACGCCGAGCACCTCGGGCAGATCGGCGGCCCACTCGCGGAACCCTTCGATATGCGCTCGGGTCGGCGGACGGACGCGTACTGCGACGAGCGCTTGGACAGGTCTGCCGATCTTCGCCAGATCAAGTTCTAGAGTCGCCCCCGTGACGACTCCGCGTTGATGCAGCGCACGCGTACGGTCCAGCGCCGTGGTCGGGGAAACTCCCATCGTGGGTTATACAAGATGAGTGAGCAGTTCGAAGGATTCCACCCGGATGAGATCCGGACGGATGAGGTGACTCGGTCAGCCCGCTTGAAATGGGTCATCGTGATCGACGGTTCACTGCCCGGCGGCCGAGCCGTCAATGCCAGTGCGTGCGTCGCGGCGACCGCGGAGACCGTGAGCGGACTGCTGGCTCGCGGTGGGACGGATGCTGATGGTTCTACCCACCAGGGCCTCCCGTGGGCAGGATGTACCGTCCTGACTGCAGAGCCGGACAAGCTACGCGGGGTCCGCGACAAAGCCGTCCGCCGCGAGGACGTGTTCGTCGCGGACATGCCCCGTCGCCGCGCAGGAGACGCGCGTCTACGACGACTACCTCATCGCACTGTCGACCACGCCCCGAGTGGAGATCGCCTACGCAGCGGTCAGTGTCGTGGGGCCTCGCAAGGTCATCGACCGGCTCGTCGGTGGCCTGAAGCTGTTGCCATGAGTGTATGAACGAGCACGGGAACCACGCTCGGATCCCATGGGCTACCGGACCACCGAGGGCGACCAGGCGTGCTCGATGAACAGTTCGGGTTCGGCACCCGCCTCGACCTCCAGTGAGTACACGTCGGCATCCCAGCCGGCGTCCTCGCGGGGCAGGCCGTAGAGCAGGGTGTCCTCGTCCAGCCACTCCAGCTGATCGTCGATCCCGCGCTCGAGCTCGATCACGGTCCGCTCCCCCGAGGCCAGGTCCAGCACCGCCACGTCCCAGTGCACGCCGGATCCGCCGACCAGGTCCCCGCCGGAGTCCCGGCGGACCTTGAACGCCACCCGGTTGCCGTCCGGGGACACCGAGGGGCATTCGGCGTCCGTCGCCACGGAGGCCATGGTCCGGGCCTCGAGGTCCCCCTCCATCAGCCAGGTCGTCCCGCCCGAGGCCACCGTGGCGAAGAAGCGGTCCCCACCGGCGAAGGTCACGCCCCACACGTTGCGGTCGATCGTGGTCAGCGGTTCACCGTCCACGGTGATCCCGAAGTCCTGCAGGTTGCCGTAGTCCCGGCCGTCCGGACCGCCGTCTAGGCCATCGACCCCCTTCACGGTGGTTTCGGTGGAGAAGGAGTCCGCGGCGTAGGAGTGCCCGGTGACGAAGGCGGTGGTGGCGACCAGGCCGTCGTCGGACACCCGGGTCCGGCTGGGGATCCCGGCCAGCGGCCACGTGGCCACCGGGCTGCCGCCGAGCTCCTGCCCCGAATCGTAGACCTGCGTCTCAAACGTGGTGGGCACCCCGCGCAGGGTCCGCAGGCAGGACAGGTACTCCCCCGCCACGTCCACCCGGTCACAGGCCTGGCCACTGACCTGCCGAGCCCCGCCCGGATCGGCCAGGGCCACCGAGGCCACCATGCCGTACCCCTCGCCGGAGGCGGTGTTCCGGAACGTGACGTGCGGACCCTCCGGCAGGGAGAGCGCGAGTTCCGCGGCCGAAGTCCCCGTGGTCCGCTCCTGATGGTCCTCCAGGGCCTGGACACCGTAGACGCCCACGGCGCCGAGGGACACGGCGGCCACGCCGGCCAGCACCCACCACCGCGCGCGCCGTGACAGCCCGCTCCGTCTCCCAGCCCGCTCGTGGGCTGGCTTCACCGGCTTCACCGGCGGACCACCAGCCACCACGCCAGCGGCAACACCACCACCAGCACGACGGCGGCGCCCACCATCGTGGGCACGGCGCCGAAGAGCACCCACAGCGCCCCGAAACCGGTGGAGGCCAGGAGCCGGGTGACGGCCACGACGGTCTGGGCGGCTCCGATGCCCGTGGCCGTCCGGCCCTGCGGGGACAGCTGGCCGGCGAGCGCGGCGAGGACACCGTCCGTGGCGGCATAGAAGATCCCCAGCATCACCAGCGCCAGCCCGAGCGCGATCCAGCTCCCGCCCATCGCCGCCGCCACGTAGGCCCCGGCCAGGAACAGGTGCCCGCCGATCAGGACCGCGGCGCGCGAGGTCCGGTCGGCGATCCGGCCCACCGGGATGGCGAGCAGCAGGAAGACCCCGTTGGTGCCGACGAACAGCAGGGGGAACCACAATGGATCGAGGTGGCCGTGGGACATGATGGCCAGGTAGATGAACCCGTCCCCCACGGTGAGCAGACCGAGGAGACCCGCCGCCACCAGGAGCCGCTTGAGGGGACCGTCCAGGGTGCGCCAGCGCGGGCGCCGGGATGCGCGGGGCCGGAGTGCGCGGGCCTGGACCACCGGCGCGGACTCCGCGGCCGCCGGGACCGGTGCGGCCGGCGTCGTGGTGTGGGTGTGGGTCATGGTGCCGGTGGTTCTGCTGAACCGGACGTTGGGCACGAAGAGGATCAGTGCCGCCACACCGACCAGGGCGGCCGCGAGGGAGACGGCGAAGACCACGCGGTAGCCCTCGGGGACCAGCAGCAGCACCACGAAGGCGAGCAGCGGGCCGATGGTGGCGCCGATGGTGTCCAGCATGCGGTGGACACCGAAGGAGCGAGCGAGGTGCTCGGGCTGGGAGACCTCCTGGATCATGGCATCGCGCGGAGCGGTGCGGATGCCCTTGCCGATCCGGTCGATCCCCACCAGCACGGCGATGCCCACGAAGCCCTGCACCACCAGCAGTCCGGCGCGCGTGAGCATGGACAGGCCGTAGCCGGCCACCGCGATGGCCTTGGGCCGGTCGGTCCGGTCCGCGGCGTAGCCGGCGGCGATCCGCGCCACCGCGCTCACACCCTGATGGAGTCCCTCGAGGAATCCGTAGGCCACCATGGACAGCCCCAACGCGCCGGTGACGTAGAGCGGCAGCACCGCCGCCACGGATTCGGAGGAGACATCGGTGAGCAGGCTGACCATGCCCAGGGCGACGACGGTCGGGGCCACCCGGAATGCGACGCTCCGGCCGGGGCGGCTCCCGGAGCGAGGGCCGGGACGAGGGCCGGGGCCCGCATCGTCGGGACCGGAGCCGGAGTGGGGCCGGTCGGCCAGGGAGATGTACATGGGTCAGCTCCTTCAGAGTGCTGGTGTGAGTTATCCGGCGTCGACCACGAAGGCGCCGCTGGCCGAGAGGTCGACGCGTCCGGTGGGCAACGTGGGTGCCGTGACGGTCAGGGAGTCCGGGCCGAACCCGCACTGCATCTGCGGAGCCCCGTCCGGTGCCGGGGTCCGCGTGACGGGCCAGCCCAGGTCCTCGCAGCGCCTGGCGTAGAAGTCCAGGAGGTCCTGCGGGTCCGCATCGCTGAGGACGTGCAGGCCGACGAGCACGCGCTGGCCTTGCGGAGACACCGAGGAGGACTGGATCTCCGAGCCGTCCGGCACCGGCACCACATGGTCCGGGAAGCCGGCCACCAGCTCGTGGTCGGCGACGCCGGCCGCCGGCACCTCGGTGAGCGCCGGTTCCCGGGGGGCGGCGGACGGCAGCCGGTACGGTTCCGTGCCCTCGCCGTTCGGCACCTTGGGCTGCTCGTCGGCACCGGCTGGCGCGCCCGCGGCCGGGTCCCACGTGGGGTGGGCTCCGGCCACACCCGTGGGGGCCGCTGAGCCGGAGGGTTCCGATCCTGCACCAGCGCCGGCACCAGCAGTCGCATCGGCGTCCGCGTCTGCCGGCTCTCCGGACGACTCGGCACCGGCTGGCCCCGCCGGCCCGGCGCTGGGGACGGCGGGTGATGCTGTCGTGGGCGTCGGCGAGGCCGGATGGCCTTTGTACCCGTCGGCGACGGGGCGGGCCTGCTGGGTGAGGTGGACGGCCAGCACTGCGATCAGGGCCAGGACCACCACGGCAACTGCTGCGGTGGCCCATCTGCGGACGGTCATGGGGACTCCTTGGCGTGATTCCGGGTACTGGTGTAGGACTGCAGAGCGGTGGTGCTGAGGGGTGCTGGCGATGAGCGCCCACGCAGGGCGCTCATCGGGTTCTGCCGCCAGACTATGGGGGTTGTTCCGCCGGGCCCAGAGTGATTCCTCCTCGCCGTGAGCCGTGACCGGCACGGCCCCCACGTGGTCTGCGGGGGCCGCCACCCACCGCCCCACGTGCCCCGGCCGAACCGATACTCGATTACCGCGCGATTCACCCAGATGACGGGGATTGCCGTTGCCCGGCGAAGAAATCCGGTCCTACGTTGAGACCCACGGCCCGCCCTGTGATCCCCCACAGGGCATCCGGCCGATCGCCTTGGGAACCTGCCACCGTCTGGGAGCACGTGATGACCGTTCTGAAAACCGACCCGCTGCACTTCTCGTCCGCAGTCGCCCGCATCCTGCCGTCGGCCGATGTGGATCCGGGAGCCCAGGTGGGTCACGACTCGGTGGTCTGGCACCTGGCCCAGATCCGCGAGGGCGCCGTCCTCGGACCGGGATGCACCATCGGCCGGGGGGCCTACATCGGGCCGGACGTGGTCCTCGGCCGCAACTGCAAGGTGCAGAACTACGCCCTCGTCTACGAGCCGGCACGGCTCGCGGACGGAGTCTTCATCGGCCCCGCCGCCGTGCTGACCAACGATGAGTTCCCCCGCGCCGTGAATACGGACGGCAGCCTCAAGTCGGCCGACGACTGGGTGGAGGTGGGGGTCACCATCGGCACCGGTGCCTCGATCGGCGCCCGCGCCGTGTGCATCGCCCCCGTCACCATCGGTGCGTGGGCCACGGTGGCCGCCGGAGCCGTGGTCACCCGGGATGTGCCGGACCATGCCATCGTCGTGGGGGTCCCCGCCCGCCAGGTCGGGTGGGTCGGCGAGGCCGGCCGGCCCCTGGAAGCACACGGACCGGGGTGGCGCTGCCCGGCGACAGGGCAGCTGTATCGGGAGACCGAATCCGGACTGGAACGATCCTGATGACCCTGACCACCTCCCCCACGTCCATGGATCCGCCGTCCCACTCCACGGCCCGGCGTCACTGGGCCGGATGGCTTCTCGTGGCCTACCTGGTGCCGCTGTCCGCGCTCGTCCTGACCGTCCGACTCAGTGGCACCGGCCTCCCCCAGCTGGCCGACGCGCTCGCCCTGCTCTCCAATGACCTGGCCGTGGTGCCCGGCCTGCGATTCGGGCACATCGAGGCCGCTGCCAACGTCCTGGCGTTCGTCCCCCTGGGCTTCCTGCTGGCCGCCCTGCTGGGGCGGCGGGCCGGCACGCCCCGGCGGCGCAGGGCCGGGATGGCCCCGCGTCCGACGTCCGGGTGGCCGGACTGGTCGATCTGGCTGAGCGTCACGGCGTTGTCCGCCGGGATCGAGCTCATCCAGCTCTTCCTGCTCACCGAACGCAGTGCCACGTGGCGTGACCTGGTGTGCAATTCCGCCGGCGCCCTGGCCGGCGTGCTCCTTTTCCGCATCATCCAGGTGGCACGCCACCGGGCTTCCAGGAGGAACAGAACATGACCGGACGCCATCCCCGTCTGCACACCCGAGTCGACCTGGCCGGAATCGTGGTGGACCTGATGGACGAGCAGAGCGCGGTCCACACCATCACCGAGCGGGCCGGCCAACCGGCCCTCGCCGACCGTCCCGTGGGGACAGAAGACCGGTACGCACCGCCCCTGTCTGTGGTCTCGGCGAACCTGGACCACATCGTCCAGTTCGGCCAGGACGGCAGGTGGCGCCGAACCCTGGGTGATTCCCTCTGCCCCACCCTGACGGAAGACCGCGGAACCACCCGTCGGCTGGACTGGCTCACGCTGCTGGACGGCGCGCCGCTGGTGGCCCAGGCCAACCGGCTGACGGGCCGCGAGTGGCCGCGCCTGGCCGGCAGCGACCTGATCGGCCCACTCCTGGATGCTGCCGACGAGGCCGGCATCACCGTGGGCTTCCTGGGTGGCTCCTACCTGGTCCAGCGGTTGCTGTCCCGCCAACTGGTCAGGACCAGGCCGGGGCTGGTGGTCGCCGGCATGTGGTCTCCGGACCGCAGCGACCTCGCTGACGAGGAGAAGTCTCTCCACCTGGCCGAATCCATCGCCGATGCCGGCGTGCAGCTCCTCATCGTCGGACTGGGCAAGCCGCGGCAGGAACTCTGGATCTCCCGCTACGGTCCGGCCACGGGCGCCAACGTCCTGCTGGCCTTCGGTGCCGTGGTGGACTTCCTGGCCGATGCCATCCAACGGGCCCCCCGCCTCGCCAGCGACCACGGGTTGGAATGGGCGTGGCGGCTGGCCCGGGAACCTCGGCGGCTGGCGAAACGCTACCTGCTGGATGACCCGCCGGGACTGGTCCAGATGCGCCGGAACAGTGCCCTGCTCCCCCCGGACGGCACCGACGCCGCGGACCTCGATCCGGTGCGGACCGCCTCCTCGCTCGTGCCACGAGTGCCGCCCGAGACCACCGGATTCCCCCGTCAGGCCGGTTCGTTCGTGTCACCCGGGCGCCATGCCGAGGTCGCCGTGATCACCGTGACCTACAACAGCGAGGCCGACATCGAGCGGTTCATCTCCAGCCTGCGCCGCGAGGCCGGCGAGGTCCGCCTGCGCGTGATCGTCGCGGACAACGACTCCTCCGACCGCACGGTGGAGTTGCTCTCGGCCCATCCGGACGTCGTCGTGGTACCGACCGGGGGCAACCTGGGCTATGCGGCCGGCATCAACCGGGGCCAGGGAGCCGTCGGGGACGCCGAGGCCATCCTGGTCCTGAACCCGGACCTCGAGGTCCGTCCCGGGGCGATCTCGCGGCTGCTGGCTGAGATCCGCTCCGGAGCGGCCGACCTGGTGGTGCCGCGGCTCGTCGACGGCGAGGGCGTCACCCAGTTCTCGTTGCGCCGGGAGCCCCGGATCAGCCGGGCGTTCGGTGACGCCATGTTCGGTTCCACCTGGACGCAGCGTCCTCCCCAGCTCGCCGAGATCGACGCCGCCCCGGAGAGCTACCAGTTCGGTCATGAGATCGAGTGGGCCACCGGGGCCGCACTGATGATCGGGATCGGCACCGCCGTGCGCCTGGGCGATTGGGATGAGCGGTTCTTCCTCTACTCGGAGGAGACCGACTACTTCCGGCGGGCCCGGGACCTCGGGGCGACCATCTGGTACGAGCCCTCCGCCGTGATGATGCACTCCGGCTCCGGGTCCGGCTCCTCGGCCCGCCTCAACGCCCTGATGGCCGTCAACCGCGTGCGCTACATCCGCAAACACCATCCCGAACCGGTGGCCTCGATGTTCCGGACCCAGGTGATCCTTCACGAAGCCCTGCGCGCTCACCGCGACGACCGGAGAGGCATCCTGGGCACCGTCTCCGACGAGGCCCGCTGGGACGAGCTTCCGGGACCGACGGCCACGCCCTACCCCGCCAACGTCCTGACCGATTTCCCCCGCGGCTCGGTGATCATCCCGGCCCATAACGAGGCCGCTGTCATCCAGCGGACGCTGACCTCATTGGACCCGGTCCTGAGGACCGGCCGGGTGGAGGTCATCGTGGTCTGCAACGGATGCACCGACGAGACGGCCGAACTGGCCGCTGCGGTGCCCGGAGTGCAAGTCCTGGACTGCCCCGTGCCCTCGAAGACCGCCGCCATGAATGCCGGTGACGCGGTGGCGACGCAATGGCCCCGGGTCTACCTGGACGCGGACACGGAGATCAGCCCGACGGCCCTGCGCAAGGTCCTGGAACGGCTCCACGGCCATGTCCTCGCTGCCCGGCCGGAGTTCCGCTACGACGTCAGCGGTGCCACCTGGCCCGTCCGTGCCTACTACCGGGCGCGGCGCCGCCTGCCCAGCACCCGGCAGGCCCTCTGGGGCGCTGGAGTGTTCGCCCTGACCGAGGAGGGGCACGCGCGGTTCGGGGAGTTCCCGGACGTGACGGCGGACGACTACTTCGTGGACCAGGTCTTCTCCGCCGAACAGAAGATGGTCGTTCCCGCCCCTCCGGTCCAGGTGCGGACGCCCAAGGACGTGCGCTCCCTGATGAAGATCCTCCGGCGCAACACCCGCGGGCCGGCCGAGCTGCGCGAGAAGAGCGCGAGATCCGCCGTGGCTCCGCGTCTCGGACACCAGGGCGTGGGTCCGGTGGACGGTGCCGATGACGGAGACCATCTGCCTGCGGCGACGCTGGCCTCCACGGCTTCGTCCACCGCCTGGGAGTTGTTCCGCTCCGTGCGTGGGCCCCTGAGCGTCGTCGACGCCCTGTCCTACACCGGGCTGGCCGCCGCCCCCCGGTTCTACCGGGGGCGGGGCACAGAGACCAGGCCCCTCTGGGAGCGGGACGACAGCAGCCGGATGCACGACTACGCCGAAGGACCCCGACCATGACGGCCCCCGCGATGGACCACGTCCTGCTGACGCGCTTCAATGTTCCGACCCCCGGGCGCGAGAGCCTGATCCGGGCCCAGGACGGTTGGCTGAGAGACAGAATCGTCCTGTTCGAGAAGTACTGTCTGCCTTCTGTCCTGGCCCAGACCACACCGGACTTCGAGTGGATCATCTACTTCGATCCCGAGAGCCCCCGGTGGTTCACGGACTGGGTGGACGGATGGTGCACAGACCGCCGGTTCCACGCCATCTACCGCGCCTCGATCAGCCGGGAGGAGCTGCTGTCCGATGTGCGTTCCGTGACCGGCGGCCGGGCCCGGACCCTGCTGACGACCAACCTGGACAACGACGACGGTCTGGCCACCGACTTCGTGGAGCGACTTCAGGCTGCTGTCACCGGCCAACGCCGGGAAGCGCTGTACCTGACCTCTGGAATCGTCCTCCAGGACACGGCGGCCTACCTGCGCCACGACCCGGTGAACGCCTTCTGCTCGGTGGCCGAGCCCTGGAACGACCCGGTCATGGCCTGGGCGGACTGGCACAACCGGTTGGGGCGGGCCATGCCGGTCGTCCAGGTCGGCGGAGGTCCCGGCTGGCTGCAGGTCGTCCACGGCCGCAATGTCAGCAACACTGTTCACGGCCGCCCGACGCACCCCCACGAGCACGCGTGCCGCTTCCCGGCCGCCCTGACGGGCCTCCCTCCGGTCCATCCCTCCCACCTGCTGCTGGACGCCGTGCTGCGGCGTCCGCTGCGCGTGGCCCGGTCGACCCTCCGCCACGGCACCAAGACCATGGCGCTGGTCCTCCTGGGCCCAGACGGATTCACGCAGGCCAAGGACACCGCCGCCACCACGGTGACCCGCTTTCGGGGGTGGGCCGGTGGAGCAGCAGGAACCGTTCACGCCCCCTCCCACCGCCATCCGGAAGCGAGCGTCCCCGATGCAACTCAGTGACACCATGTCCAGCCTGCTGCGGCGCTGGTACTTCGTCCTCGGCGGCCTCGTGCTGACCGGAATCCTCGGATGGACCGCCTACCAGACCGTCCCCGAACGCTACGAGGCACAGGGAAGCATCCTGATGATGCCCGCGGATTCGGTGGTCGGCACGGACGGCAACCCCTACCTCTACCTCAGTGGCATGAACGATGCCCTCGACGTGCTCGTGCGGCGGACGAACTCCGGTGCCATGAGTGAGCAGATCCTGACCGGGAGCACGGGGGCGACCTACACGGCCGATCGAGATGCCACCACACAGTCGCCCATCCTCGTCTTCTCCGTGGAGGCCGGCTCGGCCCCCGAGGCCCTGCGTCTGCTCGAAGCGGCCATGACGGCCGCCGAATGGAATCTGGACACGATGCAGGAGGAACTGTCGATCTCCGAGGAGCGGCGCATCACCGCACGTGACCTGGTCGTGGACGAAGAGGCAACGAAGAACACGAAGACACCGCTGCAGATGTCCATCATCGTCGTCGGTGCCGGCCTCATGGGAACCCTGATGGCGACCGGGCTGCTCGACGGGTTGCTCGTCCGGCGCCGGATGCGTGCTAAGGAACGCCAGGAGTCCACCTCGCCGGAGCCACCGGAGCAGCCCTCGATGAGCGCTGACGCGCCCGACACCGCGGACGCCGCACAGGGCCACTGGGACGCAGCGATGTGGACGGCCCCGGGTGCAGGGCGCAACGGACCGGCGGCAGCCTCGGCCCACCCCGAGTCCCAGCCTGACCGGCAGACCGTCCTCGAGCCTCAACGCCGATGACACTGCTCGACCTGCTCGCCCTGACCCGCCGACGGTGGTACATCTACGCCGTCACGATCGCCCTCGCCGTCACGGCCACCCTCCTGCTGCAGTCCACCCCTAGGGTCTACAGCGCGAAGGCAGAGATCTCGTTCACGCCCCCGGACGATGTGGTGGCGAACACGCCATGGAACTCGTATGTGGAGACCATGATCAACTACGCCGGTGCCGTGGACAACATCTTCAATGACACCTACCCGGCGGAGACCCTCTCGGGTCCCCGGGCCACCCTGTTCGGCAACGGCTTCCGGGAGGGCGTGACCGTCGGCATCTCCAAGACCGGCAGCCAGTGGATGCCCGGGTACGACCGGCCCGTCGTCGTGGCCCGCGTCAACGCCTCCACCGAGGGTGCGGCGTACACGGAGCTCGTGACCACCCTGCAGCGCATCGACGCCATCTCCGCGCGGATCCAGGATGAGGTCGGCACCCCCGCCTCGCTCCGCATCCAGACGACCTGGGACGCGGATGAGATCTCGGTCGGTTCCTTCGGCAGCACGCGTTCCTCGCTCGCCAAGGGAGCCGCAGTGCTCATGGGTGCGTCGATGGTGCTGGCCACCCTCGCCGCACTGGCGGTCGACGCCTCAGCGCGCCGGCGCAGGCGTGCGGTGGAGTCAGCGATCCCGAAGGCCACCGTCTCATGAGCGGCACCGTGATCGACCGGGCCGGAACAGGGACTCCGATCCCGTCGGCAGCCACCCGACGGACCGGTGTCGACGCCGTCAGCTTCCTGACGATCTATCTCATCCTTTTGTGCGCCATCCCCTCGTACCTGACTATCCCGGCCCTCGGATCGGTCGGTCGTCTGTCCATCCTCTGGGGATTGGTGGGGTTCGTCTGGTGGGCCTTTGTCCGCATCAAAAATCCCTTGTCGATGCCCTCCAGGCCGGCCGGGGTCAAGATCGCCGCCTGGACGTTCTTCGGCGTGATGTTCCTGTCCTATGCCGTGGCGCAGCTGCAAGGGCTGACCTCCGAAGCGGCCACGACCGCCGACAGCGGGTTGCTGCGGCTCCTGAGCTGGCTCGGGGTCATGCTCGTGGCCCTCGAGGGGATCGACACCTCGTGGCGGCAGCTGATCATGATCCGCAGGGTCGTCCTGGCGGGAGCGCTCATGGCCGCCCTGGGCCTCGTCCAGTTCGTCACCGGCCAGTCGTTCGTGGACGCACTCTCCCTGCCGGGGTTCGTGGACACCGGTCATTTCGAGAGCGTCATCGACCGGGGTGGCTTCGCCCGGTCGGCCGCCACCGCGTCACACCCCCTCGAATACGGGACCATGCTGTGCATCACCCTGCCGTTGGGGTTCGGCCTCGCGTTGAGCGATGTCCGGCGGCACTGGTTCCTGCGATGGGCTCCACCTCTGGTGATCCTCGTGGCCGTCGCCCTGTCCATGTCCCGGTCCGCCCTGATCGGTGTTGTCGTCGGGATGGTCCTGCTGGCGCCGGTGGTACCCGCGCGTTACCGTCTGCGCGCCGCGGTGTTCGGTGCTGCCCTGCTGGTGGGCATCTCCGCCACCGTTCCGGGAATGATCGGCACGATCAGGGGCATGTTCAACGGCATCGGCACCGATGCCAGCACGACCTCCCGCACGGACAGCGCGGACAACGCCCTCCAGATCGCCCTGAGAGACCCCTGGGTCGGCCAGGGATTCGGGACGTTCGTCCCCACCGAACTCATCATGGACAATCAGATGCTGCTGCTGCTGATCGAGGGCGGCGTCCTGGGAGTGGCCGCGTTCCTCGCCCTGATCTGCGCCGCCCTCATCGCGGGGTGGCGCGTGGGCCGAACGGCGATCACCCCCCGGGACCGGATACTCGGGCCGGCGCTGGCCGCAGGGGTGGCGGCCGGCTCGGTCACGCTGCTGTTCTTCGATGGTTTCGCCTTCCCCATCGCCGCGAGCATGCTCTTCCTCGTCTACGGCATCGCCGGATCCGCGCTCTCCGTCACCCGTGCCGAGACGAGCCCCTGACCACGGTCAGGTCCAGGAGGTCATCGGCCCGCCGGGCCCAGGTGTGGCCGGCGGCGAAAGCCCGACGCTCCGTCTCGGCCCCGTCCGTGCCCCGGGTCGCTATGGCGTGCCGGGTCCGGACCGCGAATTCCTCGGGTGACCGTGCCACGGAGATGAGATCCGTGCCGAGCCACGCCACGGCCGGCAGGTCGGTGGACACCACGGCAAGCCCGCCGGCGAGGTACTCCAATGACTTCAGGGGGAAGCTGGCCCGGTTGAAGGGCGAGAGGTCATAGGGGGTCAGGCCGACTCCGAGGCGTGCGAGGTGGCCCGGTACCGCATCGGCGGGGGCCGGGCCGAGATACTCGACGGAGGGGGCGGACAGGACGGTGTCCAGGCGCCGGCCGTACGCGGGGTCCTTCTCCGTGCGCGGTCCGAGGACGCGCAGGGGGACCTGCGCCTCGGCGAGGGCGTCCAGGACATCGAGGTCCAGCCGCTCATTGAGCTGGCCCACCAACCCGGCCACGGGGTCCCGTTCGGACGGGCCGGCCTCTGGGGCGATCTCATAGCAGCCGTTCGCGAGGACCTGCAGGCGTGTCTCCGGGCGGACGGGGGCGTGGGCGCCCATCACCTCATGGAGCAGGACCTCCGTCACGGCGCCCACCACGTCAGCCTCCCAACAGTTCGCCCTGATGTTCCGGGAGACGAAACTCGGCGAGAGGCGCATCAGTGATGCTCCGCCCAGCCAGTCGTCAGTCTGGTAATAGACCTTGGTGCCGCCCACGCCCGGGACGAACCGCTGGATGGGTGAGGCCACCACCTGCAGGTCGGGAACCGCGTCCAGCGCCTGGAGGGCCCGGCGGACGGCGGCACGGGTCTGGGCCGCCGTCACCACCCTGACGCCATACCTGGTGCTCCAGGGCAGGGCCGGGACGCGAATCCTCAACACGTTCGGCGCCACGGCGTCGAACGGCCGTGCCATCTCCGCCAGGGGCACCGTCCATCCCCTACTCGGCGGATCGCACCAGAGGACCGTGGCCGTCGCGGACAGTTCTTCCACCAACCGGCTGTCGGTGCCGCGGACCTCATCCCAGCCGACGCCCGCCAGCCAGAGGATCAGCGGAGGCCGCTGCTCTTCGGAGGTCATGATCCGGCCCCCAGGCCGGCTGGAGGGCCACTCGTCTGCACCCTCGTCTGCACTCTGGTCTGCACCAAGGTGGCCTTGCTGTTGAAATCCTCGTCCGCCGCCCGTCCCCGCCTCCGGTCAGCCGAGATCCCGCGGTGGTAGCGCAGGAACCGCGTCAGGGAGACCGTGTTGTCCTGCAGCGTGCGGCCGAACGGCTGCCCGTGGCGCCGCGAGGCCAGTGACTCCTTGTAGAGTCCGAGTTGCCGTTCCGCGGCCGCGGCCAGGCTGAACCGTTCCCTGACGGTCTGCCACGACAGCCGGCCCAGGCGGTGTCGCGTGTCCGGTTGGTCCATCAGGGTCCGCAGAATGGCGCTCAGCCGAGCCGGCGCACCGTGGGTTCCCTCGCCCTGCCCGTACCATCCCTGCCAGAGGAACGTGGGCAGGGATTCCGGCGTCAGGGTCTCCCAAAAGCCGTCAATGCCCTGGACCACCAGCGGTTTGCCGAAGGCCATGGCACGCAGAGCCGAACTGCCCATCCCCAACGCCACGTCCGCGACGGCGTAGGCCGGCCGCGGGTCCAGCATCTCCCCCGTCACGACGATGGCGCGGGTGCCGAGCTCGGCGTTGATCGCCTCCGCCGTGTCCTGGACGAGCCCCGCCGCGGGGCCACCTCCCACCACGATCAGCTGCACGCGGCGGTCCCGGCCCAGCTGCCGGACCGACTCCATCGCCGTCAGGATGCCCTCGAGCTTCATCTCGTGGGCCAGGCGGGACACGACCACCACGGTGAAGGCCTCCGGATCGAGGTCCCACCGGCTGACGAAGGCGCGCAGGGGAAGCTTCACCTCCGGGGAGTTCAGCCGGGTGTCGATCGGCGGCTCCATGAGTCCCACCCTGGTTCGGCCGGCGGCCACTTCGGCAGCCAGGATCTGCTCGGTGCCGACCAACAGCGGAACGTACGTGGGGATGAAGGGGGCCACGGACATGGACAGGACCGTGGACACCGCCACGGACCGGCTGCCGTGGCAGGCCACCACGGCCTCGAGCGTGGGGGGCCACTCGTAGCCGTGGATCACCTCGAATCCGCGTTGCCGGATCAGTCCCCTCAGGGAGGAGACGATGGACGGGGTGGGCCGGCGCCGGGGCCGCGGCGATTCGATGAATTCCAGCCCGAGTTCCTCGATCCGCTCCACGAGCGTGTTCCGTTGGCCGTAGAGGACCACCTCGTGCCCGGAGTCACGCATCACGGCGGCCAGGTCGATGGCGTTGATCTGGCTGCCGCCCATCGCCAGGTCATGGGGATAGACGAGGATTCTCATGCCGGGGTCTCCGTTCGGTCGGACGAGCCGATGGTGGTGAGCAGCCGCAGGGTCCCCCGGTGCCGGTAGACCGAGGCGACGATGATGCCGAGGGTCACGGTGGCTCCCAGGACCAGGGCCAGGATGGTGTTCTCCACGGTGACCGCCAGCCACCAGGTGGTGGCCCCGGCCGCAAGCCCGGTGAGCGCCGGAAGCCACAACAGGCGCAACACGTCCGGGAAGCGGATTCCGACATGCCGCAGTTGCCGGATGTAGAGGGGCAGGACCACTAGCAGGGACACGCCGGCCTGGACGGCGGCCACCCCGGCGAGGTCGCCGATCATGGCGCCCAGCACGAGGGCGGGGACCATGACCACCAGGGACGCGCACTGGATCCAGAAGACGGTCCCCGTGCGGCCGATCACCACCATGACGTCGTAGGAGAGTTCACAGAGGATCTTCACCATCGCGGCCACCACCAGCCAGCTGAGCGCGGCGGCGGCCGGCACCCAGGCCTCGCCGTACACCAGGTCGACCACGGGTACGGCGGCGCCGGCGATCGCCAGGAAGGCCGGCACGGTGGCCGCTGCCAGCAGTCCCATCAACTTCAGCATCACGTCACGCAGGCGTTCCGGGTCGCGCTGCAGCACGGAGAACGCGGCGGGAGCCACCCGTCTCAAGGGCTCGGACACGATGCTCACGGGCCAGCTGGAGAGGTTGAACGCCAGGACGTAGAAGCCCAGGGCCACCGGTCCCAGCACCGCACCCACGGTCAGCTGGTCCGCGTACCCGACGCCGAACACGATGGCACTGGTCCCGGCCAGGGGCAGCCCGAACCGCAGCAGCTTGCCCACATAGTCCCGATTCCAGGCCAGCCGGTAGGGCAGCGGCGCGGCTCGCACGAACAGGACCGCGGCGATGAGGCTGCCGGAGAGTCTGCCGATGGCCAGGGACATCGCCCCCATGCCGGCCAACGCCAGCACGAGTGAGAGGACGGTCCCCGTCCAGACGTTGGCCAGGTCGATGCCCATCCGCGTCTTCTCCCGGAAGTCGCGCTGCAGCAGGGCCGCGGGGCCGGCGACGGCCCCGTTGATGAGCACGCTGAGGATCAGCAGCCGGACGACGTCGGTCGCTTCCGGGCTGCCCATGGCCTGGGTGTAGGCGGGGGCGGCCCACCAGGCGGCCGCGCACAGGAGTGCACTGGACGCCAGGGAGATCGTGTTGACGGTCCCGGCGATGCTCTTCGGGTTCCCCGGCCAGCGGACGATCGCCAGCGAGACGCCCAGCTCGTTGAAGCTCAGGACGGCCATGAGCGCGACCAGCGCCACGGCGAAGGTGCCGAACTGCTCCGGCCCCAGGACCCGGGCCAGGATGATGCCGATGGCCAGGGTCCCCAATCGCGTGACCATCGTGTTGGCCAGGCTCCAGCCGAAGGCCCCGGCCGCCGTCGTGCCCTGGCCGGGGACCGGCCTCTTGGCCCGTCGTCCGCGGCGTCGGGTGGGAGGTGTGAGCTCCTCCTGACGGCCCGCCGCGCCGGCCCTGTCAGCGGGGTCGGCGGGGTCGGCGGGGACGGACGGCACCGGTCGTTCGCTGACGCTCATGGGGTCCGGGCTCACGTGCGGTTCCGCGCCATGGCCCGGAGCAGGGCCGCCACGACGCGTTCCTGCTGTTCCTCCGTGATGTGGGGGAAGATCGGCAAGGACAGCAGCCGGTCCGCCGCAGCCTCCGTGACGGGAAAGGCTCCCCGGGCCCGGCCCAGGTGTTCGTAGGCACCGGTGAGGTGCACGGGCACGGGGTAGTGCACCCCGGCTCCGATCCCCACGGCACGCAGGCTGTCCACCACGGCGTCGCGGTTCTCCAGCTGAACGGTGTAGAGGTGCCAGACGTGGTGGTTGCCCTCGGCCGCGGTGGGCAGCCACACGTCACCGGAGTCGGCCAGGGGCCGCAGCAGTTCCGTGTACCGGGCCGCAGCGGCCCGGCGCCCCTCGTTCCACCGCTCCAACCGGGCCAGTTTGGCCCGCAGCACCACGGCCTGGACCGTGTCCAGCCGCGAGTTCATGCCGACCGTGCTGTGCCGGTATTTGGACGGGCTCCCATGCTCGCCCAGCACCCGGACGCGGGCCGCGAGCTCGGGGTCGTTGGTCATCACGGCGCCGGCGTCCCCGGCGGCCCCGAGGTTCTTGCCCGGATAGAAGCTGGTGCCGGCCGCCAGCCCCAGGCTGCCGGCCATCCGGCCGTGCCGGAAGGCCCCCTGTGATTGGGCCGCGTCCTCGATGACCGCGACGCCGGCCCGCTCGGCCTGCGGCCGGATCCGCTCGACGAACGCCGTCTGGCCGTAGAGGTGGACCGGCATGACGGCCTGGGTGCGCTCCGTCATGGCGGCGAGCGCCGCCTCGGGCTCGATCAGCAGGTACTGGGGGTCCACATCCACCAGCACGGGCACGGCGCCGATCCGGCTGACGGCCTCGGCGGTGGCGATGAAGGTGTTCGCCGGAAGGATGACCTCTCCCCCGGGCTGCACGCCGGCGGCCCGCAGCGCCAGCTCGAGGGCGTCGGTGCCGTTGCCGACGCCCACGCAGTCGGAGACCTCGATGAAGGCGGCGTATTCGGCCTCGAAGGCCTGGACGTCCGGCCCACCGATGAAGGCGGTCGTGTCGAAGACGCGGCGCAGACCGGCCTGGACTTCGTCGTCGATCTCGCGCTGCTGGGCGCCGAGGTCCACGAAGGGGACGGGCGGTGCGGTCTCCTGGAGGGCAGCCGCTCCGGGACCGGACGCGGGGATCACGGGGGTCTCGGGGATCGAGCCGATGGTGACGAGTGTGTCGGTGATGTTCATTGCAGGGCCATCCCCTTCAGTTGGTCCAGGACGCGTGCCTCGACGGCTGCGTCGGTGTCGGAGTTCGATTGGATGTGGACGGCGAGGTGGTGGTCCTCGAAGCCGTCGACGAACGCTGCGGCGTCGTCCCGGTCCATCGGCGTCGGGGACCAGTAGCTGTGGCAGCGGGTGTGGTCCCGTTGGAAGCTGGTGTCCCGCTCGGAGCCGAAATGCCGGACATACGTGCCGTAGAGGATGTCTTCGCTGAACTGGAGGTGACGGGAGGCCGCCACGGCCCAGGGCTGCCCGGTGACGAGCTCGACCCGTGCCAGGCACTGGCGGAGCAGTTCCGCGTCCCAGGACACCACGCCGCCCACGTGGTCCGGGTAGCTGGGCCGGCCTGTCCACGGCAGCCCCAGGAGCTCGTGGGCCACCTGGCACCAGCGGTAATGGCGCTTCATGGCCGGGGTGATGGCCTCCTCCACGCCGTACAGGCGGACGACTCCCTCGCGGACGAAGTCCCGCGTGGTGACGGGCCGGACCAAGACCGCGTCGGAATCGATGTTCAGCAGCAGCCGGGCATCGACGCGATGGGTCAGGCCCATCTTCACGAGCTGCTGCAGCACCCAGCCCCGGACCGGGCGCCAGGGCCGCCGTCTCTCCACGGCAGCACAGTTCATCGAGGACGGCAGACCGGGGACCCGCCCCATCCGGGACGCCAGCCGGTCCGTGGCCACCAGTCCCGGTGGCATGACCTCCTGGTAGGTCCACACGGTCAGCCGCGGTGGGCCGGTCTCCCGGAACAGCTCGGCATCGATCCCCGGCACGATGACGTGGTGCATCACCGTCTCGTCCGTGCAGTCCAGGACGGACTGGTGAAGCCGGCGGAATCCCTCGAGATCCGGGCGGTAGGACGGGGTGACGATGGCCATGTCCTTCATGCGATAGCTCCTTCTCGGGCCCACTGTTCGCGGTCCACTACGGACCCGAAGCGCATGGAGGTGAAGTACCGGGCACTGGTGGCCGCGGAGCGCGCGAGCGACCGGGCCACGGTGGCTCGGGGCGCCCGGCCCAGGGCCGTGTCCACGTACAGGGCGGCCAGGTGCTCGGCAGCCCGGTCGAGGTCATAACGGGTGGCCACGAGGTCCCGGCCGAAGGCCCCCAGCCGGAGGCGCAGGGCGGGTGACTCCGCCAGGGACTCCAGCGCCCCCGCCAGGTCGCGGATGCCGGCCCCGCGCCGGCCGTACCAGCCGCTGTGCAGGAAGCCTGCCGCGGTGGTCTCGTCCAGGGTCCGCCAGAATCCGGCCTCGCCGTGGACCACGAGCGGTTTGGCGTGGGCCAGTCCCTTGATGGCGGAGGACCCCATGCCCAGCACGATGTCCGCCGCCTCGTAGGCCGGGGCGGCGTCCAGCTGGAAGCCCACCGGCTGCACCACGGTCCAGCCGTGGTGCGCGTTGACGGCGGCCGCCCGCCGCTGCACGGCCTGCAGCCCTTCCCCGTCTCCCGCGATCAGCAGCCGGACGGGCCGGGTCGCCGCCATCCGGTCCACCACGCGGATGGCCTCCAGCACGCCCTGGAGTTTCTCGAGGGCCGTGGTGAGCATCGAGACGATCGAGATCACCAGGGCGCCGTCCGGGATGCCGAACCGGGCGCGGGCCGCGGCGATGTCCGTGGTCCGGTACCGGTCCATGTCCACGGGCGGTTCCAGCAAGTGGGCCCGGCGGCCCTGCTCCAGCATCCGCTGCTGGAGTTCGGGCGTCCCGACGACGAGGGGCACGTGGGTGGGCAGGAACCGGGGCACGTCCATGGACATGACGGACATCAGCAGGGGGACCTGCCGCCCGGCGCCGAAGGCCGCCTGCAGGCAGGACCGCCACTCATAGGCGTGGATCAGGTCGATGCGGTGCTGCCGCACGACCTCCTCCAGCCGCCGTGACCACCCCAGTCCGGGGGCGTCCGGCGCGGGGGCCTCGGCCCACTCGAGGCCGGTGTCCCGCAGGAGCTCGGTCAGGACGCCGGGGGCTGAATAGATTATCGGCTCGTGACCGTAGTGCCGCATGGCCGCGGCCATCTCGATCGCGTTCAGCTGGCTTCCGCCCATGCCGAGCTGGTGGGGGCACACGAGGACTCTCATGCTCTGCTTCCTTTCATGGCGATCAGACGCGTCAGGGCGCCCTCGGTTGAGGGAACGACGCCGGCCGGTTCCGTTCCGCGGAGCGGCCCGGCTGGGTTTCCGGCCCAGGTCTGGGCGTCCGGCACGTCCTGCAGCACCACGGCCCCCATCCCGATCACGGCGTCCTCCCCGACCCGGACGTCCTGCCGGACGGAGGCCTGCATGCCGAGATAGGCGCGGGAGCCCACGTGCACCCGGCCGGCCAGCGTGGTGCCGGCCGCGCAGGTGACGTAGTCGCCGAGGAGGTCATCATGCGTGAGCACGGTGCGGGGCATCAGCACGGTGTGGCGGCCCAGGGTGACATCGCCGGTCAGCACGCAACCGGCCAGGACGATGGACCCTGCACCGAAGGTCGATCCGTCGCCGATCACTGCGGAGGGGTGGATGTGGGTGGCGTACCGCTCCTCGCCCACGCCGAAGGTCGCCAATCGCGCCACGATCGCCGCACGGGCCCGGCCCGACCCCGCGCACACCAGCAACCGTTCCGTGCGGGTGGCCGCGAGGTCGAGCCCCCCGAGGACGGGTAACCCGGCCACCGAGGTGCCGTGCAGCGAGACGTCATCGTCCAGAAAACCCATCACCTCGTCGGCCCCATCAGCAGCAAGGTGGCGGCCCACGGGTGCGGAGGACCGGATGGAGGCCAGCGTCTCTCGCGCCAAGCCACTGGCGGCCACGAGCAGGAGGCGTGTCATGACTCCAGCCGTTCCGTGGTGGCGGCGTGGTGGCGGGTGTTGCGCGGGGACTCCGCGGCGGCCCTGATGCTCGAGGTCACCCGGCGGTGCTCGTCCTCGGTCATGGAGTGGAACACCGGCAGGATCAGCGTGTTGTCGGTGAGCCTCTCGGTCATGGGTAGGGGCCTGACCAGGCCCGAGTGACCGGCGTAGGCGTCCTGGCGGTGGGCGGCCATGATGCCTCGGCGGGCGGAGATCCCGTCCGCCGCCAGCCACTCGAGCAGTTCCTCGCGGTTCAGCGGGAAGTCGGGCAGGACCTCGACCCAGAAGGACTGGAAGTTGGAGGTGCCGTACTCCGGGTCCGTGACGTAACGCAGCCCGGGCAGGGTGGACAGCACCGCCCGGTAGTCCTCTGCCAGGGCACGGCGCCGGCGGACCATCTCCGGCAGCTTGCCCAGCTGGACCAGGCCCATGGCCGCCTGCAGGTCCGTCATCCGGTAGTTGAACCCCACTTCGGGGTAGCTCTCCTGGACGGGCAGCACGGAGGTGTGCCGCTCTGCCGCGGACACGTCCATGGAGTGCTCCCGCAGTCGCCGGGCGCGGGCGGCCCACTCGGGGTTGTCCGTGGTGAGCATGCCCCCCTCTCCGGTGGTGAGCAGCTTGCGCGGGTGGAAGGACCAGGCGGTCACATCCGCCCCCGCACCGACGGGGTGACCGCGGTACGTGGACCCCGCCCCGCAGGCGGCGTCCTCGACCAGGGCCAGGGAATGCCGGTCGCACAAGGTCCGGATCGGGTCCAGGTCCACGGGGACGCCGCCCTGGTCCACGGCGATCACGGCCGTGGTCCGGGGCGTCAGCACCGCATCCAGGGTCTCGGCCGTCACGTTGCCGGTCACCAGGTCCACATCCGCGAACACCGGCCGGGCTCCCAGGTAGGTCACCACGTTGGCCGTGGCGATGAAGGAGAACGAGGGGACGATGACGTCGTCGCCGGGCTGCACCCCCGCCACGAGCAGGGCCAGGTGCAGGGCTGTGGTGCAGGAGGAGGTGGCCACGCCGTGGGACACCCCGTGGGCCGTGCTGAAGGCCCGTTCGAACTCGACGGTCCGGGGCCCCTGGGCGACCCAGCCCGAGGCGATGACCCGGGAGACGGCTTCGGCCTCTTCCGGGCCCAGCCAGGGCTTCATCACGCTGATTCTGCTCATCGTCGTCTTTCCGGTTC
This sequence comes from Citricoccus sp. NPDC079358, assembly GCF_040702545.1. NCBI lineage: Bacteria > Bacillati > Actinomycetota > Actinomycetes > Micrococcales > Micrococcaceae > Citricoccus > Citricoccus sp. NPDC079358. The sequence goes on from NZ_JBFBLI010000015.1 coordinate 42,850, forward strand.
TGGTTCGGGCGGCTTAGGTGGCGGCCGGTGCGCTGGCGATGAGGGAGCGGCCGGCGGCCACTTCCTCGCGGAGGGGCCGCCACCACTCGACGAGCCGTCGCAGGCCCTCGTCGAGTCCGGTGGTGGCGCGGAACCCGAGGTCCCGTTCGGCGGCCGAGGTGTCCGCGAGGCGGCGGACCACGGAGTTCACGGCCCGCTCGGGCCCGTACTCGATCGGGAGGTCGGAGCCCATGACGCGCAGCAGGGCCTCCGCGAGGTCCTTGAGCGAGGTCTCGGTGCCGGAGGCGATGTTGTAGACGCCCTCGGTGATCGGGCTGGCCGCGGCCAGGAGGTTGGCGCGGGCGATGTCCCCGGCGATGACGAAGTCCATGGTCTGGCTGCCGTCCCCGAAGATCAGGGGCGGCAAGCCGTCGTCGATCCGTTCCATCCACCGCACGAGCACCTCGGTGTACTTGCCGTGCACGTCCATGCGCGGGCCGTACACGTTGAAGTAGCGCAGCATCACGTAGTCCAGCCCGTACATGGCCCGGAAGCTGGCCAGCAGGCCCTCGTTGAAGGTCTTGGCCGCGCCGTAGATGGTGTCGTTGTTGTACGGATGGTGGCGCTCCGTCGTCGGGAATTGCTCCGCCATGCCGTAGACCGAGGCGCTGGAGGCCGCGACGACCCTCGGGGCACGGCGGCCCCCGGCGGAGGCCGCCGCGGAGGCGGAGTTCCCGACGGCGGCGACCGCCTCGAGGACGTTGAAGGTGCCGTTTACCATGACGTCCACGGCCAGCCGGGGGTCCTCGGCGCACTGGGTGATGCGGATGGCGGCCTGGTGGAACACGGTGTCCACGCCGTTCCGGTCCGCCACGAGGTCCCGGACAAGGGCCCGGTCGAGGATGTCACCCTCCACGAGCTCCACGCGTCCGCTCTCCAGCGCCGCGGCGATGTTGGACCGGCGCCCTCGGACCAGGTTGTCCAGGATGGTCACCTTCTCGGCACCGGCCGCCACCAGCTGGTCGACGATCTCGGAGCCGATGGTGCCGGCACCTCCGGTCACCAAGAACCGGCGGCCGTTCAGGGAGTTCAGGTCTGGGGTCTGTTCGGAGTTCACAGCGCTGCCTCCAGCGTCGAGTCGGGGTGGGTGGACGGAGTGAGAGCGGAGGGAGCGGAGAGGGCGGAATGAGCAGCAGGACCAGCGAGCGCTGACGGACCGGCCTGCCCAACCTGTTTCTTCGCCCCACCGGCGGCCAGGGAGGCACTGGCGGCTTCGAGCACGGCGAGCACCCGCAGTGCGGAATCGCCGTCGGTGGGCGCCGGCTGGTCCGTGCGGATGGCCTCGGCGAAGGACGTGACCATCAGGCCCAGGGGCTCGAACTCGGACAGCGCCGGGGACCAGGTGTCCCCCAGGCGGTAGGAGATCGCCGCGCCCTTGCGGGAGGCCGCGTCCCCGTAGACCTGCTCCTGGCGGCCCAGGTCCACGCCCCGGTCGAAGATGCTCAGCCGCTGCTGCGGATTCAGATCGTCCCAGACCAGGGTCTTCTTGCTGCCGCCGATCACCATCTGCCGGATCTTGGTCGGGGACAGCCAGTTGACGTGCACATGGGCCAGGGCACCGTTCGGCAGCGGCAGGGCGAGATAGCCCACACAGGACTTGCCGGAGCGCAGCGGGTCAGCGCCCTGGGCCGAGACGGCCACCGGTTCCAGGCCGCCCGGGAGGATGAAGTCCAGGATGGAGAGGTCGTGCGGGGCCAGGTCCCAGAAGACGTCCACGTCTGGCTGGACCAGTCCCAGGTTGATGCGGACCGAGTCCACGTAGAGGATCTCGCCCAGCTCGCCGGAGGCGATGAGCTCACGGATCTTGAGCACGGCCGGGGTGTAGCAGTAGGTGTGGTCTGCCATCAGGACGGTGCCGGCGGCGCGGGCGGCCTCCACCATCTCGCGGCCGCGCTCGGTGGTGTCCGCCAGGGGCTTCTCCACCACCACGTGCTTGCCGGCGGCGATGGCCTGCATGGCGATCGCATGGTGGGTGCGGGCCGGCGTCGCGATGGCCACGGCGTCCACCTCGTGCTCGGCGAGCAGCTCGTCCACGGAGGTGACCACGGCCGGCTCGCCGGTCTTCCGGGCCAGCTCCTCGGCCCGTTCGCGGTCCATGTCACAGATGGCGACCAGCTCCCAGTCGGAGCTCATGGCGAAGTTCCGGGCCAGGTTGGGTCCCCAGTAACCGGCACCGATGACGGCGACGCGGAGGGCGGGGTTGACGGTGGAATCGGCGGCGATACTCATCAGTACGCTCCTTCGGGTTGGATCATGACTTTGAAGGTGCGCCACATGATCTGAAGATCGCCCGTGACGGACCAGTTCTCGACGTAGTAGAGATCCAGGCGGACGCTTTCGTCCCACCCCAGGTTGGAGCGGCCGTTGGTCTGCCACAGGCCGGTGAGTCCGGGCTTGATGAACAGCCGGCGGCCCTCGTGGCCGGCATACGCCGCCACCTCGTCCGGCAGCGGGGGCCGGGGGCCGACGAGGGACATGTCCCCCTTGAGCACGTTCCAGAACTGCGGCAGCTCGTCCAGCGAATGGTGCCGGAGGCGGGTGCCGATCCGGGTGACCCGGGGGTCGTCCTTCAGTTTGAACAGCGGTCCCGCGCCCTGGTTGGCGAGCGCGAGCGCGGCCTTCTGCTGCTCGGCGTCCGCCCGCATGGTGCGGAACTTGTACATCCGGAACGGCGTGCCGCGGCGTCCGGTGCGGGTCTGGGCGAAGAACACCCCGCCGGGCGAATCCCGGTGGATCATCAACGCCAGAACCCCGAAGAGGGGCAGCATCAGCAGCAGCGCCACGGCGGAGACGGCGATGTCCATGGTGCGTTTGACCAGGTGCCGTCCGCCGTCGAAGGTGGGTTGCTCCACGTGCATCAGCGGCAGTCCCTCCACGGGGCGGACGCTGATCCGGGGGCCGGCCACGTTGGTCAGCGAGGACACCACGATCAGTTCGGCCCGGGACTCCTCCAGGGACCAGCCGAGATCACGGATGGCCTGGTTCCCGCCGGTCAGCGACCCGGCCACGATCACGGCGTCGGCGTGCAGCCGTGCCACGGCGGAGGTGACGTGGTGGGTGCCGAGGAAACTGGGGGCGTGGCGGGAGGCGAGGGAGGTCTTCTCCTCGTCCTCGGACGTGGCCTCCCCGTCCAGGACCACCCCGACCACCCGGTAGGCGGCACCGGACTTCCGCTCGATCTGGCGCAGCACGTACTGCACGTCGGCCGTTTGGCCGACCACCACGACGTCGGACAGGGCGCAGCCGTGGATGCGCCGCCGGTGCAGCCACGAGCGCCAGAGCCACCGGCCCGTCAGCAGTCCGACCAGGCCGGCGGGGAAGGCGATGAGCAGGAAGTACCGGCCCCCGGTGCCACCCACCAGCAGGGCGAGGATCGCGAAGAGCCCGGCGGTGGCTGCGGTGGCCTCGAGGACCCGCTTGTACTCGGTCGCCCCCACGGCCAGGGTCCGCGCCGAGCGCGTCCGGAACAGCTGCAGCATGCCTACCCACAGCAGGGTGACGACGCCGGCCACCACCGCGGCGGGCCGGTCCGGGTCTGTGAAGGCGAGCGCGGAGACCTGACCGCCCAGGGCCGTGGCCAGGACGACCAGGACCACATCGGTCACGAGCACGCTGCGCCGGTAGCGGTCCCTCCAGTAGGTGGCCGGGACAGAGGTGGTCAGCTGGAGCGTGGCCGGCGCCTCCACGGTGCTGCCGAGGGTGGAGATACTGTGCCGGCCGGAGGGCGCCGTTCCCCCGAGGGCGCGCCAGGCGCGGAAGGGGTTGGGCAGCGATGAGCGACGGCTGGACCGGGACGCCGCGCCGACGGCGCGGTGGTGCGGTGCGATCACGCGTTCAGTGGCCTGGGACATGATCACATCCCGAACCCATGCCGGCGCGCGGCGACAACGAAGTACTGCATTGGATCTCCCACCGGGGTTGGTGCGGGAGCCACCCATGAGCGTGGCGAAGGACGGTTGACCGTTCAGGAAGGCCGGGGATGACCTGCCGTTCGGACACCCTGAGCGTAGGTTCGGGGACCCCCGTCACACACCCGTATCGGCCTACTCGACTTGTCTCCGTGGACCGCGTGCGGAGTCCCTGCCCATCCCCTACGGGTACCCGGCCCCCACGTGGAATGACGCCTGCCACACTGGTGCCGGTCGCGATGGGTGAGGCACCCGTCCCCCGTGGGGGGCGGGTGCCTCTAGTGGACCGGCCTCCGGAAGCGCTCACTACGCGCATCAGAACGGGAGGTCGCGCAACTCAGAACTGGAGGTCGCGCAGCTCAGATCGGTCGGCGATGCCCAACTTCGTGAACACCCGGTACAGGTGCCCCTCCACGGTCCGCTGGGAGACGAAGAGCTTCTCCGCCACGGCGGCGTTGCTCAGCCCCTGGGCCGCCAGGTCCACGATCTCCTGCTCCCGCGCGGTCAGCTCCCCCAGGGCCAGGGCCCCAGCGATGTACGGCGGAAAGACGACGCCGGCCCGGTTCTGCAACTGCTTGAGCCGACGAAGCGCCTCGCCTCGGCGGCGCAGGTCACCCGCCCGGTGGTGCAGCAGGATCAGCCGCGCCCAGCACAGCGCCGCCGGTAGGACCGCTCCAGCGGCGGCCTCTTCCTCGGCTGCCTCTGCCAGTCCCCTTGGGTCCCGGGCCAGGAACGGGTCCAGGGCCCGGGCGATTCCCTTGGCGCGTGGTCCCCGCGTGGCAGTGGCGAGGCCGTGCAACTCCTCGATCACGGCCTCGTCCAGGTCCACGGGGTCCCGCAGCAGCATCAGGCTGAGCAGAATCTCCCGCCGGATGACGGGGTCGTGCTCCAGCCGCGGATCCTCCAGGATCCGGTGCCACAGCGGTCGGCCCTCATCCGCAGCGTCCGGATTGCGATCCTCGGCGATGCTGAACAGGGCCAGGGACAGCAGCCAGCGGCTCTCCGGGCCGTAGGTCGCTCCCGCCGCACGCTCCTCGGCGGTGGGGCTGGGCAGACCCACCGTGACGGCGGCCCGCTGCGGTGCCAGCAAGGCCTCGGCGAACCGGAGCATCTGGGCGGGATCGTGGTGCCGCAGCTCCACGACGGCGTCTTCCAGCCAGGCGGACGCCTGCAACGGCGCCCCGTCGGCCGTCTCGGCCAGGTGCTGCAGGACCAGGACCGTACCGGACCGCTGATGCCACTGGCGTGGTTCCAAACTCAACTGGTCCACCAGGACAGCCCTGGCGCGGTCCGTGTATCCCGCCATGAGGTAAGCGAGCACCAGGCCCACCAGGGCGTCCAGGCCGAACCGGGCGGAGAAGGCCGGGACGGTGGCCGCGAGTTCGTAGGCCCGTTCCGCGGCCGGGATGGCCGCGTCCGGTTGTCCGGCCATGGTCAGGGCATCGGCCCGCATGAGCAGCATGATGGCCCGGGTGAAGTCCGGGGTCTGCGGATCATCCACCAGGAGCCGGGCCTGCTCCAGCAGTTCGGGCCGGTGCAGGTGGACGCCGTCGTTGACCAGCATGTCCACCATCGTGGCCAGGGACGCCGGGGTGACGGTGTGCTGTGGCAGCCGCTCCCGGAGCTGGGTCATCAACGTGGGCACGGCGGCCCAGGGAGTGGGTGCGTCGCCGGTCCGTACCCGGTTCAGGGCCAGCAGGCAGAGCGCCTCCAACCTGAGGTTCGGATCCGTGGTCCGGACCGTCAATTCCTCCAGCTCCGTGCTGGCCGCCCAGGTCCGTCCACCCACGAGCATGAGTTCGGACACGAGCAGGGCGGCCCGCGGATCCTGTGACTCGGACAGGAGGGGGGCCATGGCGCGGGCGGTGGGCCAGTCCTTGGCCTGCAGGGCGCGGTAGCCGGCGTCCATGATCTCACCGAGCGGCACCGGCTGTCCGCATTCCAGCGCCCAGAGGACGCTGCGGGCGGTCCGGTGTTCTGGCGCGTCGCCGCCTGCGGCGTGCCACCTCTTGTACAGGTCGAAGCTGCGACCCGGCGGGATGCGGGCCCGCAGTACCTCGGCGTGGATGGCCGCCGCGGGACCCACCGTATCCGCGGACTTCCCCTCCCGCAGGAAGCCGGCATCCAGCAGGTCATGGACGTGTTCCCCCGCCACGGTCCTCAAGAGGGACCGAGGCACCCACCCGGCCAGCGCCACAAGGTCGAGTGTCTCGCGTTCGCCAGCCAGCAGGGAACCGTGCATGGCCTCCACCGTGTCGATGAGCCGCCCGTCCGGATCCGGTGCGGCTCGCAACAGCATCCACGGCGCCGGCCGTCCCGGTAGTGCCGCTCCCTTGGGAGCCCGCACGAGGATCCCCTGGTCATGCGCGGACGCGAGGAAGGCGTTGATCAACCGGGGGTTGCCACCGGTCATCCCTCGGATGGTCCGCACGGCGGCCTCGGTCAGCGGTCCGTCGAGGACTCCCGTGCACTGCCGCCGGACCTGGTTCAGGTCTGCGGGCTCCAGCCGGATGGTACTCAGCACACCGGTATCCGCCAGCGCCGCGATGCCGGACTCCCGGCCGAGTGATCCGGTGCCGATCGTCAGCAGCGTGGCGGCCCGGTTCTGCACGAGCTGTGCCAACACGAAGGCGCTGGCCGCATCGAGGTGCTGGACGTCCACCACCACGATGACGGGGTTCGACCCGAACTGCTGCAGGGCGCGCAGCACCTCCACGGGGGTGGTGAGTTCGGACAGCGTGGCCAACAGGGGCGTCAGGGCCCCGTACGGCACCTCCCGCAGGGTGGGGCTGCACTGGACAGTCTGCACGTCCGCCGTACGCCCGCTGATCTCCAGTGCGGTCTGGACGAGTGAGGACTTGCCCATGCCAGGCCCACCGAGGATCACGGCACCGGCGAAGCGCTCCCCCTGCAGGATGTCCACCAGGATGTCGACTTCCGGCGTCCTGCGCGGCAGGGTCCGCGGCGGAACGCGGCCCGTGGCGGGTGCGGTCATGACGCGGTCCGTTGCGGGGCGTGTGCCGCAGCCAGTCGGGTCAGCTCGGCACGGCCCTTGAGCTGCAGCTTGGCATAGATCTGGTAAAGGTGTCCTTCCACCGTCCGAATGGAGATCCCGCTGATCCGGGCGATCATGGCATTGCTCTTGCCCGCCACCACGAGCCGAGAGATCTCCTTCTCCCGGCGGGTCAACTCGGCCATCCAGTCTGGCTCGCCCTCCGGGTCCTCGGTTTCCCCACCGCTCTGGCGCGCTGCGGCGGCGGCGGTCTCGGCCAGCCGCCGCAGCTGGGCCTGCGGCAGGTCCTTCAGCAGGGGCGAGCTGATGTGCTCGAAGTGCGCCGCATACCCCGCCGCAGCCAGCTGCTCCAGGGACCGGTACAGCAGGTCCTGATCGCCCTCGAGTACCGAGCGGGCCATCAGCAGACTCGGACCGGAGGTGAGCGTCTGGGTGCCGGCAGCCGTCTCGGCCAGCCGCGGTGCCAGCCACATCTCGCCGAACTGGAAGGCGCTGGCCACCGCGAAGAATTCCACGGCGTAGAGCCCGTCGGCGGCAGCCCGGTCCGCGAGTGCCAGGATCCTCGCCGTCCGCGCCCGGGTGGAGTGGATCTCGCCCGTGGACCAGGCCAGGAACAATTCCGCCAGCCAGCCCAGCCGCCCCAGGGACGGGGCCGCCGCGCGCGGATGTCCCTCCGCCCGGGCGTCCAGCAGCCGCGAGGCGTCCGCTCCGGTCGGGTCGTTCCGGTCGGTGGCACAGAACGCCTGGATGGCGAGGGCCAGCTGAAGGTCGCGTGGTTGGCCTGCCACCTCCAGCTGGGCCGCCGCCCGTGAGGCCCGCTGCTCGGCACGGTCCCGGTACCCCGTCATGGCGTCCAGGGCTGCGATGACCAGATCGGCATACAACACCGCATGGGGGTTTCCATGCCTTCCGGCCAGGACCGCCTCAGCCAGGTCCCGGCACCGCTGAGTCTGCCCGCAGGCCAGCAGGACGGTCAGCATGGACTCCGCCATCACGGCCCGCTCGTAGGGACTGAGCACGTCGTTGACGATCCCCAGGGTCCGAAAACTGGTGAGTTCCCGGTCGAGCGAGACCAGGAGGTCCAGGGCGCCAGCCTGATCGTCCGCCAGGGCCAGCGCCTCAGCGCGGATGGATTTGGCGCGGAAGTGGATGGCCTCACTCGTGAAGAACACCCCGCCGGCGTCGAGCAGTTCAGGACGGTGCTCGGCGGGAACCGCCTCCAGGCGGGCCAAGGCCTCGCGGAGGTCTCCACGGTCCACGGCCAGGGCCGCTGCCTGCACGCTGAGCACGGCAGAGGCCTGTTCCGGGGAACGCCGGATCGCCGCGTCGGCACCATCCAGGTCGCCCACCACGGCACGGGCCCGCGACTCGGCCCAGGCCAGGTGGACCCGGCCCGTGGCCAAGGAAGCCCGCGGGCCGCCGCCCGCAGCCCGGCCGACGTCGGAGAACAGGGAGATGGCTCCCTCGGCATCGCCGATGGCCACCAGGTCCTGGGCCGCCCGGAGCACGCTGAGATATCCGGGATCGAGCGCCTCGAGGGTGCTGGCCAACTCACGGTGGCGGTCCGGTTCGATGGCCGCCAGGATCTCGGCCGCCTGCACGGAGGTCACCAGGGCCAGCCGGCCGCTGTGGCCGTTCCTGATCTCGAGCACTCGCTCGTCATCGAGCTCGTCCAGTTCGGCGGCGAAGCCGGTGTGGATGAGGTCACCGACTCGCATGGGCCCGCAGATCGCCAGCATCTCCAGCAGCGCGCGCTGGCGCACCGGAAGGTCACGCAGCACTGCGGTCGAGGCCCCTCCCGACGTGGATCGGGGCAGCGGTCCCGGGGCGAGGACCCAGCTGGATTCGATGCGCCGCACCTTCCCGGAGACCACGCAGTCCCGGGCCAGCTGCCGCAACCGGTGGACGGATCCTGAGCTGTGCTGCCACAGCACGGTCGAGGCGAAGCGGGACACGGTTCCCTCGAGCACGTCTTCTAGCAGACCGTGGCTCGCCGTAGGGGTCAGCGGCCAGACCGTGATCCCGGTCAGGGTCCCCAACCGGCGCATGGCCGCCAGATCGAGCGGGACCTCCGTCGGCCGCTCGCAGTGCACCACCAGGGTGATGCGGTTGATCTGGGACAGCTGGGCCAGGACGGTGATGGTGTCCGGATCGATCTGATCCGGCTGGGACACGATCACGATGGCCGGCTGCTCTCCGAGCGAGCGCAGGTAGTCGGCCAGTGCCCAGACCATTGCGTGGATCTGCGCCGGCGGCGCCTCGTTCAGTCCCGAGAGCAGGATGGCCAGAGCACCATACGGGGTGGCCGCCGCGAAGGGGCTGCCGTGGAGCCGGAAGACCGCCCTGTCCGGACTGACGCCGGAAAGGGCCGCTTCGATGGTCTCGCGGCGGTCGCCGAGCTCACCGGTCACAATTGCTCCGCCAGCACCGTGGCCCGTCAGGATCCTGCCGAGCGCCTGGGTCGCCTCGTCCGGAGACTCCATCCAGCGGCCGTCCGCCCCCGTGTCCAGCCAGGAGAAATCGAGCGGGGCCAGGCCGGGGACGGTCACGGCATCGTACGCCGACCTTACGGCAGCGTGGATTCCCGGTGCCGGGCCGGGACGTCTGAGCGGGTCGTGCCGCACTAACTCGTCGATCTGGCCTGCGGGCGGCTCGGTCGCAAGCCGTTCGGGCGCGATGGATGGGGACGGGGAGGGAGACGGTTGCATGCTGTGAGCTTCCGGTTCAGAACTGTCCATCCGGAGGGGGATCCGGACGGACCGCCGGGTGAACGGCGGTCAAGGGGCGGGGATGCCTCTGACCACTTGATCCTATGGAGCGCCGGTAGGGAGCGGAAGGCTAGGCCACGGGAATGCGGTCTGCCGGGGTGAATTCAACCCTCAGACTTAACCCTTGACTTTAGGCCTTAAGGATGCTTCGGCCTATTTTCGCCGGTTTTCTCCCGGACAGGGCAGCGGGCGTCCTCGCCGTGGGCGGCCTGGCGCCGCGTGGTTCCGTGTGGTTCCGCCCATAGGATTCGAACCTATACTGCACAGCTCCAAAGGCTGGCGTGCTGCCATTACACCAGGGCGGAAGGGTCGGCGTCGAACGGTCGTCGCGGACCGGCAACCTATTCTTCCACAGAGTCCGGACCTGCGCCGACGACGGTGCACACGCAGGTCTTCCATCGCTTGGAATCCACCCCGCCCAGAGCCTCCACGCCGGTCATAGTGGCCAGACGAGACTGCGGCAGCCGCCGCGAGGATGGAGGAAGCCATGACGGCCGGGATCCTTGACCCCACCATCAGCAGCATCAGCAGGAGAGGCCGGCCCGGCGAGCCGGCCGCGACCACGCAGGCGGTGGCGGCACCTCAGGTGGATTCCCTCCGGGACAAGCGCGTGGGCCTGCTGGAGAACACCAAACGCAACGCCGCGGCCCTGCTGGACGCCGTGGGCACCGTGCTGGCGGAGACCGACCACGTCGACCTGGTCCGGATGACGAAACCGGAATTCGCCATGCCCTTGGCCGCGGACGTGGTGGAGCGCATCATCCGTGACTGCGATGTGGTGGTGATCGGCATCGGCGACTGCGGCTCCTGCAGCGCCGCCGCGGTGGCTGACGGCATCGCCCTGGAGCAGCGCGGAGTGCCCGTGGCGGTCCTGTGCACGGAGGCCTTCGAGGTCACGTCACGTGCCATGGCCGCACTCCAGGGGCGGCCCGACTTCCCTGTGCTCCTCATGCCGCATCCGATCGCCAATCTGACGGACGGGGACCTCACCGAACGCGGCCAGACGCTGGCGTCCCGGGTGCGCGGCCATTTCCTCAGCCCGGCCGCATGAGCCCGGAACTGGAGGGGACCCCGGCCCCGGTGGGCACCACCGTCCCGGAATCCCGGCTGGACCCCACCGCCTCCCGCGCCATGGCCGAGTACCTGTTCGACCGCGGGTGGTCCGACGGCCTGCCCGTGCTGCCGGCCACGCAGGAGGTGGTCGAGGAGTTCCTGCTCCACACCGACCGGGACCCGGACGAGATCCTGGCCGGTCTGCCCCAGCTGGACCGCCACGCCACCGTCCGGGACATCGCCCTGCACGCCGCCATGGCCGGGTGCCGTCCGGAGTACCTGCCCGTCGTGCTGACCGCCTGGGAGGCCCTGTCCCATGAACGGGCGGCTCGGGGTGGCGGCTGGCAGTCCACCAGCGGCCCGGCCCCCCTGGTGATCGTCAACGGCCCGATCCGGCACCGCCTGGGCGTCAACTCCACCGGCGGGGTGTTCGGTCCCGGCTTCCGGGCGAACATGACCATCCCACGCGCCCTGGGCCTGACCGTGCGCAACGGTTTCGGCGTGGTCCCTCAGCAACTGGAACAGGCGACCCAAGGGATCCCGGGCCGCTGGTTCCACTGCGTGGGTGAGGACGAGGAGTCCAGCCCCTGGGCCCCGCACAGCGCCGAGACCGGGGTGCCGGCCGGTCAGGACGCCGTCAGCGTGGTCCTGACCCGGACCAGTGAGTTCATCGACAACCGATCCTTCCGCAGTGCCGGGGAGCTCCTGGAGGACATCGCGGACACCCTGCAACGCAGGGGCCCCTGGATCTTCCGCAGCAGCTCGGCCGTCCTCGTCCTGAACCCGGCGCATGCCCGTGCCCTCGATGACGAGGGCCTGTCGAAGCAGGACGTCCGCCAGTGGCTCGTCGAGCAGGCCGGGCACACCGAGGCCGATCTGGCCGCCGTGGGCAAGGCCCTGAGCGACCGCCCCTTCGGACCCTTCGACCCGGACCACTTCCACCCGGCCGTCACGGACGCCACACCGGCCTCCCTACCGATCGTGGTGGCCGGCTCCTCCAACGCGGCGATCTCCATGGTGGTCCGGGTGTTCAGCACCTGGTCGGGTCAGTCCTTCCCGGTGCACTGACCTTTCCGGTGCACAGAGCCCCACCGACGCCCACCCACACAGATCCCCACGCGCCCCCGTCCACCTCGCTCGCGCCCCTCCCACACCACCCCATCCCGACCTCGAGCCCGACCCCGACCCCAGGAGCATCACACCGTGTCCACCACCGCCCCCAGCCCCCGTACCGGCACGCACCCCCAGGCCTGGTCCGCAGCCGTCCAGGATGAGATCGCCCAGGCCGAGCACACCCCGTGGCTCGCCGGCAAGACCGCCGTCGTCGCCGGTGGCGGCCTGAGCGGGCCCGAAGGCGGCGTGGGTTTCGCCATGGCCTGGCTCTTCTCCCGGGCCGGCGCCGCCATCGCGGTGCTGGACCGGGACCAGGAGGCGGCGCAGCGGACCGTGGACGCCATCCGGGAAGCCGGGGGCCAGGCCAGCCGCTTCGCCGTGGACCTCACCGATGAACACGATGTCCTGGCCACCGTGGACCGGGTGCTGGTCGAGTACGGATCCATCGACGTGGTGGGCAACTCGGTGGGCGGCGGCGGCATCACCGGTATCTTCGAGACCTCCCTGGAGGACTATCAGCGGGCCTTCGACGTCAACCTGGGCACCGCGCTGCTGCTGATGCGCGCCGTGCAGCCCCACATGACCTCCGGCGGGGCCATCATCCACGTCTCCTCCGGGGCGGTGGAGGGCCGCGGCCCCGGACTGCCCTACACGCTGGCCAAGACGGCCCTCGAGAAGCTCTGCGTCGGCGCGGCGGCCACCCTGGCCCCGCGCGGCATCCGGGTGAACTGCATCCGGGTCGGCATGATCTGGGGCGCCTTCGCCGCCCGCGGCATGACCCAGGAACGCCGCGAGCTCAGAGCCGGCAGCGTGGCCCTGCGCACCGAGGGCAACGTCTGGGACATCGCCTCCGCCGCGCATTTCCTGTGCACCCCCGCCGCCCGGTGGATCACCGGCCAGGTCCTCCCCGTGGACGGTGGCGGGACGGTGGCCCCGAGCGCGGGCCAGGCCGGCTCCACCTCCTGACGGTCCGCCCCGGCCTGTCCGCGTCTCCCCCTCCCGCACCGCCCCGGCCTGTCCGCGTCTCCCCCTTCCTCACCGGCCCGCTTCGGCCCCCTTCCCGCCTCCTGCGGGCTTTCATCCGGCGGAAACCGGCCAGTAGGCACGACGCCGGCCCCTAGCCTGAGCCACACCCACCTCCGGTGCGCCCCGCGAGCCCCGGCTCGCGCTCGCCACGGTGCTCGCGGCCTCCGGCATCCGCCGGTCCGGCCCGGGCGACGGCGTACCCCAACCGGGTGGGCACCGGAGGACTGACCGCGATGAACCAGAACCCACCCGTGGACATCCACGGCGTCCGCGACCGGCTCCGCGACACCGCGCTGGGACACCCGAAGCGCACGGCCGCCTCCCGCGTCCTGTCCCTGCTGGACGCGTTCGGCCACCGGGGTGAACCGCTGACCCTCTCCGAGATCGCCCGCCGCGCCGACTTGAGCCTGACCACCACCCACCGCCTCGCCCACGAGGTGCGGGAGTGGGGCGGCCTGGACCTGGACGAGGAGGGACGGTATTGCCTCAGCCGCAAGATCCTGGAACTGGCGAGCGCCTCCACGGAGGACCTGCGCATCCGCGAGCTGGCCCTTCCGCACCTGGTGGACCTGCAACGCCGGACCGGACTCACCGTCAACCTCTCCGTGCGGGAGGGCGATGACGTCATGTACCTGGAGGCCCTGCGGGCCCATCCCAACTACACGGGGCAGAACCGCATGGGCGGCCGGCTCCCCCTCCACGTCACCGCCACCGGACTGGTCCTGCTGGCCTTCTCCAGCCGGCAGGAGCAGGACGAGTACCTGGCCACCCCCCTCAAGCGGTACACCCAGTTCACCAAGACCCGGCCTGAGGAACTGCGCGAGAGCATGGACACGGCCCGGCGCGAGGGCCTCCTCCGGCTGGACGGCGCCCTGGCAGCCGGTGCCGGCTCCATCGCGGCCCCAGTGCCCGATGCCCTGGGCCAGGTCGATGTGGCCGTGGGCGCCATCTACGCACTGCGGAACCCGGAACCCCACGGGCTGCCGGACCTGGTCCTCGCCACCGCCCGCCGCATCGCCCGGGCGCGCTCCGAGCGCCCCGTCCTGGACCCCCGCACCATCGCCTTCAACCGGAGCCAGGCCGGGCTGGGCTGACGACGCCGGCCGCGCCGCACCACCGTCCGGCGCGCCTTCCAACGCGTGGAAGGCGCCCTGTGGTCCACATCACAGCCCCAGCAGACTGAGGGAAACCCGGTCCGGACGGTCCCGGTCCACTCCCCCGGCCTCCCGGCAGGGGCAACGGACCCCGAGTGCATTCGCACCCGCCTCCTGACCGGATCCCACCGCCGAGGAGGTGCCGGTGAAGGCCCGATTGATCCACTACGGCAGTCTGCTGTTGTCGTCACTCATCCTGTTCATCGCCGTGATCACGGTGCTGTTCTTCCTGCTGGAGCTGGCCCCGGGAGATCCCATCCAGACCCTGGTCGGGGACGTCCCGCTCTCCGAGGCCTTCCGGGCGCAGATCACCGCCGCCTACGGCCTGGACAAGCCGGTCTGGGAGCGGTACGTGCTCTACCTCGGCAACGTCTTCACCGGAAACCTCGGGTTCTCCTTCGGCACCAACAATGAGCCGGTGCTGGACCTCATCCTCAGCCGGGCCGGGAACACCCTGGCCCTGGCGGTCCCCGCCTTCCTGATCTCCACCATCGGCGGCATCATCCTCGGCTCGATCGCCGCCCGGACCCGCAAGCGCTGGCTGGACGGCGGCATCTCCGGCGGTGCCGTGGCCCTGTTCTCCGTCCCCAACTTCTGGTTCGGCATGCTGCTGATCATGGTCTTCTCGATCTGGCTGGGCTGGTTCCCCACCCAGGGCAAGAGCCCCTACGGGCAGCCCGGCATCGGGCTCGAGTACCTGGTGCTGCCCGTCATCACCATGGCCACCAGCGAGCTGGCGTACAAGACCCGCATCATGCGCTCGTCCATGATCGAGTCCCTGGGCCAGGACTTCGTGGACACGGCCCGCTCCAAGGGCCTTTCCTCATCCCACGTGCTCTGGCGCCATGCCCTGCCCAACGCCCTGTTGCCCATGGTCACGGTCTCCGGCTACAGCCTCGGCTACATCCTGGCCGGGTCCGTGCTCGTGGAGCGCGTGTTCGGCTGGCCCGGCATGGGGCTGCTGTTCATCGACGCCATCAACCGCCAGAACAACATGGTCATCCTGGGCGTGGTGATCGTCCTGACCGTCGTGATCATCCTCGTCAACATCCTCACGGACGTGGTGTACGGGCTGGTCGATCCCCGGTTGCGGGCCCAGTTCTCCCCCCAACGCACCCTGCCGCCCGAGGGCCGGCAGGACCGGCAGAGTGACGAGGTAGCGGCATGACGCAGCAGGAAACCAGCATGGTCCCCCCACCGGAGACCGGCCCGACGGCGGACGCCGTCACGGAGGCAGCCGGGCGCCCCGGCCTCGCCGGCGGAACCGGCGCCGCCGGCACCACGGCGCCACCCGACGGTGCCGGGGCCCCACCACCGGTACGACCGGACGCGCCCGCGGGGGCCGCCGGCCGGCGTCGTCCGCCCGGCACCGAACGGTCCCCCTGGCGCGTGTTCCTGCGCAAGCCCAGCACCATGGTGTTCCTGCCCCTACTGGGACTGTTCGTCCTCATCGCGGCCCTCGGTCCACTCCTGGTGGGCGATCCCTCCGCGACCGGCAACGCCGAACTGCTCGCGCCCAGCGCCGCCCACCCCCTGGGCACCGACCACCTGGGCCGGGACTACCTGGCCCGCGTGGTCAACGGCGGCCAGATCTCCCTCCTGGTGGGCTTCACCGTGGCAGTGCTGTGCATGACCATCGGCCTGGTCGTCGGCGGACTCGCCGGCTACCACGGTGGCTGGATGGACACCCTGATGGTCAAGCTCGCCGAGTTCTTCCAGGTGCTGCCCGGGATCGTACTGGCCCTGGTGGCGGCGGCGCTGCTGGGGGCCAACGTCTTCATCATCGTGGCCATCCTCTCCATCACCATGTGGCCGGCGGTGGCCAGGATCGTGCGGGCCGAGGCCATGCGCATCTCCCAGCTGGGTTACGTCGAATCCGCCCGCGCCGCCGGGTTCCGGTCCGCGCGCATCATCTGGTCCGATGTGCTGCCCAACGCCCTGCCGCCCGTGCTGGTGGCCACGTCCATGACGGTGGGAAGGGCCATCCTCATCGAGTCGGGCCTGGCCTACCTGGGCATCGGCGACCCGTCCCACCCCTCCTGGGGTGCCCTGCTGAACTCCGCGCAGGCCTACATGCGGGACGGCTGGTGGCTGGCCGTGGCCCCGGGCCTGTGCATCTTCCTGGTGGTGCTCGCCGTCAACATGCTCGGCGACGCCCTCAACGACGCCTACAACCCCACCGTCGGGAGGGTGAAATGACCACCACAGAGAATCCACTAGCGGCCAGCACCCCGCTGATCGAGCTCACCGGGCTGAACGTGGTGCTGCCGACCGGGGAACGCAGCGAGGTGGAGGCGGTGAAATCGGTGGACCTGGTGGTCCATGACGGCGAGCGCGTCGGCCTGGTCGGCGAGTCCGGGTCCGGCAAGTCCGTCACCGGGCGGTCCATCGCCGGCCTGCTGCCCACCTCCCCCCGGGTTCGGGTGAGCGGATCCATTCGCATCCGCGGCCAGGAGATGGTCGGCGCCCCGGCACGCGCTTGGGACGAGGTCCGGCGCCAGACCGTGGGCATGATCTTCCAGGACCCGCTGACGTTCCTGAACCCGACGATGCGCGTGGGGCGGCAGGTGGCCGAGTCGATCCCCGACCGGCGGCTGGTGCGCTCCGGGGCGGGCGGCGACCGCACGGCGCGGGACCGGGCCGTGTTCCGGTTCCTGCGGCAGGCCGGGTTGCCGGACGCCGAACAGGTTGCCGCGTCCTTCCCGCACGAACTCTCCGGCGGCATGCGCCAGCGGGTGCTGATCGCCATCGCCATCGCCAAGGAGCCGTCCCTGGTCCTGGCCGATGAACCGACCACGGCCCTGGACGCCACCGTGCAGCAGCACGTACTGCGCACCCTGGACGAGACCGTGGCCGAGCTCGGGACCTCCCTCATGCTCATCTCCCACGACCTCGCGGTGGTGGCAGGGATGACCGACCGGGTCTACGTGATGTACGCGGGCCGGATCGTGGAAGAGGGCCCCACCGCCCGGGTGCTCACCGAGCCTCGGCACGAGTACACCCAGGCCCTGCTGCGCAGTGTCCGCAGCCTCACCGACCGGGACACCGACCTGTATTCCATCCCCCTGGCCCTGCGCCAGCGGTTCGCCGAGGAGCCGACCCATGTTGCTTGAGGCCATCGACGTCTCCAAGACGTTCCGTTCCCGCCGCTCATCGGCGCCCGTCCACGCCGTGCAGAACGCCACGCTGCAGGCCAGACCCGGCGAGTTCGTGGCGATCGTGGGTGAGTCCGGCTCCGGCAAGTCCACCCTGGCCCGCCTGCTGCTGGACCTGCTCGATCCCACCGAGGGCTCCATCCAGCTGGACGGACGCGAGGTCGGCTCCATGGACCGCACCGAACGCAGGGCCTACCGGCGCAGCGTCCAGGCGGTGCTGCAGGACCCCGCCGGGTCCCTGAACCCCCGCAAGCGGGTGGTGCAGGCGATCGGGGAGGTCATCCGGCTCCACGGGATGGCCCGGGGGCCCGCCGAGACCCGTCAACGGGTCACCGAGGTCCTCGAGCTGGTGGGCATGGAGCCCGCGGAGGCCTTCATGGACCGCTTCCCGCACGAGCTCTCCGGAGGGCAGCGGCAGCGTGTACTGATCGCACGCGCCATCGCCCTGGATCCCCGCATCATCGTGGCCGACGAGGCCGTCTCCGCCCTGGACGCCTCCGTGAAGGCCGGCGTGCTAGCCGTGATGGCGGACCTGAAGGACCGGCTCGGGGTCGGCTACGTCTTCATCACCCACGACCTGCCGGTGGTGCAGAAGGTCGCCGACCACGTGTACGTCATGCGCCACGGCCGCATCCTGGAGCACGGTCCGAAGGACGAGATCTTCGCGGACCCCTCCCACCCCTACACCCGCGAACTGCTCGCGGCCTCACCGGCCCTGCCCTGACCCGGCCGGCATCCCCTTGCACCTGCACCCAACCCTGTACCCCACCCTGCACCCCACCCTTGAAAGGCACCACATCATGCGCACACCACAGACGCGAACCACCGGACTGCTGGCCGTGCTCGCCGCCGGGGCCCTGGCCCTGACCGCGTGCACCTCAGGCACCGCCGGCGGCGGAGGCGGCAACGGAGCCGAGGGCGGGGAACGGGTGTACGTCCAGGCCATCGCCGACGATCCGATGGGCCTGAACGCCCAGCTGATCAGCGGCGCCACCCCGTCCATGTTCAGCGCCCAGATCCTGGACCCGCTGATCTTCCTCTCCCAGGACTACGAGATGACCCCGGGACTGGCTGAGTCCTGGGAACTCAGCGACGACGGCCTGGACCTCACGCTGGTCCTGCGCGAGGGCGTCACCTGGCATGACGGCGAACCCTTCACCGCGGAGGACGTGGCCTTCAACTTCGAGGAGATCGTGCCCCTGCAGTCCTTCGGGGCGCAGATCGGTGAGCGGCTGGAATCAGCGGAGGTGGTGGACGAGCACACCGTGGTCCTGCACCTGAGTGAGCCCTTCGGTCCCCTGCTGGAGACGGTGGCCTCCCAGTTCATGGTCCCGAAGCATGTCTACGAGGGCACGGACTACGTGACGAACCAGGCGAACATGGAGCCCATCGGCACCGGGCCCATGGTGTTCGACTCCTACAGCTCCGGGGAGCAGGTGACCCTGACCGCCAACCCGGACTACTGGGGCGGCGAGGTCCAGGTGGACCGGGCCGTCTACCCGATCATGACGGACCCGAATGCCCGGGCCGAGGCCCTGTTCGCCGGTGAGGTGGACCAGGCCTCCGTGGACGTCTCCCAGCAGGACCGCGTCGCGGATGACCCCGCCACGCTGCTGCTGGAGGAGAGCAACTTCCCGCAGCTCGTGACCGTCATGTTCAACGCGCAGAGCGAGTACCTGGAGGATCCGGCGGTGCGGGCCGCCGTCTTCGCCGCCCTGGACCGGGAGGCGATCGTGGACACCGCCCTGAGCGGTATCGGCACGCCGGCCAACGGGTTCTTCCCCGAGGCCCTGGAGTGGGCCGTGAGCCCGGACGTGGACTTCTCGCAGGACTTTCCGCGGGACGTGGACGCCATCAACGAGACCCTGGACAAGGCCGGCTTCGAGCGCGGGGCGGACGGGATGCGGTTCACCCTGAACGTCCGGTACATCAACGAGCTCTCGGACGTGGCCGCCACCATGGAGATGGCCCAGTCCATGCTGGAGGAGGTCGGCATCGGCATCGAGATGCAGGGCACCTCGGGCGCGGTCTTCACCGAGAAGGTCTACACGGAGAGCGAGTTCGACCTGGCGTTCCTGCGCTCGACCGTCGGCGCGGACCCCAGCATCGGGATCGTGCGCTGGTACGAGTGCAACGACCAGAAGGCGGCCGCGGCCAATCCGTCCGGCCTGTGTGACCCCGAGATCGACGCCGACGCGGCCGAGGCCCTGGCGACCTCCGTCCAGGCCGAGCGTGGTGTGGCGTTGACGGCCCTGCAGGACCGCGCCGCCGAGATGATGTACTACGCGCCGCTGGCCTGGTTCAACGGCGCGTTCCCCACCATCAACACCACGCGCTGGCAGGGTCAGGAGGAGCCCACGCCGATGACCAACCGGATGCCGTGGACCACCATGACGATGGACGGGTAGGCGTCGAGGTGTATTCGACCGTTGAGTTGCTGACAGTCGGGTGAGGCGTGGCAGGCCGCCGAGTGCTGCGTGCCGGCGTCAAATGTGATGTGGCGGCGCGAACCGCGTGGGCAAGTACACCGAGCAGCAGCCAGTACTCGAGGTCGTGGATGGGCCCGATCCGACGCTGACCCGCTGGCGTGCGCCGCAGCAGCCTCGTTCCCTCCGGGGGAATCCGCGGTGGACCGCAATTGCTCATAGTCGGTGGCCATGAGGAAGGTCGGGGCACGACCGTAGCTCTGCGCTCTCGCGATGGCGCACATGAGGATCACCCTCGGGCCTGATTCAATTCGCCTCACGCCACCGGCCGACCGCGCCCTCGTGGCCCTGGGGCTTATCCAGTCCCAGCACGCCGACGTCGCCACCACAATGTTCCCGAGAAGGCGGTGGGTTGAATCTCAGGCGTGCTGAGCTGCGGCCGATTCGCGTCCTCGCACTGCGGCGGTCTCTAGTTGGATGGTGGCGTGGTCGAAGGAGACGGGGAAGTGTTCCCGGAGGCAGGCTTGGATCGTTTCCAGGATCTGCGGGGCGTGTCCGGATTCGAAGCAACGGTCATCGACGACGACATGAGCGGTGATCACTGGCTGGCCGGTGCCGATCATTGAGGCGTGCAGGTCGTGAATCTCGCGGACGTGTTCCAGTTCCAAGACGTGGGTCCGGACCTCGTCGAGGTCCACGCCTTTGGGGGTGAACTCCATGAGCACCCGCACGGTTTCGCGCAGCAGTAGGAAGGCGCGGGGGACGATCAGAGCGGCGATGAAGAGGGCCGCGATTGTGTCGGCCTGTTGGAATCCGGTGGTGTTGATGACGATAGCCGCGATGATCACGCCCAGGGAGCCGAGGGCGTCGTTGAGGACCTCCAGGAAGGCGGCGCGCATGTTGAAGTTCGCGCCCCGGTTGGTTGCCAGTACCGCGATGGCCGCGATGTTGGCGACCAGCCCGACGATGCCGAAGACCAGCAGTTCGGTGCCGGGCACCTGCTGGGGTTCGAAGAGCCGGCGGATGCCCTCGACGGCGGCATAGGTGCCGACCACCAGCAACAGGGCCGCCTGCCCGAGAGCGGCGACGACCTCGATCCGGGCGAACCCCCAGGTCCGCTTGCTGCTCGGTGGGCGCAGCATCATGGTCGCGGCGATGACCGCCACCAGCAGCCCGGAGGCGTCCGCCACAGCGTGAGCCGTGTCGGTCAGCAGCGCCAGGCTGCCGGTGACCACGCTGCCGCCGGCCTGTGCCACCACGATGACCGCGGTCATTCCGAAGGCGATCAGCAGCCTCCGGCGCATTCCCCGGTCGGCCTGCTGCGGCACCTGGCCGTGGCTGTGGTTGTGTCCGGTGCCCATCAGTCCTCCTCGGCGGCCAGCTCGTCGTGGTTGTGGTGGTCGCGCAGCGACAGTGCCACACCTGAGGCGCTGAGCAGCCCGTCGGCAACCGCCATGAGTTCGGCCAGTCGGGACGGGTCCGCCAGGCGGAACCACGAGGACCGCCCCTCGGCGCGTACCGTGACCAATCCGCAGTCCCGTAGACAGGCCAGGTGCTTGCTCACCGTGGACTGCGCCAGGTGCATGTGGTCCACGAGGTCCCGCACCCGGTGCTCACCGGTGGCCAGGTGCTCCAGCAGTGCCAGACGGGTCGGCTCGGCGAGGGCGTGGAACAACGCCGCGTAGGCACCGCGATCATCGAAACCCTCGGACTCAACCTGCAGAGGATATATCGTCATGCGGCGATAATAGCACTTTGTAGCGTTGTAGGGAATGGGGCGCATCACCTCCGTAGGCGAACCAAGCCCCGGGAGGCTGGTGCTTCTGCGGGGAGGATCACGAGCACCATCCTGTGCAGGGAAAGTTGCCAGTGCGGCATGCTCAGTGAGTCGCTTTAAGAGGTCGAGATGGGTGCGCTTTCATGGCGTGGAGCCCGGTACAGGATCAGTGCAGTCAGCAGGAAAGCCATCGGGGCGAATCCGGCCACCAGCACCGAGATACCGGCGAGTTGCTGGTCCAGGGTGACCGGTGGCCCCCACGTGCGTGCCATGTTGACGAACCAGTCGGGCTCCAGTACCGGGAGGATTCCGGCGGCCAGCACGATGGCCCAGAGCAACAGCGCACCAGCCAGGATCGCTGCGATGCGGATCCGTGCGGTTCGCGGTATCGGTCGCTCGTTGCAGGGTGCGATCACTGAGGTCATGAAGCAGAATCCCAGGGCGAGGAAGTACAGGTTCGCGACTTGGTGGACGATCCAGTATTCCAGCACCAGGCGGAAGAGTGGGGTGTAGTAGACCAGCCCGAGCGAGGCAGCCAGCACGACGGCATTGACGGCCGGGTGTGACAGCGCCGGGCGCACGGCGTCCACCCATTCGCGGGCGCCCCGGCTGCCATCGGTGCGACGGGCGACCGCGCGGGCCATCAGCTGCAGGGGCGCACCGAGGACCAGCAGCAGCGGGACGAGAACGGCCAGGGCCAGCAGCATGAGGGAGTGGGCGCTGAAGAGGACCATGCCGTAAATGGTTGGTGCCGAGCAGGTGACGTAGAGCAGCACGGCCAGACCGGTCATCCAGCTGGCGGTCCGTTGCCACGGCCAGACCTGGGCCTTGCGCACGCCGAGGAGGTAGACGGCGGCGGCGGTGAGAACGAAGGCCACCCAGAGCCAGTCCCAGCGCCACTCGGTGAGCCACCGGTCCCAGCTCAGCTCGGGCGGCAGCAGGTAGCCGGTGAGGACCTCGGCCGGGGTGATCGCCGGTTCGATCTCCTGGGGCACCGGTGGTGCGGTCCGGCCCAGGGCTGCGGTCACGCCGATGATGCTGGCCATGATGCCCAACTCGACGATGACCAGTCGCCAGGCCGTCCGGCCGGACGAGACGGTCCCGAGCCGTCCGATGGCCCATCGGCGGTGGGCCAGGCCGATGGCTCCCAGCAGCAGGGTCGCGGCAGCTTTGATCAGGATCAGTTGGCCGTACCGGGTAAACAGCCCCTCCCAGTCCCCCAGGCGCATCACGGAGTTGACCACCCCGGAGGCGAAGACGAGGAAGAACGCCACACCTGCCAGCGTCGAGAAGCGTTCCAACACAGTCTTGGCCAGCGGGACGTCACCGGAGGTGTTCTCCCCGGCCCGGGAACCGGTCAATGCCGGGACAACGACCACCAGGGCAGCCACGCCACCCACCCAGACCAGGACGCCGAGCCAGTGCACAACCAGGGCACCGACGCCGGCAAAGTGGTCATCGCTGCCGGCTGCGTGCCCGACCAGGGAGATCGGGATGGCCGTGGATAGGGCGAGAAAGGTGGTGGCGACCAAGGCGACTGGAGACCGGACCAGAAAGGTCAAGGTACAGACGGTGAAGGCAATCGCTACGACGGTGGCCCAAGCCTGACCAACAAGGAGATCAGTACCGAAGTAGACCAGCTCACGGGCGAACGCCTCGCTGCCGGACACCGGCTGCCCGGAGAGATTGGCATAGGTCAGCACGAAGACGGCCACCGCAGAAAATACCCAGACAATCGAGACGGCGGAGGCAGTGGCCGTGGCGCGGGTGAAGGCTGGGTGGGGATCCTGCCCTTGTTGTCGGTCACCGGCAGCGCCTGCTGCCCGGTCACGCCAGGGCGGCAGGAGGGCGACCGCGAAGAGCAGGCAGCCGGCCACCACTGCGACCGCGAGATGATGGACGGTCAGCGCGATCGGCAGTGCCCACCGGGCGAAGGCGCCCGGGTCCAGGGTCTCGCGTTCGGTGACGGCCCCGGAAAACGCGGCGCTGGCGGCGACGACGGCCGTGGCGAGGACAAAGGCCGCCACCAGCCAGCTCCACGTCCGTCCCCATCGGCGTTGCTGGGCTGCGGATTCCGGATGGTCAGCGCTCGACGGTTGACCCATGGAAACCCCGGCCGGCGTGTCGGTAGTCATTCACTGGACCCCGGGCCGTCCGTTCGACCTCGACGGGCCAGGACGGTCACGACGACGACCGCCAGAGCGAGAAGCAGCACGCCCAGCGCAATGACGAAGCCGATCGGGAAGCCTGTTGCAACCTCGGAGGCCGGTGCCGCCGCGTCAGTCGTCGGGGCTGTCGTGGGCTTGGTTGTGGTGGCGGCAGGCGGCGACTGGCTCGAGTCCGGCGTGCTGGGGGTCGAGGATGGGTCGGCGGCGGCCTCGGCCGCAGTGAAGCTGAACGTGCCTTCGATCGGGTGGGAGTCCGAGGACACCACACGCCAGGTCACGGTGTACTCACCGGCCGGGGTGTCGGGCTGGAGTGCCTGAGAAGCCGTATTGCCGGAGATCTCCACCTCCCCGGCAGCCCAGTTCTCGCCCTGGTCGTCCTCGACCAGGATCTGTGAGCCCAGAGACAGCGGGGTATCGGTGAAGACGATGTCGATGGCCTCCGGGACCGTCTCCAGATTCTGCCCGTCTTCAGGATTCGTTCCCGTCACAGCATCATGAGCCGAGGCCGGGGAAAGGGGGGCCAGCAGGACCAGCATCAGCACTGCCAGGAAGGCCAGGATGGGGCCAAGTGGCCGAACGGCCTGTCGTCGTAACAACTTCTACCTCCTGTAGAAAACGCCCTAAGCCTACCAACAGGTGGCGCCGGTGCGGGGCACTATGATCGACCAGGAGTCGAAGGACGGGCCAGCGGACGGTCCAGGCCGGAGAAGGGCTCTACCGCGAAGAGCTGGTAGGTGTTCCGGCGGCGAGTTGTTCGAGGTAGGCGTTGTACGCATCAAGCTCCGGGGTGCCGTTGAGGTCGGCCTCGGCATCGGCACGGCGGGCTTGGCGAGTATCCGCGCGGAACCACTGGTGGGCGATGAAGACCAGGATCAGCACGGTGGGCAGTTCGCCGTAGGCCCAGGCCAGGCCACCGGCGATCTGCTGGTCCTCCATCGGATCGAGGCCCCAGCTGGCCGGGGGCGTGGCGAAGAACTCCACGATCGGGGTGGTGGCCATCATCAGGACCACCCCGAAGAAGGCGTGCAGCGGCATCTCAATGGCCACATCGAACATGCGGCCGCCAAAGCCCTGCCTGGCTGGCAAAGGGTCGCTGGACAGCAGCGGGACGGTGAACAGGACCCCCGAGGCCAAGAACAGCAGTTCCAGGCCCGTGTGGCCGTACCAGGTGGGCAATAGTCGGTCGTCCAGCCCACTGAGGTAGATCCCGTAGTACGTGATCAGGAACAGCGGGATGGTGAACCCCGGGTGCAGGGCGATCCGGCCCAGCCGGGAGCGCAGGCCGGCTTGGGCCAGTCGCAGCACCATCCTGCCAGGTCCGCGGTGAGGGGTGGCCCGCAGTAACAGGGTGCCCGGGCTGCCCAACACCAATAGCGGGGGGATGGCGATCATCAAGGTCAGTTGTTGGAAGATGAACACGGAGAACATCTTCAGCCCGTAGCCTTCGACTCCGGCGCCCATGGTCACCGCGATAACCGCGCACCCCAGCAGGAAGCACAGCGCCCTCCACACCGGCCACCGCCGCCGCCCGATCCAGAGCCGCAGCGCCCCGGCCAGATACAGCAAGCCCAGCACCACGGCGATGGCGGGGATCAGCGGGATCGGCTGCAAGGTGGGAGCGAGGAAGTTCTCCAGGCTGGGGGGCTCCGTCGGGATCCAGACCGGTCCGTCCATGCCGGCCTCATCCATGGTTGCAGGAAGCCTTGACTGTCATCGGCCCAGTATTCCACGCCCGGAGCGGGACCCCGTAACCCCAATGCCGTTTGGTTAGGGTCGGCAGGGTGATGTCAACCCGTGTCCCGGCGTGGCGTCCAGGAGGATAGGCGCAGCCCTTGTTAAAAAGTGAATC
>NZ_JBFBLI010000016.1:0-65392 GCF_040702545.1 Citricoccus sp. NPDC079358
CGCTGCCGCCCCGGGTCAGTACTACCCCGTCCTCGCCGACCCTGACCCTTCACACTCCGCGGGTCATCAAATCACTACCGACCCACGCACCTAGATCCGGTCCTGCCGCGGGATCAGCACTTCCTTGACCACCAGCATGATGGCCGCCGCGAGTGGGATGGCCATCAGTGCGCCCAACACCCCGAGGAGGGCGGCCCCGGCGATAACGGCGATCACGGCGACGGAACCCGGCACGGCCACGGCCTTGCTCATCACGCGCGGGGAGACGAAGTAGGCCTCGACCTGGAGGTAGATGAAGTAGATGGCGGCGAAGATCAGGGCCTGCTGCCATCCGCCGGTCAAGGCCACGAGGGTCAGGATGATGCCGCCGGTCATGGCGCCCACGAGGGGGATGAAGGCCATCAGTCCGGCGAAGAACGCCAGGAGCGCCCCGAAGGGGATCCCCGCGATGGAGATGGCGACGAAGGCGACCAGTCCGTTGAGACCCGCCACGACCGACTGGCCGATGACGTAGTGCCCCACGGAGGAGGTGATCTCCTCGCCGAGGTACTCGACCCGGGGGCGCCGGGTGCTCGGAGCCAGCCGGTAAGCCCAGAACTTCATGGCCGGCAAGGTGGCGAGGAAGTACAGGGTCAGAACCAGCACGATCAGCACGGAGAACCCGGTGTTGACGATGGCGGTGCCCACCCCGAAGAGCCCGCCGAAGAGGGCCGTGACGTTAGACGAGTCGCCGATGAACTTCTCCAGCTCCGTCACCGCGATGTCCCGGATGCCGAACTGGCTGTCCAGATCGTGGAAGAACTGCGATTCCAGGAAGTCGGAGACCATGGCCGGCAGGTCGTTGACGAAGGCCGTGGTCTGCTCGACCACCGTGGGGATGAGCAGGGAGAAGAACAGCGTCAGGATCGCGGCCAGCAGCAGGACGGCCGCCGCCACGCCCACCCCTCGGGGGGCGCCCCACGACTCGATGCGGCGGACGACTGGATCCAGCCCGAGGGAGATGAACAGGGCGGCGCCGATCCATACGAGCAGTTGGGTGTTGGCGGAGATGATCCCGTACAGCAGGAAGGCCAGGCCCACGCCGAAGGTGAACAGGAACCCGGTCTGGACCGGATGGGCCCACTGGACCAGCCGGACGCGGTGGGACGGGTCGGCGGCGTCGGCGGCACGAACCGAGGGCCCCGCATTCGCCTCGATCTCGGCCGCGGTGGTGGAGGCGGCCGCCGGCCGCAACTCGAATCGGGGCCGGGGCCGTGCACCGGGAAGCCGGCGTGCGGCCCACCACCGTCGAAGGAGGCCGGAGCGCGGTGTGGCGGCTGCGGCGTCCGCGGCCGCGGGGGTACCGGCGGCGGCCCCGGACGGGCTGCCGGGAGCGGCCTCGGGGGCGGAATCGGAAGCCGCGTGGGGGGAGTCGTGGTCCTGCACAAGCCACAGGTTACGTCACCCGCACGAGTCCCGGGACGACCTGCGTCGTTATCATTTGGTGACCTTCTCGGTATACTGGGGTGCTGAGGTGCGGCAGGGTTCTGCCCTCGCACCGCTTTCAGCCGTGGCACCGCCACACACCACCGCCACAGATCCCCCGATCCATAGACAGGTAGACCGCGTGCGAGTTGTTTCCGGAGTAGTAGCCCTGATATTGGGCCTTGCCGCCATTTTCGGCGCCGTCGGCCTGCAGACGATCTGGGCCCCTCCGGCGACGCTGACGGCCGCGACGGACCAGTCCTCCGTCGATGCCGTGCCGGAGGCTCCCCTGACCGTCATCACCGGTGGCATCAACGACGTCGCGGAGGACCCGGTGGACTACACGCTCACCGGCGACGGCGACTACACGGTGATGCTCGGGCAGACCCGGGACATCGAGGCGTGGATCGGCGACGCCGCCCACAACACCGTCACCGGCGTTGAGACCGAGGTCCCGAACGGCCAGGACCCGCAGGTGGTGGTGGAGCACACCGAGGGAGAGGCCACGGTCCCCGACCCCGCCGGTTCCGATCTGTGGGTGGACACTCAGGAGGCCAGCGGCACGATCGACCAGCGGTGGTCCGTGCCGTCCGAGGGGGACTGGTCCCTGTTGGTCGCCGCCGACGGCACCGAGCCTGCACCGGCCGAGATGACGGTGAGCTGGACCAACACGCTCGGCGACAGCCCGTGGATCGTCCCGCTGGCCATCATCGGCGGCCTGCTGGTCCTCGCCGGACTCGCCCTGCTGGTGTGGGCGCTCCTGATCCGTCGCCGGACGGCCTCGGGCAATACGGGAAACCACGACCATCACCACGATCACCACCACCACCACCACGACGGCGGCACCGGCGGCACCAGCGCTGGCTCCCCGGACGTGCGTGGCAGCTCGGCTTCGACCACGCCGACCACTTCAACGACGCCGACCACGCCGAACGCCGACGGGACCGGGCAGGTCTCCCGCACGCAGGCTCCCCGAACCCACACCCCCCGGGCCCGGCTCGCTGGCCTCCTGGCCGGAAGCCTGGCCCTGGTGGGGGTCCTGGGCGTGGGCCCGGCGACCGCGCAGGGCACTCAGAGTGCTCCGGCCAGCGACGCCCCGGAGGCCCCGGACCGGGCGCCGGAGGGCGAGGGCGACCAGTACCCGGTCCTGACCGACAGCCAGTTGGAGCGCATCCTCGGCGAGATCGAGTCGGTCGTGGCCGAGGGCGATGAGGAGCAGGACCCCGAGGTTCTCAAGCCCCGCGTGGCCGACCCCCAGCTGTCCATGCGGGCCGCCAACTACGCCAACGTCCAGGTCTCGGACGACGTGCGGGCAGCTGAGCCGGTAGCGGCCGCACCCCTCCGATCCGTGCTGGCGCCGGCCGATCCCGCGTTTCCGCGCACGGTCACCGTGGTGACCCAGGGCGAGGCCAACACCACCCCGCAGCTGCTGGTGTTGCGGCAGGACTCGGCACGGGCACAGTACCGGCTGGTGACCGCCGCGTCCATGATCCCGGCGGCCCGGCTGCCGGCCAGCGACTTGTCCAACACGGCGGTCGAGATGGTGGCGGAGGATGACGGCAGCGGTCTGGTCATGTCGCCCGCCGCTGCCGTGGACGGGCTGGCCCGGTACCTGAATGTGCCGGACCACTCCTTCGGTGACCAGTTCGCGCACAACAGCACGGTGGATGAAATCCATGACTACCAGGCCAGCATCGAGGAGGAGGCGCCCGATGCCCGCCTGTCCCTCCTCCGTGAGTCCATTCCGGGGACGACGACCACGATGCGCCTGGCCGATGGCTCCGCCCTGGTGATGGGCCTCCTGGACGCCCGGATGACCATCGCCCCGCGCGAGGAGGGAGCCACCGTGATGGTGGACGAGGTGGCTGCCGCCCTGGCGGGCGAAGACAGCACTGAGAGCAACTCGCCGGTGGAGATGACGTACCGTGAAGTGGTGGGCCTGCGCATCCCGGCCGAGGGCGCCACCGGAGAAGAAGCCAAGGTCTCCATGGTGGCCCTGACGGACGAGTTGCAGGCCGTCACCTACGAGTGACGGGTGCCCGCCAGCTCTCGATCCAGTTCCCGATCTAGCTCTCGATCCCTTCAAGGAGTGCTCGAATGTCCCAGCAGCCCCCAGCCATGCCGACCCACCTGCGGGGGGCCCTCGACCTGTCCGCGCTCAAGCGGTCGGCGGGCCAACCCGGCCAGCCCGGACAGCCGGCGCAGGCCGGAACGGCTGGCCAGGCGCCGGCCCAGGGTGCGGCGGCGGGAAGCTGGGTCCTGGACCACGCCAGCCAGGGCGACCTGCAGCAGTTGATCCAGCTGTCCTCCCGTGTGCCGGTCCTCGTCCACCTGACAGCGCCCTCGAACCCCGCGAGCCAGCAGATCGATGATCTCGTGGCCCCCGCCGTGGACGCGCGGGGCGGTCAGCTGATCCTGGCCAGAGTGGATGCCGAGGCCGACCCGCAGGTTCTCCAGGTCTTCGGGCTGGCCGCCGGGCCGGCCGTCGTCGCCGTCCTGGCCGGTCAGCCGATTCCGGTCCTGAACCAGGCGGTTCCCGCCGACCAGCTCGAGCAACTCCTGGACGAGCTGCTCGCCGCTGCCGCCCAGAACGGCGTCTCCGGCACCGTGCCTCCGCTGGCCCCGGCCCGCGAGTACGGCCAGGGTGCCGCCGGATCCGCGGGGCAGGAGGCCCCGGCCGCCCCGCCGCTACCGCCGCTGCACCAGGAGGCCCAGGACGCGCTCGAGGCCGGCCAGTACGAGGCGGCCGAGGACGCCTACCGCAGGGCTCTGGCCGAGAACCCCGCCGACGCGGAGGCCAAGGTGGGACTGTCCCGCGCCGGGCTGTTCGCCCGGACCGCGGCCATGGACGCGAACACCGTGCGGGAACGCGGCGCCACCGAGCCGGATGAGGTCCAGGCCCAGATCGACGTGGCCGATCTCGACGTGCTCGGCGGCCACGTGGAGGATGCCTTCCACCGTCTGGTCCGCTTCATCGCCGGCCACCCGGGGCAGGAGCGGAACACCGCCCGCGAACACCTCGTGGGCCTCTACACCGTGGTGGGTGACCAGGACCCGCGCACGGCCGCGTCCCGCAAGGCGCTGGCCATGGCGCTGTTCTAAGCGCCGGTTGACTCTAAGCGCCGGTTGACGAACTCGGTTAACGAACACCGTTGACGAACACGGTGGGCCAACTCGGTTGACCAACACCGTGCGGGTCCAGATCCTGACTTAAGTCATGGTCATCCTGGCCATGGCGCTCTCGTGGCCTGGACCCTGCCCTTGCTAGCGTCAAGGGCATGAGCAATCCTGAGAGCTCCCTGTCCGCGCCATTCCCGCCTCAACAGCCTGACGCCGTGCCGGATCCGGACACCGCCTTGGCCATCCGTGGCCTGGCCAAGCGCTTCGGGGAGAAGATCGCCGTCAACGGCATCTCCCTTGATGTGCCCGCCGGTTCGTTCTACGGGCTGGTCGGACCGAACGGCGCCGGTAAGACCACCGCCATGTCCATGGCCACCGGACTGCTGCGCCCGGACCACGGACAGGTCTGGATCCACGGCACCGACGTCTGGTCCGAGCCCCTGATCGCCAAACGGCGCATGGGCGTGCTCGCTGACGGCGTGCGCCTCTTCGATCGGCTCACCGGGGAACAGCTCGTCACGTACTCGGGTCTCCTGCGGGGGCTGGACCGGGACACGGTGGCGGAGCGCACCGCCGATCTGCTGCGGGTCATGGACCTCACGGGGGACGCCGGGAAGCTGGTGGTGGACTATTCGGCCGGCATGACCAAGAAGGTCGCGCTGGCGTCGGCCATGATCCACGCCCCGAAGGTCCTGGTCCTGGACGAGCCCTTCGAGGCCGTGGACCCGGTCTCCGCCGCCAACATCCGGGACATCCTGGCGCAGTTCGTGCAGTCGGGTGGAACCGTGATCGTCTCCAGCCACGTCATGGACCTCGTCCAGCGGATGTGTGACCACGTGGCGATCATCGCTCAGGGCAACCTCCTGGCAGCCGGAACCGTGGACGAGGTCCGGGACGGTCAGAGCCTCGAGGACCGCTTCGTGGATCTCGTGGGTGGCCGCTCGACCGGAGAGGGCCTGTCATGGTTGCGCACCTGATTCGCATGAAGCTGGCCATCACGGTCAACGGGTGGAAGAAAAGCACCGGCCAGTTGGTCCTGGCCATCCTGCTGATGGCGTATCTCGCGTTCGTCCTCGTGATGCTGGGCGTCGGGGCCTCGTTCATGCCGGAGCTCGAGACGGACGCCCGGGGTGCCATCCTCACTCTGGTCGGTGCCGTCGCCGTACTCGGCTGGATCATCATCCCCGTCTTCTTCACCGGGGTGGACCTCACCCTGGACCCGGCGAACTTCGCCACCTTCGGGGTCCCGTCCCGCCAGCTGGTCCTCGGCCTGGCCATGGCCGGGCTGGCCACGATCCCAGGTGCGGCCACCCTCATCGGCTTCCTGTTGTCAACGCTCGCATGGCGGGACCAGGCCGGCGCGATGCTGCTGGCCGTGCCGACCACCATCCTCGGTGCCGTCTTCTGCATCTGCATGTCCTATGCGGTGACCGGACTGCTGGCCGGGATCACGGGGCAACGGCGGATCCGCGAGATCATGTCCATCGTCGCCTTCATCCCCCTGATGCTGGCCGGCGTCATCCTCACCGGCATCGTCGAATCAGTGGAGGCCGCCCTGGAGCAGCTGCCCGGCCTGGCGGCCATCATCGCCTGGACCCCCCTCGGCTCCTTCACCGGGGCCCCCTGGGCACTGGCGGAAGGGCGACTGCTCGAGGCCGCGGCCCAGGCCGTGCTGTGCCTGGTGTGGGTGGCCGGGGCCCTGTGGCTCTGGCAGCTGGCCGTCAACCGCAGCTATGCGCAGGTGCGCGGTTCCGGTCCCGCCAGCTCGAAGACCAAGGCCGGCGTGGGCCTGCTGGGGGTGTTCCCGGGGACACCGGCCGGAGCCATCGCCGCCCGCTCGCTGATCTACTGGCTCAAGGACCCCCGCTATTCGGCATCCCTGGTGGTGTTGCCGTTGCTGCTGGTGCTCTTCTGGTTCCTCGGCTACCAGTCCGGTGAGTACGTGATGATCCTGTTGATGGGTCCCATCACCGGCTTCATGCTCGGCTACTCCATCTCCGCGGACATCAGCTATGACGGTTCGGCCTTCGCCCAGCACGTGACCGCCGGTGTCTCCGGCCGGGACGACCGCGTCGGCCGGATCGGTTCCCTGCTGGCGTGGGGGATCCCCGTGACGCTGCTGTTCACCGTCGCCACCGTGTGGATGGCCGGCCAATGGTGGCTGCTGCCCGGGCTGATCGGCCTCGGGATCGGTGCCCTGCTGACCGGGGCGGGCGTTTCCGCCCTGGTCTCGGCCCGGTTCATCTACCCGGTGCCGCCACCCGGGGCCAGTCCGTTCGCCACGCCTGAGGGCGGTGGCATGCGCATGATGCTCATCTCCCTCGGCGCCATGGTGGTGGTCGGCGCGCTCTGCCTGCCCAGCCTGATCCTCTACGTCGTGGCCCTGGCCACCGGCACCCTGCTGCTGATGTGGATCACCCTCGTGGTGGGCCTGGGACTGGGGGTGTTCCTGCTGTGGCTGGGCATCCGGCTCGGCGCGAAGTGGTTCGACCGTTCCCAGGCCGATACCTATCAGTCGGTGCTGGCCGCCACCGGATGAGTGGCCCCGTCCTTGTCCCTGCCCGCAGACTTGCCTCCATCCGGGTGCCGTGGCGGTAGACTGGTGGACATGAGTTTGCCTGCCGATCCTGACCCCCATCAGCCGGGCGCCCCGGGGGCCCCTGGCGGCCCCAGCAGCGGCGGAGCCGCGGTCCTCGACCGCCAGGAGCAGCTGCAGGATGCCGAGCCGGGCGACCACGAGCGCTTCTCCCACTATGTCCGCAAGGAGAAGATCATGGAGTCCGCCGTCACCGGCGATCCCGTGGTGGCCCTGTGTGGCAAGGTCTGGACCCCGGGCCGGGACCCGGAGCGATTCCCCGTCTGTCCGGAGTGCAAGGAGATCTACGACGGCCTGAAATCCCCCAAGGACGGCAACTCCGGCGGGGACTCCGGCCAGGGCGGGTCCGGTGGGGGACGGCGCGGCTGGTTCGGCGGCCGCGGCTGAACGGCGATCCTGTCGTCCTGTCCTGTCCCGCCGTGATCTGACCGTTCGCCTGTCCCGCCGTGCTCTGGGCTACGTCCACGCGCCCTCCGACACCAGTCTTTCCCTGACCGACTTTCCCTGACCTCTTTCCCTGACCGTGCCCACGTGACGGACCGCGCCCGACCCGGCCGGCCGGCGTCGTGCCGTGTCCCTCATCCCGCGGTCCCGGACCGTCCCACGCATGACCCTGTGCATGCCCACGCCCGCAAGGAGGCCTCCGAAACTCCGTGACTGATCCCGTGACTGATGCCGTGCCCGGCGCCCTGTTCCACATCGGTGACGACCTGCCCCCGGCGCTGCCGGAGCGGGCCGCCTGGGGTACCGCTCCGAAACTGCGCCAATGGCAGCAGGAGGCCCTGGAGCTGTACCTGTCCAAACAGCCGCAGGACTTCATGGCGGTCGCCACCCCCGGCGCCGGCAAGACCACCTTCGCCCTGCGCGTGGCCAAGATGCTGTTGGAGGCCGGGACCGTCACCCGCATCGCCGTCGTGGCGCCGACGGAGCACCTCAAGCGTCAGTGGGCCGACTCAGCGGCCCGCATCGGCGTCGCCATCGATCCCAACTTCAAGAACTCGGACGGTCGGCACGGAGACGAGTACATCGGCGTCGCGCTCACGTACGCCCAGGTCGCCTCGAAGCCCATCCTGCACCGCAATCGCACCGAGAACGCCCGCACCCTCGTCATCCTGGACGAGATCCACCACGGCGGCGACGCCCTGAGCTGGGGCGAGGGCATCCGGGAGGCCTTCGAACCGGCCACCCGGCGGCTGTCCCTGACCGGCACCCCGTTCCGCTCGGACACGGCGGCCATCCCGTTTGTCGAGTATGTGGAGTACGACGACGGCATCCGCCGCTCGAAGTCCGACTACACCTACGGCTATGGCCCGGCCCTGCGTGACCACGTGGTCCGTCCCGTGATCTTCATGGCGTACTCCGGCCAGATGCGCTGGAAGACCACCACGGGCGACATCATGGAGGCCCAGCTCGGAGAGGCCGCCACCAAGGACATCACAGCCCAGGCCTGGCGGACGGCACTCAACCCGGAGGGGGAATGGATCCCCTCGGTCCTGGCGGCCGCGGACCGGCGCCTCACGGAGGTGCGGCGCAATGTGCCCGACGCCGGCGCCCTCGTCATCGCGACCGACCACGAGGACGCGCGGGCGTACGCCGCGCAGCTGAAGCGGATCACCGGCGAGGAGGTCACCGTGGTGCTCTCGGACGACAAGGGGGCCTCGGACAAGATCGAGGAGTTCTCGGCCGGGACCCAGCGGTGGATGGTCGCCGTGCGCATGGTGTCCGAGGGCGTCGACGTGCCGCGGCTCTGCGTGGGCGTGTACGCCACCTCCACGTCCACGCCGTTGTTCTTCGCCCAGGCCGTCGGCCGTTTCGTGCGCTCCCGCAAGCGCGGGGAGACCGCCAGTGTCTTCCTGCCGTCCGTGCCGCAGCTGATGCTGCTGGCCAACGAGATGGAGGCCGAGCGGGATCATGCCCTGGACCGGCCCGAGTCAGCTGCCGGGGTGGACGAGCTGGAGGACCTGTCCCAGTCTCCGGAGGAGGACCTGCTGGCCGCGGCCAACCGGCAGGAGCGTGCTTCGGACTCCCTGACGAAGTCCGAGTTCAAGGCCCTGGAATCCCAGGCGTCCTTCGACAAGGTCCTGTTCGACGGCTCCGAGTTCGGCACCGGCGGGGCGATCGGTTCCGAGGACGAACTGGACTTCCTCGGCATCCCGGGTCTGCTGGATGCCGAGCAGGTGGGCGAGCTGTTGCGTCAGCGCCAGGCCGATCAGCTCAAGCGCCGGCCCAAGACCGGCGGGAACACGGCGTCGGACCCGGCGCACCACGGTGCCGGCCCGGGGACCGAGCAGGTGGTGGACCACCGCCGGCTCAAGCAGATGAGGTCGGAGTTGTCCAAGAACGTCTCGGCGTGGTCGGCACGGTCCGGGACCCCGCACGGGATGATCCACAACCGCCTCCGCGAGATCAGCGGCGGGCCGGCCGTGGCCCAGGCAACGGCCGAGCAGCTGGAGACGCGGCTGAAGACCCTCCAGGGCTGGTTCGTCGGCCGGAAGTGATCCGGCCGTGAGCCGGACGTGAGGACGCAGCGCTAGTCTGCCGCGCCGCCCCACATCTGCAGCACGGCGCCGTTCTCCTCCATGAGTTCCAGGGCCTCCTCGGACCGCTCCGGGTCCACACCCGTCACGAGGTCCGTGAACACGGAGGTGTCATAGCCGGCGTCGATGGCGTCCAGCACCGTGGCGCGGACGCAGTGGTCGGTGGCGATCCCGACGACGGTGACGGAGTTGATGCCCTCCGCTCGCAGCCAGTCGTCCAGGCCCGGGGCGTCCTCCTCGACGGCTGTGGCGGCCGCGGCAGTGGCGCCGAAGGGGCCGGACGTGCCCTCGGGGGCGCCGGAGCGCACCATGTCCGGAAGGCCGAGCTGGCCGTCGAAGCCGGAGTATGAAGCGTCGAAGCGGCCCTTGAGGAACTGGGCGTCGATGAACTCGGTGTCCAGCTCCGGATGCAGTTCGGCACCTCCGGTTCCGGCGACGCAGTGCACGGGCCAGGTCTCGGTGTAGTCCGGCTCGGTGCCCTCGTCGGCGAAGTGGGGACCCGGATCCACGTGCCAGTCGCGGGTGGCGACCACCGCGGCGTAGTCCTGGGCGTGCTCGTCCAGGAAGGCCGTGATCCTGCCGGCCACCCGGGCGCCGCCGTCGACGCCGAGGGTACCGCCCTCACAGAAGTCGTTTTGCACATCCACGATGACCAAGGCGCGCATGGTGAAGTTCTTTCCTGTTCTGACGCGGGGGTGAAGCGGTGGTGGGGGAGGCCCTCAGGCCCCGTTGAACACGGTCGGGATGACCGGTTCGCCGGGCTGCAGTCTACGCACTGCGGCGGGCAATTCCGCACGGGAGGCCCGGTGCCGGTCTGCTGCCCGGGTGACGGCGTCCGGTCCGGTCCAGCCGGGCTGGAGTTCGCCATCGCGGACGAAGGCGTGTTGCAGCGGGCGGTCGTCGGCCTCGGCCTCGGCCCGCTGGTTGACCGTGAGCAGCTCGGCGGTAGCGCGCCCGGACCTGTTGAGCCGGCGGACCGCGTGCTTGCGGCCGCCCAGGGAATTTTTGCCGGCGGCGGCCTTGGCCACATCGATCCATGTGCCGTTGCCGTCCTGACGGCTGACCAGCTTGTAGACCATCGACGCCGTGGGCGCGCCCGAGCCGGTGACCAGCCGGGTGCCCACGCCGTAGGAGTTCACCGGCGCCGACTGCAAGTGGGCGATGGCGTATTCGTCCAGATCCGAGGTGACCATGATGCCGGTTTCCTCGTTGCCGAGCTCGTTGAGCAGCGAGCGCACCCAATGCGCCTGCTCCACGAGGTCACCCGAGTCCAACCGGACGTTGCGCAGCTCCCGTCCGGCCACCTCGACCGCGGTCCGGACGCCGGACTCCACGTCGAAGGTGTCCACGAGCAGGGTGGTGTCCTTGCCGAGCGAGGCCACCTGGGCCTCAAAGGCCTCGCGTTCGGAATCGTGCAACAGGGTGAAGGAGTGGGCAGCGGTGCCCACCGTCTTCAGTCCATAGCGGATCCCGGCCGCGAGGTTGGAGGTGGAGGCGAAGCCCGCGATGACGGCGGCCCGGG
Organism: Citricoccus sp. NPDC079358; assembly: GCF_040702545.1. NCBI lineage: Bacteria > Bacillati > Actinomycetota > Actinomycetes > Micrococcales > Micrococcaceae > Citricoccus > Citricoccus sp. NPDC079358. The sequence continues at coordinate 11,240 of NZ_JBFBLI010000016.1, forward strand.
CCGCGGCGACGGCGGACTCCTCATTGATCCGGCGCGAGCCCATCTCGATACAGGGGCGGCCGTCGGCGGCCGAGGTCATACGCGAGGCGGCCGAGGCCACCGCGGAGTCGTAGTTGAGCACGGACAGCAGGTAGGTCTCGAGGATGCAGGCCTCGGCGAAGGTGGACTCGACCTGGAGGAGGGGGGAGTAGGGGAAATACGCCTCGCCCTCGGCGTAGCCGTAGATATTGCCGGAGAAGCGGAAATCGGCCAGCCACTGCAACGTGGTGTCCTTGACCACCCGGTGGTCGGAGAGGAAGTCCAGCTCCTCGGTGCCGAAACGAAACGTGGCCAACCCCTCGAGCAGACGCCCGGTCCCCGCCACCACGCCGTAGCGGCGGCCCTCGGCCAGCCGGCGGGCGAAGACCTCGAACAGGCTGCGGCGGTGTGCTGCCCCGGACTGGAGGGCAGCCTCCAGCATGGTCAGTTCATAGTGGTCCGTGAACAGGGACGTCGGGAGCAGCCAACCGGCCGTGCCGGTGGAAATCTGGTCGGTCACGACTGACACCCTACAACTCTTGACCACGCGTGGACGCCGGTGCCGTCTGCCGGGCGCTGGGTGCTGGGCGCCGTCCGCCGTCTGCCGGGCGCTGGGTGCCGGGCGCTGGGTGCTGGGCGCCGCCCGCCGTCCGCTGGGTACCGTTCGCCGTAGAATGGCTGCCATGTTCTTGACCCTCCGTTCTCCTGGTAGTAACCCAGGCAGTTCCCCAGGCACCCGGGATGTCGTTCCCAGCCGTTCTCACCAGGACCGCCCCCGTGATCTGCCGGGTGGACGGCCCGGGACGGGAACAGACGTCTTGGAGCGGGAGGAGACCTCCGCCGGGACCGCCGAGCGCACCGCCGCTGACCGGCCCTGGCAGGTGGTCGTGTGGAACGACCCCGTCAACCTCATGAGCTACGTCTCCTACGTGTTCCGCTCCTACTTCGGCTTCAGCCGGGCCAAGGCCGACACCCTCATGCTCCAGGTGCACCAGGAAGGCAAGGCGATCGTCTCCTCCGGGGGCCGGGAGGAATCCGAGCGCCACGTCCAGGCGATGCACGGTTACGGCCTGTGGGCCACCCTCCAGCACGAGCAGGGGGAGGGAGCCTGATGGCCCGTGCCTTCAAGAGCACGCCGAAGGGGTTCGTCGCCGACCTGGAGAAAGCAGAGCGGCGCCTGCTGCGAACCCTGTTCAAAGACGTGATCCAGCTGCTGGACGTGGGGCAGGAGACGCCCACCGGGGCTGCCTCCGAGTCCGCGTCCGGACCGTCCTCCGAGCCGTCCGCCGACCCGTTCTGGGACATCGTCTCGGGACTGGGGCCGCTGGGAGCGGACGACGCCAGTGCTGGCGAGCCGGCCGGCGTCGGGAATCCGACGGGGGCCGGCGAGGACGCCCCCTCGCGAGAGGCTCCGCAGGACGAAGCGCTCGCGCGGCTGCTGCCGCCCGGGGTGCACGGCGACACGGCTGCCGAGCAGGCCGCCGCCGCCGAGTTCCGGGCGCTGACGGAGGACGGCGTCCGTCGGGCCAAGACGGCCGACCTCCAACGGTCCGTGGCTGCGCTGCAGGTCAACCCCGTGGTGCTGGACGAAGAGCAAGCCATCGCCTTCAGCCGCGCCCTCAACGACGTGCGCCTGGTGCTCTCGGCCCGGCTGGGCATCGACGCGGACGAGGACGCCGAACGGGTGCACGCGGTGGACGACTGGTCCGCAGCCAAGGACGTGGAGTCCTATATGGCGCTGTTGTACAACTTCACGACCTGGCTGCTCGAGACGTTGATGCTGGCCCTGTCCACCCGGCTTCCCGACTGAATCGTGCTTGACTGCAGACTGCTGGAACGACACCTGCTGGAACGACACCTGCTGACCGAAGGACCGACCCGACCATGACCAACACGCCCGTGCCGACGGCCCCCATCGGCGTCTTCGACTCCGGGGTCGGCGGGCTGACGGTCGCCCGCGCCATCATCGACCAGCTGCCCGGCGAACAGATCGCGTATGTGGGGGACACGGCCAATGGCCCCTACGGGCCGCGGACCATCGCCCAGGTGCGGGCCTTCGCGCTCGGGATCATGGACGAGTTGGTCGACGCCGGCGTGAAGGTCCTGGTCATCGCCTGCAATTCCGCCTCGGCCGCCGTGCTGCGCGATGCCCGGGAACGGTATACCGCCCGGTACGGGATCCCGGTGGTGGAGGTCATCCAGCCGGCCGTGCGGCGGGCGGTCGCCGCCACCCGCAACGGGAAGATCGGGGTCATCGGGACCGAGGCCACGGTGAGTTCGCGGGCCTATGAGGACACCTTCGCTGCCGCGCCGCAGTTGGAGATCACCTCGGTGGCCTGCCCGCGGTTCGTCGAGTTCGTGGAGGCCGGCGTCACCACGGGACCAGAGCTGCTGGCCACCGCCGAGCGGTACCTGGCCCCGTTGAAGGAGGCGGGCGTGGACACCCTGGTGTTGGGATGCACCCACTACCCGCTGCTGACGGGCGTGATCTCGCTGGTGATGGGGGAGTCCGTCACGCTGGTCTCCTCTGCGGAGGAGACGGCGAAGGACGTCTACCGGGCGTTGGTCCGGCACGGTCTGGAGAGTCCAGCGGGCGGTGCCGCGGGTAGTGCGGCGGGCGGTGCCGCGGAGCAACCCGGTCACCGGTTCATGGCGACCGGCGACCCGCAGTACTTCGAGACATTGGCCCGGCGTTTCCTCGGCCCCGAGGTGGGCGGCGTGCAGCAGGTCGACCACATCTCCGAGCGCTACCCGACCGGAGTGCTGGCCCGGATCACCCCGGAGATGCTCTCGGCGGCCCAGGACGGAAACGGACAGGGCGGAAACGGACAGTACAGTGGTTCCAACGCAGGATCCCCCGTGCCGGTCTCAAGCCTGTCGAGCGCGGGTCATCGGGGGATCGCCACGGAGGAAAGGCCGGACGCAGGGTGAAGCTCACGATCATCGGAGCCTCAGGATCGTTCCCCGGTCCGGGCTCGCCGGCCTCGTGTTATCTCGTCACGGCTGAAGGGCCGGACCCGGACGGCGCACCCGGTAGCCGGAAGACCTGGCGGATCCTGATGGATCTGGGCAATGGTGCCCTGGGCACACTGCAGCGCTATATGGCTCTGGACGACATCGACGCGGTGCTGCTCACCCACCTGCACCCGGACCACTGCATGGACCTCTGCGGACTGCACGTGGCCATCCGCTGGAACCCGTACGGCTGGAAGGGCATCCACGTTCCCGTGTACGGCCCCGCCGCCACCGCGGACCGCATGGCGACCGCCTACGGACTCGACCCGGACCCCGGCATGCATCCGGATTTCGACTTCCACCACTGGCAGGCGAACGTCCCCGTGACCGTCGGCCCCTTCACCATCACGCCCGTCCCGGTGCGCCACCCCATCGACGAGGCGTACGCGCTGCGTCTGGAGATCACCGAACCTGGCCCGGACGGCGAGTCGGTGCACCGGGTGCTGACCTACTCCGGTGACACGGACACCTGTGATGGCCTGGTCGAGGCCGCCCGCGACGCAGACTTGTTCCTCTGCGAGGCCGCCTTCCAGGAGGGCCGCGACGACGGCATCGACGGGGTCCACCTCACCGGCCGGCGTGCGGGGCAGATGGCCACCGACGCCGGCGCCCGCCGGCTGCTGCTGACCCACCTTCCCGTGTGGACGGACCCCCTGGCCGCCTCCATCGAGGCACGGGAGACCTATGCCGGCGACCTCGCCGTCGCGGTCTCCGGGGTCACCTACCGGGTCTAGACCGCTGCGGGTGTCCGGCATGCTCCCGGTGTCCGAGGCGCCCGAGGTGCTTCCGCCCGGATTAACGCGTCCGGGCCCTCGGTAGGATGGCGGGCATGACCTCATCGACTTCCGGAGCTTCCGCCGTGCCCGAAAACGGCACCACTGGCCCCCTGTCCACCGCGACCCGCCAGGACGGGCGTGCCGTCAACGAATTGCGCCCCATCAGCATCACCCGTGGCTGGTCCCGCCAGGCCGAGGGCTCTGCACTGATCGAGTTCGGCAACACTCGCGTGCTGTGCACCGCCTCCTTCACCCAGGGCGTCCCGCGCTGGCTCAAGGGCGAGGGCACCGGCTGGGTCACCGCAGAGTATGCGATGCTGCCGCGCGCCACGAACACCCGCTCCCAGCGCGAGTCCGTCAAGGGCAAGATCGGCGGCCGCACCCATGAGATCTCTCGCCTCATCGGCCGCTCGCTGCGCGCCATCATCGACCTCAAGGCTTTGGGCGAGAACACCATCGTGCTGGATTGTGACGTCCTGGAGGCCGATGGTGGCACCCGCACCGCCTCGGTCACCGGGGCCTATGTGGCGCTCGCGGAGGCGATCGCCTGGGCCAAGGGACAAGGAGTCATCTCGGCCTCCGCTCAGCCGCTGAAGGACTCCGTCGCCGCGGTGTCCGTCGGCATCATCGATGGTGTCCCCATGCTCGATCTGCCCTACGTGGAGGACGTCCGCGCGGAGACGGACATGAACGTGGTGGTCACCGGAGCCGGCGACTTCGTGGAGGTTCAGGGCACCGCCGAGGGCGCCCCGTTCAACCGTTCCGAACTCGACTCCCTGCTCGACCTGGCCGTGGCCGGGTCCGCCGAGTTGGCCCGCATCCAGCGCGAGACCCTGGCGGGCGAACGGTGAACGGTCCAGCCGGCACCACCCAGCCCCGGCTCGTCCTCGCCACCCGCAACCAGGGCAAGCTGCGCGAGCTGCGTGAACTGCTCCGCGGACAGGTGCCCGGCCTGGACGTCGACATCCACGTCGTCGACGCGGCGTCCCTGGACGCCCCGGACGTGGTGGAGGATGGTGTCACCTTCGAGGAGAACTCCCTGAAGAAGGCCCATGCCGTCGCCCGGCACACGGGGCTGGTGGCCGTGGCCGACGACTCCGGCCTCTCCGTGGAGGTCCTCGGGGGCGCCCCCGGGATCTTCTCCGCCCGATGGTCCGGACGACATGGAGATGATGCGGCCAACCTTCAGTTGCTCTTGGACCAGACGGCGGACGTCAAGCCCGAACACCGAAACGCCGCATTCGTCTGTGCCGCCGCGGTGGCTACACCGGCCGGCGAGGAACACGTCGAACTCGGCTTCCTGGCCGGCACCCTGCTGACGGCACCCCGGGGTACGGGCGGCTTCGGCTATGACCCGATCCTGCAGCCGCACGGCATGCACGTCTCCGTGGCCGAACTGGACCCCGAGGTGAAGAACTCCATCAGCCACCGTGGTACCGCCTTCCGGCAGCTGCTTCCCGAACTGGTGCGGTTGCTGACCGGGTCAGATGGTGCGTCCGGCGGAGGGCGCTGATGGCGCTCGACTTCACGGCGGTGGATTTCGAGACGGCCAACGGCTTCCGCGGTTCGCCGTGTTCCGTGGGCCTCGTCAGGGTCCGCAACGGTCAACCGGTGGAACGCGCGTACTGGTTGATGAGGCCCCCGGCAGGCTTCGACCGGTTCGATGCCCGGAACGTGGGAATCCACGGCATCACGGCGGCGCAGGTGGCCGGCGCCCCGCGATTCGCTGAGGTGTTCGGGGACATGGCGGACTTCATCGGGCCGGACCCCCTCGTGGCCCACAACGCGGGCTTCGACCTCGGAGTCATAGAATCTGCGCTCGAGGTCTCCGGCCGAGACATCCCGCGCTTCGACTATGCCTGCTCCCTGGTGATGGCCCGGCGCACCTATGACCTGCCGTCCTATGCGCTACCGGTGGCCGCTGCGGAGGCGGGACATCCACTCGAGGACCACCACGATGCCCTCGCAGACGCCGAGGCGTGCGCGTGGATCATGATCGACGTGGTCGAGCGCCGAAGGGCAGCCCGGCAACCGGCTGAGCTGCAATTGGCTGAGCTGCAACCGGCTGATCCGCGATGGGCTGATCCGCAGCTGACGAACCGACCGCTGCTGGAGCATCCGAACACCGGCGCGCACCTGGCGACGCGGGACGAACCGACGTCACCGGCCCCAGTGGACGCGGAGGCCACGGCGGACTCGACTGGCACAGCGAGCAGAACACGGACCACGCGGTCCTCCACCGGCCTGCTGGAAGCGGGGCTGGCCGAGATCCTGGCCCTCGATGGGGTGCGGTTGCGACAGCTGGAGGCTCGCCGGGCCGGAACCAGCCCGGAATCCCGAGCCACCCGCCAGGCCCGCGGGCTCGGGCCGGTCTTCGACTCCACCGTGGTGCTGCCGCACGCCGAGCGCATGCCTGATTTGATGCACTGGCCGGATGAGGGAATCAATCCCGAGCCTGCCGCCGACGCAGACCCGGCTCATCCCCTGTATGGACAGACCGTGGTGTTCACCGGCAACTTGGGGATGCCCCGGCAGGAGGCCAAGCATCGGGCGGCCGCGTGGGGAGCACGGACGGGCAGCCGGGTCAACGCGCAGACCACCATGTTGGTCGTCGGAGATGGCTTCCGCGCTGAGGATCTCGGCACGTCAACGCGCGGCGGGGCGGTCGGGCATCGCAAGACGCGGGACGCACTGGCCCGCCGTCAGCAGGGGCAGCAGGTGGAACTCGTCTCCGAACCGGAGTTCCTGCAGATGCTGGATGGCAACTGGCCCGACGCCGCAGGGTAGTGGACTCAGGCAGCCACATGACCCTGTGGCCCAGCAGTCTCGTGGCCGCCAGCCACGGTGTCCCGCAGTCTCGTAGCCACTCAGTTGCTCGAAGCCACTCAGTTGCCATGCGCCAGTCGCGCGACCTGACTCATCGCGTCGGCTCGGTCCACGCCTAGGCCCGCCAGTACCGGTTGCGCTGGGGCGTCCTGAACGGATCCAGATAGGGTGCGGGGACGAACCAGGGGACGCCGTCGTCTTCGACGCTGATGTCCCATGAACCACTGTGGACCGCATGATGATGCCGGCTGCAGAGCAGCACACCGTTGTCCACGCTCGTCGCTCCGCCGTGGGTCCACCACTGGATGTGGTGGACCTCGCACCACGGCGCCGGCATCGTGCAGCCGGGTGACGCGCATCCGCCGTCGCGGGCTGTGATGGCCCGACGGAGTCGAGGTGGAAAGAGGCGTTGGGTGTGCCCCACGTCCAGGATCTGTCCTGGGCCGCGCATGACCACGGGCAGGATGTCGGCGTCACAGGCGAGGGTACGTACGGTGCTGGGACTGATCGGACCGGTGAAGGCCGCCTCCGATCTGTAAGTGCCGAGGTCGAGTGGGAGAATGCCCGGCTCGCCGGGTGGGTCTGGTGGTTTCCGTGGGTCGGCCGATCTGGATTCGGGCGGGGAGGTTCCGGCGGTAGAAACCTGGCTGCTCCCGACCTGACCGGCGAGGGTCTCGTAGTCGATGGTCACCATGACCAGCGGCCGGTTCCCGCCGGATGACGGCAGTCCGTTGCCCTCGACCAATGCCAAAGCCCCCATGAGGGCGGAAGTCAGGCCGTCGAGTTGGCGCTGGTGACGGGACCTGCGGTCGACGGACATGACATCGGCGTCTGGCCAGAGGCCTGCTCCATTTGAGAGATTCGGGACGGGCGCCTCCGCGGCCGACACCGTACTGCTGGTGGCCTCGCCACCGCCCTGGGTGCCTTCGTCGCGCATGCCTTCGTCTTGCGCGCCACCGCCCTGCGTGCCCTCACCCTGCGCGCGGGGGTTGGTCGCGGCGCCGGCGATGGTGCTGAGGACCTCGTGCTGGAGGTCGTCCGCAGCGATCTTCCACAGATGGAAGCCCCGTCGCTTGCCCCGGTAGGAGAGTCCTTGCTGGACGGACGGGACGGCGTCGGACGGCTCTGCCCCATCCGGGTTGAGCGCGTGTTGGGCCCACTGACGCCAGCGGGTACAGGCATGTCGCATCAACTCCGGGTCCAGGACGGTGGCCTGGGCCGTCAGGGTCTCCTCGCCCCGGGACAGCCAATCCGCGGTCAAGGACGCGTCCGCGTTCGTCGCTTCGGCATCCTTTTTCGTCTGCTCCAGGGCCGTGGAGATCAGGTCGAGAGAGCATGGGTCGAGATGCCCCCGCAGGAAGGCCTCGGCCAGGACGGGGTAGGCGGCACTGCGCTGGTGGCCGGTGATCTCTGGGACCGGCGGCTGGACCTGCTGGGCACGGTGGATGCGTCTGCGTGCCTCCGGCCGGGGAATCCGCAGGGTTTTCACCATCCAGTCCGGGGCATCTCGAAACGGCTTGGCCCCTCCAGGGATGCCGAGCAACGGCTCGCGGAGGGAACCCTCACCCATGGCATGGGCGGCATGTCCGGCCAACGACGTATGTACCGCTGTCAGAAGACGTCCCAGATCTTCGACCCTACGGTGGATGACGGGTAGCGAACCGGTCGCAAAGGTCTCCGGTGCAGCCACGAAGTCGGGACCATGGGGCGACTCTCCCGGGGCGATCGGTGCGAAGGAGGTCAGTCCCGACCAGTCCTGATCAGCGGGCGACGAGACCACGCGTTCGAAGGCGTCAACCGTCGTGGGACCGGACAGGCGTTCGGCCAGGAGCTCCAGGGCTTGGCGAGCGACATCAAGAACGTCCGGAGTGGCCCACTCGGCCAACTCGTCCAAACCACGTGAGGGCTCCCTCTCCTCTGCCGTCATTCCCTGTCCTCCTTCCGGACGGTCCTCGCTCCCGCGCAGCCGTGGTGACCCTGTCGCCTACGCGGGCCCTGTGTGCTAGCACATATATTCGACCACGAACGACGGACGAGATAAGCGCGCTCCACGGGAAGGTGGAGGGCTGAGCGAGAACCTGCGGCTGTGGAGTACTGCGGGGCTCTGCGATCAGGGCTCGGGGATCAACGATCAACGCTCAGGGATCAACGCTCAGGGAGCAGGGAGCAGGGAGCAGGCATCAACGCTCAGGGCTCAGGAGGAAGGGCTCCCGAGCGGGTTGGACGCCGGCGCGGACTCAGACGAGTCAGACGAGTCAGACGAGGCCGGAGCTGAACCGATGGCCAGCCCCTTCTCCGCTGCTGCCGTGCGGATCGCGTTGATGACGAGATCGAGCGACGGCCGACGTGTGGGGGTGGTCCGATAGGCGATGGAGACCGTCCTCATCACCGGTTCCTCCAGGGCGATGATGTCCACTCCGTCCGGGATCAGTTCCAGCGCGAGATCGGACACCAGCGTCACCCCGAGCCCGCCGGCGGCCATGGCCAGCGCGGTGGGCTGTTCGGCGACGGTGTGGACGATCCTCGGGTCGAAGCCCTTCTGATGGCAGGCGATGCGGACCGCATGACCGAAGTGATCGCTCTCCCGGGCCAGGATCCACGGATAGTCTGCCAGCTGGGCCAGTCGCACCGTCTCGGAGGGGATCATCCCGGTGGGCACTGCGGCGTGGAGCCGTTCCACGGCGATGATCGTCCGGGTCAGCTGGGGGTCCCAGGTCACCGGAGTCACCGAGTAATCGATCACGAAGGAGAAATCCAGGGTGCCGTCCTTGACCGCACCCGCCGTCTGCTCGGGATCCAACTCCACGGTGCGGACCTCGATCCCGGGATACCTCACCGCCAGACTGGACAGGGCCTGCGGCACCAGACTGGAGGCCACGGACGCCCAGACACCCGCAGTGAGGCGGGCCGTCACCCCGTTCTGAGCCTGCTCCAGGGCCATCGTGGCCCGGTCCACCGAGCCGAGGATCTGCTCCGCATGCTCGGCGAGGACGAGCCCCAGATCGGTGAGCAGCAGCCGGCGGCCATGCCGCTCCACGAGCCGGGCGCCGACGTCGCGCTCCAGCTGGGCCAACTGCTGGGAGACGCCGGAGGGACTGTAGTGCAGGGCGGCCGCCACGGCGGTGACGGTGCCACGCAGGTGCAACTCCCGCAGCATCCTCAGCCGACGCAACGACAACTCCATGCGCGTCAGCATAGGGGTGCGCCGCCGGCGGAGGGGAGACCTTGCAGTCCCGATGCACGGCATCGTGCAGGAACCGGCGATAGACGCCAGCGGCAACCCCCTCCACGCTGGGAGTACGAGCCGGAGCTGAACCGGCGCAAACCGAACATTCACCGAAGCACGCACCGGAGCACACGCCGGAGGGCGAATCGCTGCGGGACCAACCGTGAACTCGATGGAGGTGGCGGGCATGACCCTGATCCAGAACCCTGATGGCAACCGAACGCACGACAGCACGAGTGGACCGGAGCGTGGCACGCGGCCAGAGACCCTGCCCCGGAATCCGGTGCGGGAGCCGTTCACGCGGCCTGACCCCTTCGATCGTCCACCGCAGCATGAGCTCGTGTGGACGGATCCGGTCACCGGCTCTCAAGGATGGCTCGTGGTGCACACCCTGGTCGGTGGCATGGCCACGGGCGGCACCCGCATGCGAGCCGGCTGCACCCGGGACGAGGTCGCCGACCTGGCACGCTGCATGGCCACCAAGACCGCGGCGTTCGGTCTGCCCGTCGGCGGGGCCAAGGCCGGCATCGACTGCGATCCGAGGGACCCGGATGCGCTGGGGGTCCTGGAGCGGTTCTTCGCGCACATGCGGCCATGGCTCGAGAATTCCTGGGTCACCGCCGAAGACCTCGGCGTCTCCCAGTCGGACCTCGACGCCGTCTTCACCCGGCTGGGACTGGACCAGTCCTTCCACGCCGCCATCCGTCGCTCGCCGGACCCGGCTGCCACCCTGGACCGCGTCCGGGCAGGACTCGACACCGTGGACCGGGACGGACTGCCGCTGGGGGACGTGATCGGTGGCTACGGGGTGGCTCAGGCCTGCCTGGGGACGGCGGCGGCCCTCGGCTGGGAGCCCACGCGGACCACGGTGGCCATCCAGGGCATCGGCACCATGGGTGGCGGAGCCGCCTGGTACCTGCACGAGGCGGGCGTCCCGGTGACCGCGATCGCCGACGCCGCCGGCACCCTGTTCTGTCCCCGCGGACTGGACATCCCGGCCCTGCTGGCCGCCCGCGACCACTATGGTGAGATCGACCGGGCCACGGTACCGTCCGGCGTCGAGCTCTTGCCGCGCGAGGCGGTGCTCTCGGCACCCGCGGACATCCTCGTCCCCGCGGCGGTCTCCTATGCGCTGGGGGTCGGGTCCGTGGCTGACATCGCGGCACGGGCGGTGGTCGAGGCCGCGAACTCACCCACGACGCCGGACGCGGAGGAACGCCTAGCCGTGCGCGGGATCCCGGTGATCCCGGATTTCGTGGCCAACGCCGGAGCGGCGGCCTGGGCCTGGTGGTTGCTGCAGGGCCAGGTGGGCACCGATCCTGAGGACTCGTTCCGCCGCCTGCGGGAGGAGATGCAGGGCAAGGTGGCGTACATGCTCGCGGAATGGAGCGGCGCCAGGGTGAGCCCGCGGCGCAGTGCCTGGGGATTCGCCAGCGCCAACCTGGAGGCGCTCGCCGGTCGTCAGATCACCATTCCCTAGCGGCGATGGGCGCTGCCACTACACCCGGGTGAACAACGCGCCCAGCTGGTCCGAGACGACCGACGAGCCGGCCAGCCGGAGACCGTGCCAGATCGTGACCTGGTTGGCCGTGAGGACGGGTTTGCCGAGCCGGTGCTCGATCGCGGGCAACACGTCCAGCGTGTGCATGGCCGTGTCCGGGATGAGTAAGGCCTCGGCGGCAGGGTGGTCGTTCTGCAGGGCCAGATCCATCACCCGGGTGCCCTCCAAGGCGCCCACCTCCGCCGCCGTGCCGATCCCGGCGCTGCCGCGGGCCACCACGTCGATCCCCGAGGCCGCCAGGAAGTCGGTGAAAAGCACCGCCACCTCGTCGGGATAACTGGCGGCCACGGCGACCCGCCCCACGCCGAGCGCGGCCGCGGCGGCCACGAACGACTGCGAGGTACTGGCCGCCGGCACCCCGGCCGCCTCGGTCAGCTGGTCCGCCTGCTGGCGCACGCCCGCGTGGCCGTAGACGAAGCTGCCGGACGTGCAGGCCCACATCACGGCATCCAGGTTCTCCACCCCGTCCACGGCAGGTGCCCCTGCCACGGCCGCGAGCAGCCGTCCGACCCCCTCCGCGAGCTTCTCCGGGCTGCCCAGATCGAGGAGTTCGGGAACCGCGTGGAGATCGGTGCCGTAGATGTGCACGAGTGGCAGGCGCACACCGAGCCGGCTCGCCGCCGTCGGGTATTCGTCCTCGGCCGCGTGGTCCGGGTAGATGATGCCGATGGTGGTCATGTGGGGGATTCCTCTCGGAAGACGTCGGCCAGCCAGCGGCCCGGGCCGACCATCGGCAGGCCCATGCGGCCCAGGCAGGCCCAGACGGTCAGTTGGTTCGCGGTCAGGACGGGCTTGCCGAGCCGGCGTTCCAGCGGTTCGATGATGTCGTAGGTGGGCAGGTTGGTGCAGGAGACGAAGACGGCCTCGGAGTCGGGGGTGTCGGCCGCGAGGATGAGCTCGGCCACGGTGCGGTAGTTGACCCGCCAGATCCCGCCGCCCAGGCCGAGGTAGTGGCATTGCGGCACGGTCACCCCCAGTTCGCCGAGGAAGGCGACCAGGCGGTCCGTCAGGTCGGCGTCATAAGGGGTGATCACCGAGACGCGCCGCAGTCCCAGCGCCCGCACGGCCTCCGCCAGGGCACCGGAGGTGGTGACGGCGTCGGGAGCTCCGGCCTCCAGGATGGACCGGCGGAGTTCGGACTCGTACCCGAGCCCGTGGATGAAGCTGCCGGAGGTGCACAGGTAGGCCACGACCTCCGGATCCACGCCGAGCACATCCCGGGTGGCTGACTGCACGTGCCGCTTCTCGGAGACGAGTTCGGCCATCTCCAGGCTGACGGGGACTGGCTCGAAGGGCGTCCGGGCGAGGTGCAGGCTGACGTCCAAGGGTGTCCACCGCCAGAGCTCCCGCTCCAGGGCCAGGTCGAAGGGGGCGATCACGCCGATGCCGCGCTGGGTCACGGGACCGTCGAAATCGATGTCTGACAGGTCCACTGCCGCTCCTCGCCCTCTGTCACGTCGATCTGCCGAGTTGATGATGGGCTGAATCATAGGGGCGCCACCGTCCTCGCGACCATGGGCCGGTCACGACGTGTGGGCCCTTCCATCCGCGCAGATCAAACCCCCATAATGCGGGGACGAGGGCCGCGAACCTGACCGTCCGCGAAGCCGTCCGCACGATGTCACCTAGCACCACGTCACCTAGCACCACGTCACCAAACCGGGAGCTGCAGATGGACCCCACCCAGATGACCGCCGTCGAGCTCGTGGCCGCATATGGCAGCCGGTCACTCTCGCCCGTCGAGGCCACCACCGCGATCCTGGACCGCATCGGGACGGCGGACGGGGATCTCGGGGCCTACTGCCTCGTGGATGGTGACCGCGCCCTGGACCAGGCCCGCGCGTCCGAGGCCCGGTGGCACCGTGACCATCCCCAGGGGCTCCTGGACGGCGTGCCGGTCTCCATCAAGGACATCTTCCTCACGGACGGCTGGCCCACCCTGCGGGGTTCCCGGTCCATCGACCCGGACCAGCCGTGGACGGTGGACTCGCCCGTCGCGGCCCGGCTCCGCTCGGACGGCATGGTCTTCCTGGGCAAGACCACGACGCCGGAGCTCGCCTGGAAGGCGGTCACGGACAGCCCGCTGACGGGCATCACCCGCAACCCCGCCGACCCGCGGTTGACGGCCGGCGGCTCCTCCGGTGGTTCTGCCGCCGCGGTGGCCGCTGGCATGGGGCCGTGCTCCGTGGGGACCGACGGCGGCGGCAGCGTCCGCATCCCGGCCTCCTTCTGCGGCATCGTGGGCTTCAAGCCCACCCACGGGCGGATCCCGCTGTACCCGGCCAGCCCGTTCGGTCCGCTGGCCCATGCCGGGCCGATGACGCGCACGGTGGAGGACACGGCCCTGATGATGGACATCCTGGCGCTGCCGGATCCCCGGGATCCCACTTCGCTGGCGCCGCCGCAACGGACTTTCCGCGGGGAATTCAACCGTGAGGTGGACGGACTGCACGTGGCCTACTCGCGTGACCTCGGCTACGCGAAGGTGGACCGGGAGGTCGCGGGCGTCGTGGACGCGGTGGTGAGGCGGATCGACGAGGCGGGTCTGCCCGTCACCGAGGCCGATCCCGGCTTCGCCGATCCGATCGAGGCCTTCGAGGTGCTGTGGGCCAGTGGGGCGGCCACCCTGCTGGACACGATGGCCGCGGCCTCGCCCGGCACCCGGGAGAAGGTCGACCCGGGTCTGGGCCGGGTGTGGGACCGGGGGGAGCGAATTAGCGCGGTCGAGTATCTTCGGGCCCGGGATGTCGCTGCGCAGGCGGGTATCACCATGGGCTCCTTCCACGAGGAGCACAACGTGCTGCTCACCCCTGCCGTGGGGATCCCGGCGTTCGAGGCCGGGTACGAGGTCCCGCCCGGCAGCGGCCTGGAGCGTTGGCCGCAGTGGGCGACGTTCAGCTTCCCGTTCAACCTCACCCAGCAGCCGGCCATCAGCATCCCCGTGGGCGTCACCGCCGCCGGGCTGCCCGTGGGGCTGCAGATCGTGGGTCCACGGCACTCCGATGACCTCGTCCTGGCCGTCGCACGGTTCGTGGAGTGGCTGCTGGACCAGTAGCCCCTACTCGCGCTCGAACACCAGCCGCTCGCCGGCGAATCCGTTCCGCCACAGGTCGTTGCAGGCCGCGGCCATGGCCTCGAGCCCAGTTGCGCCCGCTGAGTTGTCCGGGCCGGACACAACCGTGCCGAACACGTTGCCCGGGACCCATCCGACGTCACCATTGAGGAGTAGGTTGTTCCGGTCGTAGAACAGGGCCAGGTCCGTGGCGCCCTGGGCCTCGTGGGCGGTGGTGCCGGGCGCATAGCCGTAGGCGGGGTTGCCGATCTCCCACGGCTCGAAGTCGAACAGGCACACATCCCCGGGGATCGGCGTGACCGTGGGGTTCTCCCGTCGAGGTGCCGCCGTGATGCGGGGCAGCAGGGCATACACCTCGTTGCGGGCGAACTTGGCGTGATAGGCGTCCCCGGCCAGCGGGAGGGCCTCCCAGACGGCCGCACACGTGGCGGGGGCCAGGTCGTCGAGCAACCGGACGCGGCAGGAGACCTGGCGGGTGGCGAGCGTGAGGATGAGGTGGCGTGGCATCGGGTCCCCTGGTTCTGCGTTCTGCCTAGATCTCCGCGAGGACTTCGGACCAGATGGCCAGGCCCTCGTCGATCTCCTCCGCGGTGACCACGAGCGGCGGGATCATCCGGACCACGTTCATGTAGGCGCCACAGGTCAGCATCAGCAGGCCCTTGTCCGCCGCCACGGTCAGGGCGGCCTTGGCCCGGCCCGGATCGGGGACGCCGTCAGCGGTGGTGAACTCGCTGCCCACCATCAGTCCGAGCCCGCGGACGTCCCCGATCCCGCCGGCACCGGGGGAGCCGGCCGCGGCAGCCGACCGGGCGCCGTCGAGCAATTGGGTGCCGCGTTCGGCGGCGTGGCCCACGAGCCCCTCGTCCTCGATCACCTGCAAGGTCGCGACGGCGGCCGCACAGGACACGGCGTTGGCACCGTAGGTGCCCCCCTGGGAGCCCGGCCAGGCCCGGGCCATCACCTCTTCGGTGGCGGCGATCCCGGACAGAGGGAAGCCGGAGGCGATGCCCTTCGCGAAGGTGATGATGTCCGGGGAGACGTCGAAGTGCTGGTGACCGAAGTACCGTCCGGTGCGGCCGAACCCGGTCTGGATCTCGTCCATGACCAGCAGGATGCCGTGCTGGTCCGCCCGCTCGCGCAGGCCGGCGAAGAAGGCGGTGTTCCCAGGGATGTAGCCACCTTCGCCGAGGACCGGCTCCACGATGAACGCCGCCGTCTCCTGCGGGGACGTCACGGTGGCGAAGAGGTAGTCCAGCTCCCTCAGGGCGAAGGCCGTTGTCTCCTCTTCACTCCAGCCGTAGCGGTAGGCGGTGGGGAACGGGGCGATGTGCACCCCGGACATCAGGGGACTGAAGCCGGCGGAGAACCGGGTGCCGGAGGTGGTCATGGTCGAGGCGGCCACCGTGCGGCCGTGGAAGCCGCCGTGGAACACGATGACGTTCGGCCGTGCGGTCGCCTGCCGGACCAGGCGCAGCGCCGCCTCCACGGCCTCGCTGCCGGAATTCGCGAAGAACAGTGAGTCCAGGTGGTCCGGCAGCACCTCGGACAGCTTCTCCGTGAGCTCGATCAGGGGCCGGTGCATGACGGTTGTGTACTGGCCGTGGATGAGGGAGGCCACCTGCTCCTGGGCGGCTGCCACCACGCGCGGATGGCAGTGGCCCGTGCTGACCACCCCGATGCCGGCGGTGAAGTCGAGGAACCGCCGCCCGTCCTGGTCGTAGAGGCAACTTCCGCGGGCATGGTCCACGATCACGGGACTGGCCTGCTTGAGGTGGGGTGACAACGCCGTCATAGATGAGCCTCCGGTCGAGGAGTGGGTGCTGGGTCGGTGGCTGCGGTTGGGTGTTGACAGTACTTCTACGATGGGCTGACCGGCAAGGATCCACGACGCGGAGGCAGCACATGCGCCAGTCAACCCCCTCTTCAGCCACCGAGGCAGCAGCCATCGCCTCCGTCCCGACCGGCGTGTTCGCCGGCGGTCGGTGGCGGACCACCGCCCGGACCATGCCCGTGGAGGACCCGTCCACGGGAGCGGTCCTGACCGAGGTGGCCGATGCCAGCCCGGAGGAGGCCGCGGCCGCCTTGGATGCCGCGGCCACAGCCCAGGCCGACTGGGCGGCGACCCCGCCACGGCAGCGCAGCGAGATCCTGAGCCGGGCCCACCGGCTCATGGTCGAGGAGACCGACCGGCTGGCGTTGATCATGACCCTGGAGATGGGTAAGCCTTTGGCCGAGGCCCGCGGTGAAGTGGCCTACGCGGCCGAGTTCTTCCGTTGGTTCGCCGAGGAGGCGGTGCGGATCGACGGGGGCTACATGACCGCCCCCGCCGGCGACTCCCGCTTCCTGGTGGCCCGCGAGCCCGTGGGGCCCTGCATCCTCATCACACCGTGGAACTTCCCCCTGGCCATGGGGACCCGCAAGATCGGCCCGGCCCTGGCCGCCGGATGCACCTGCGTCATCAAGCCTGCCTCCCACACGCCGCTGTCCATCCTGGCCCTGGCCGAGATCCTCGTCCGCGCGGGGGTCCCGGACGGGGTGGTCAACGTGGTCACCACGAAGCGCAGCAACGACGTGATGACCCCTCTGATCCTCGACCCGCGGTCCCGCAAGCTCTCCTTCACCGGCTCCACCGAGGTGGGCAAGGGACTGCTCGAGCTCGCCGCGAAGACCGTCATGCGCACCTCGATGGAATTGGGTGGCAACGCCCCGTTCCTGGTCTTCGAGGACGCCGACCTGGACGCCGCAGTGGAGGGGGCGATGCAGGCCAAGATGCGCAACATCGGCCAGGCCTGCACCGCCGCCAACCGCATCCTGGTCCAGCGCTCGGTGGCCGCGGACTTCGCCGATCGGCTCACCCGGCGCATGGCCGAGCTACCGCTGGGGCGCGGCGTGGAGGACGGTGTGGTCGTGGGGCCGCTCATCAACGCCGGGGCCGTGGACAAGGTCGCCGAACTCGTGCGCGACGCCGTCGGGCGCGGGGCCGAGGTGCGGCTGGGCGGCCAGGCCGTGGACCGGCCGGGCCACTACTATCCGGCGACGGTGCTCACCGGGGTGCCGGCGGACGCCGAGATGTGCAGCGCCGAGATCTTCGGGCCCGTGGCCGCGCTCTCCGAGTTCGACACCGAGGAGGAGGCCGTGGCGATCGCCAACGACACCCCCTACGGGCTGGTCTCGTACCTCTACACCACCGACCTGGCGCGCGGCTTCCGCGTCAGCCACGCACTGGAGACGGGGATGGTCGGCCTCAACCGCGGGGTGGTCTCCAACCCGGCGGCGCCCTTCGGCGGTGTCAAGGAGTCCGGGGTGGGCCGCGAGGGCGGGTTCAGCGGCATCGACGAGTTCCTGGAGACGAAGTACATCAGCGTCGGACTCTGAGGTCGGTCTAGAAAGGTCGGCCTCGGATCGCGCCTCGGCTCAGCTGGTCGCGGCGATCCAGCGTTCGGCGGCCTCGGCCACGATCTCCCGCTCGCCGATCCATGCCGGAACGGCGGCGTCGGGAAAGATGTTCATCCCATAGCGGGCCCCGAGGAGCTGACCGGCCAGGGAGGCGGTCGAATCGGAATCGCCGCCGTGGTTGACGGCCAGGTGCAGGGCAGCGCGGAAATGCAGCGCCGCGCGGAAATCGACGGGCGCCAGCGCCTCGACGTCCGGGTCCACCGCCGCATCGCCACCGTCGAGTGCCGCAGCCTGTGCGGGATCCACAGCACCGCCAGTCACCAGCACGGCGTAGACCGCGATGGCCAAGGCCTCCTCGGCCACCCAGCCCTCGCCCAGTGCGGCGGGGACAGCACCGCCCCCGGCGGATTCGTCAGGCCCGTCAGATCCGCCAGGCCCGCGAGACCCGGCCAGAGCGACGGCCGCACGGACCGCCGCGGCCGTGCCGCCGTCGTCGGGCACGGTGTCCAGCCACTCCAGCGCGGCGGTGACGGACGCGTCAACCGCGTGCCCGGCCATGAGCCGGGAGATCATCAGGCCGAAGGCGGCGGCCGAGGTCCATGCTGCCGGGTGGCCGTGGGTCAGGACGGCGCCCCGGCGGGCGAGGGAGACGACCATGGTGTCCTCGAGGCCGGGGACCATGCCGTAGGGGGCCGAACGCATGACGGTCCCGCAGCCCTTCGACTCTGGGTTCTGCGGTTGGTGGGGCAGGCCCATGTCACGCGAGGACAGGCCGGACAGGCAGGCATTGCCGGGGGCTCGGCGCACGTGCATCTCCGGGTGTTCCTCGAGCCAGCGCGTGGGCGGCTCGGGGGCTCCCTCAGGGAGGGTGCCGGTCTGGGTGCGGTACCAGCGCAGGCAGGAGAGCCACACGCAGGCGGCGGGATCGGCCATGGAGCCCTCGTTGGCCCACTCGATCCAGTCCAGCAGACCGTCAAGGACGAAGAGCGTCATCTGTGTGTCGTCGCTGATGGGGATCGTCCCGCCCGCGCGGATGGCGGGCACTTGGAGGGGGTGCGTCAGCCCGCCGCCACCGTGCTCGGCGCGGATCTGCGGCAGCGAGGAGAACTCGACGGTGTAGCCCAGGGCGTCCCCGGCGGCACCGCCGGTCAGCAGGCCCAGCACCCGTGAGGGGTAGGTGGGGGAGGATGGCGCGGCGGATTCGCTCATGATCTCCATCGTAGGCACTGCCGGCGGCATGGCAGGACCACATCACCACATCGCAGGACCACATCGGCAGGACCACGGCTGTGGAGAAGTGCCAAACGCGTCCTGTGTGACGGATAGCGTGGTGTCCATGTTGATCCTGCACACCTCTGACTGGCATCTGGGCCGTTCGTTCCACGGAACCGGCCTGCTCCAGGCACAGCGTGAGGTCCTTGACCAGATGGCTGCCACGGTCCGGGAACGGGGCGTGGACCTGGTTGTGGTGTCCGGTGACGTGTATGACCGTGCCCTGCCCGCCGCTGATGCCGTGGAGGTCCTCGATCGGGCCCTCGCGGAGCTGGTGAGCGCCGGGGCGGCCGTGGTGCTGACCAGCGGGAACCACGATTCCGCCATCCGGCTGGGCTTCGGCGGCCACCTCATGGGCGCCTCCGGGGTGCACTTCCGGACCCGGATGGACCAGGTCACCGCGCCGGTGGTGCTGGAGGATCCCGACGGCGGCCTGGTCGCCGTCTACGGTGTGCCCTACCTCGAACCCCGGCACGCCGGCCAGGTGTGGGAGGTGGACCCGAACCACACGGCGGTGACGGCCGAAGCGGTGCGAAGGATCCGGGAGGACGCCGAGGCGCGGTTCGGCGGCCAGGACCAGGAGGCCGCCGTGATCGCCATGGCGCATCTCTTCGCCGCCGGTGGTGCCGGGTCGGACAGTGAGCGGGACATCGGCGCGGATGTCCTCCAAGGCCAGCCACCCGAGAACCAAGAAACCGAGAACCAGGCGCCCGAGAACCAAGAAACCGAGAACCAAGAAACCGAGAACCAGGCGCCCGAGGACCAAGAGACCGAGAACCAGGAGGGACGGGCGGACTGTCCGTCGGAGGAGCTGCTCGTGGGCACCCTCGGACAGGTACCGGTCTCGGTCTTCGAAGGCATCGACTACGTGGCGCTGGGCCACCTGCATGGCCGCCAGCGGATGGCGGAGACCGTGCGGTACTCGGGATCACCGCTGCCGTACTCCTTCTCCGAGGCCAACCACACCAAGGGCGGACTGCTCGTGAGGACGGCAGGAGGCACGGTGACGGGCGTCGAGACCGTGGACTGGTCCGCCGGGAGGAAGCTGGCCGTCCTGCGTGGACGGATCGAGGACCTGATGGACAACCCGGACCACGCGTGGGCGGAGGACCGCTGGTGCCAGATCACCGTCACGGACCCGTTGCGCCCCCCGCAGGCCTACCGCCGGCTCAAGGAGCGCTTCGACGGGCTGTTGAACTTCGTTCTCGATCCCGAGGTTGGCGCGGCAGCGGTGAAGTCGACCTACGCCGCCCGGCTGGCCGCCGCGACCACGGACCTCGAGGTATGCACCGGATTCGTGGAGCACGTGCGGCAGCGCCCAGCGTCAGCGTCCGAGACAGCACTGTTGACGACGGCGTTGGCGGAGAGCAGGACCGAGCTCGGGGACGAAGGAAGTGCCGCATGAGGATCCACCGACTCGAGCTGCAGGCCTTCGGCCCCTTCGCCGGACGGGAGAACGTCGACTTCTCCGAACTCAACGAGGCGGGCCTGTTCCTGCTCGACGGCCCCACCGGTGCCGGTAAGTCCACCGTGCTGGCCGGGATCTGCTTCGCGCTCTACGGAACGGTCCCCGGTGGCCGGAGCGCCGAGGGACTGGCGAGTACCCAGTCCCCGATCGGGACGCGGCCCGAGGTCCTGCTGGACTTCACCATTGGCGCCCGGAACTTCGAGGTCCTGCGGTGGCCGAAGTACCGGCGTCCGGCCAAGCGGCAACGCCAGGGAGAGGCCGGCATCACCCTGACCGAGGAGAAGGCCGGTGCGGTGCTCCGTGAATTCCGGGACGGTGAGTGGGTCGAGGTCTCCGTGCGGGCGGACGAGATCGGCCAGCTGCTGCGCCAGGAGTTGTACCTGGACGCCGAGCAGTTCATGCGCGTCGTGCTGCTGCCCCAGGGGGAATTCGCCGCCTTCCTGAAGGCCGGATCCCAGGACAAGGAAACGCTGCTCCGTAAGCTTTTCGGCACGGGCCGGTACGACGGGGTCGCGACGTCCCTGGCCGCACGGCAACAGGCTCTGGAACAAGCTGCGCGGCGGGACCGGGATCTCGTGGCCACGGCCCGCCAGGATCTCCTGTTCTCGTTGCAGGACGGACTGGGAGAGGGCTGGTGGGACTCCGAAACCGAGCCGGAGGGGTGGCCGGACGCCGAGCTCGTGTCCCAGTCGACCGCTGCCGTGGCCGCTGCCCTCGAAGCCTCCCGGGCCGCACGCCACGATGCCGTGGTGGAGGCGTCCCGCGCTCAACGAGCCGTGGACTCGGTGAGCCGGACCCGGCAGGACCTGCAGGCCGCACAGGCCTGGGCGGACCGGACCAGCCGCCACGAGGAACAACGGAACCCCACGGTTTCCGCCCGGTCCGCCGTCGAACAGCACCGGGCGGCAGTGCCCGTGAACCGCAGGGCCACGGAGGCCCGAGCGGCCGAGGACGCCCACCGGGAGCATCGTGCGGCTCTGGACCGTGCCCTGGAACGGGCGTGGGCCGATGAACAGTGTCTGGCATGGGACCGAGCCCTGGACCGAGCCCTGGACCGGGCCTGGGACCGGGACGGGGGTGAGGCATCGACCGGCCTGGCCTCCAGCTTCGACGACCTGCGCCAACGGGCCGAACGGGACCTCAACCAGCTGGCCGACCGCGAGCGGGACGCCGCAGCCCTGACCCGGTCCGAGGCAGAGCGCGCACGGCTGGTCGACTCCATCGAGGTCTCGAACCGCACGGCCACTGCGGCCGAGGCCGAACGGGACGAGCTGGTGGCAGCGCAGCGAAGCCTGCACCAGCGCCTCGAGGACCTGGCCAGTCCGGCCGCGGGCCTGGGCCCCGCTCGGTTGCTGCTCGAACAGGCCACCGCCCGGAAGGAAGCAGCACTGGCCCATGAGCGGGACCACCACGCCAGGGCGGCCGCCGAGGACTCCCTGCGGACTGCCACCGACCGGGCCCAGGCGGCCGTGGATGCCTGGCAGGACGTCGTCGAACGTCGGCTGGCCGGGGCCGCCTCACTGCTGGCGGCTGCCTTGCAGGACGGCGAGGCGTGCCAGGTCTGCGGGTCAGTGGACCACCCGTCACCGGCGGCACCGGGCGACGCCGAGATCTCCGCCGAAGCCCAGGACCGGGCGCGTCAGGACATGGACGGGCTCACAGCGGCTCGACGGCGCGCTGAGGCCGCCGTGGACGAGGCGCGACGCACGGCGGAATCCAGCCGACTGGCCTCGGCGGGCCTGTCACCGCAGGACGCCGAGGTGGCCTTGAGCCAGGCCCAGGATGCGGTGTCTGCCGCACAACAAGCCGCCCGGGACCTCGAGTTGGCCCGTACCGCTGTGCAGCAGAACGAAAAAGACCAGCTGGTCCAGGCCAAGGTGGCCGAGACGGCTCGCGGCGACCTCGCCGCGGCGCAGACCCGGCTGACGGCGGCGGACGAGGACATCGACCGCCTCCGCCGGGTGGTGGCAGAAGCCTTGGACGGCCGGACCGACCTTGCTGTGGTGCGTCGGGAACTGGAGGCTGCCAAGCAACTCGTGGACGCCGTGGTTGCGGCTGCGGCCGCCGAAGCCACCCATCGGTCACTGGCCCTCCAAGCCGCCGAACACCTCGCCGCTGAACTCGGGGCGAGTCCCTTTGCCACGGTCGAGGACGTTCGTGCCGCCGTATTACCGGCCGAGGAGGAGACTCGACTCGCGGCTTCCGTCCGGGACTGGGACCACGAGGAGGCACGCTTGGCCGAGCTGGCCGCCAGTGAGACGGTGCAACGCGGACGTGAGCTTCTCCAGGGCGGCACCAAACCGCCGTCGGAGCAGGAGGTGGCGCAGCACGAGGCTGCCCTGGACGCTGCCACGCAACATCGCGATGCCGCGGGCGAACGGGTCGGTGTGTTGGAGTCACTGCACCGGCAGACGAGCCGGCAGGCCGGCGTGCTGACCGAGGTCGCCGACCGCTCGGCCGGACAAGTGGCGGATCTCGAAGAGACGGAGGGGCTGCTCAGGCTCGTCCGCGGCGCCGGGGAGAACTCGTACAAGATGACTCTCGGCAGTTATGTGCTGGCCGGTCGCCTGGAGGAGGTGGTGGCAGCCGCCACGGAACGGCTCCTGGGCATGACCCAGGGCCGGTACGAGTTGCGCCACGACGACTCGGCCCGGGGCCGCGGCATCCGCGGGCTCGATATCACGGTGTTCGACCGGTATACCGAGGATGAGCGGGCCGCCTCGACCCTGTCTGGCGGGGAGACGTTCATGGCCTCGCTGGCCCTGGCCTTGGGACTGGCGGACACCGTGCAGGCCGAGGCCGGGGGTGTGGACATGGACACCCTGTTCGTGGACGAGGGCTTCGGATCCCTGGACACCGCCACCCTGGCCGACGTCATGGACGTACTGGACGGACTGCAGGCCGGTGGCCGTACCATCGGCATCGTCAGCCACGTCGACCGGATGAAGCAGGACATCGGCTACCGGCTCGAGGTGCAGAAGACCCAGCAGGGTTCACACCTTCAGGTCCGTGTGCCGGACCGGGTGGGGCCGGTCAGGCGAGTTTGAGCGCGGCGTTGGTGGCCTGCTCAACCTCTTCCATCAGGGTCCGGTTCTCGTTGAGCCGGTGACCGCTGGAAGGGATCATCTCCTGCAGCTTGGGCTTCCACGCCTCCATCATGGCGGGGAAGCACTTCTCCAGCAGCCCGACCATGATCGGAGCCGCCTGCGACGCGCCCGGGGAGGCACCCAGCAGGGCGCCGATCGAGCCATCGCCCGCCGTGACGACCTCGGTGCCGAACTGCAGCACGCCGCCCTTCTTCGGGTCCTTCTTCATGACCTGCACACGCTGGCCTGCAGTGATCATCTCCCAGTCGCCGCCGTTGGCGAGCGGGTAGAAGTCCTGGAGGGCGTCAACCTTCTTGGCCTGGCTCTTGGTGACCTCGGTGACGAGGTACTTGACCAGATCCACGTTGTCCTTGGCGACGTTGAGCATCGGCAACAGGTTGTGCGCCCGGACCGAGAGGGGCAGGTCCAGGTAGGAGCCGGACTTCAGGAAGTTCGAGGAGAATCCGCCGTAGGGGCCGAACAACAGCGAACGGCGTCCGTCCACGAAGCGGGTGTCCAGATGCGGAACGGACATCGGCGGGGCGCCGACTGAGGCCTGGCCGTAGACCTTGGCCATGTGCTGGTTGACGATCGACTCGTCAGTGCACTTGAGGAACTTGCCGGAGACGGGGAAGCCCCCGAAGCCCTTGCCCTCGGGGATGCCGGAGGACTGCAGTAGGTGCAGGGCGCCGCCGCCGGCCCCCAGGAAGACGAAGCGGGCTCGGGCGGTGAAGGACTCGCCGGCGGCCTTGTTCTTGACCTTGAGTTCCCATCGGCCGTCGGTGCCGCGGTCCACGGAGGTGACCTTGTGGCCGAAGCGCACGTCCACCCCGGAATTGGCCAGGTTCGTGGTCAGCTGCCGGGTCAACGAGCCGAAGTCCACGTCCGTGCCATTGGTCTGGCGGGAGGCGGCCAGCCGCTGGCCATCCTTGCGGCCGTCGATGAGCAGCGGGGCCCAATCGCGGATGGTATCCGGGTCCTCCGTGTGCTCCATGGTCTCGAACAGGGGATGGGCACTGAGGGACTCGTGGCGAGTCTTGAGGTAGTCGGCGTGATCGTTGCCCCACACGAAGCTCATGTGCGGCAGGGGATTGATGAAGGTCTTCGGTTCGCCGAGCTTGCCCTCGTTGACCAGATAGGACCAGAACTGGCGGCTGACCTGGAACTGCTCATTGATGGCCAGTGCTTTGGTCGGATCGACCGTACCATCGGCGCCCAGCGGGGAGTAGTTCAGCTCGCAGAGGGCAGCGTGGCCGGTGCCGGCGTTGTTCCATGGGTCGGAGGACTCGAGACCGGCCTGGTTGAGGTTCTCGAACAGGCCGATCGACCAGTCCGGCTGCAGCTGCTGCAGGAAGGTCCCCAGCGTGGCGCTCATGATGCCACCCCCCACCAGGACAACGTCGTAGGTGGTTGCGGCAGACTGCTGGCTCACGATTCTCTCCCAGGGTTACGGATGGGTGACAGATAGGGGTCTGCCCTTGACTTTACTACCGGCGCGGACCGCTCTGATCCACGGGTACGATCCGGTCGAAACGCTCGTCCAAGACCGGAGAGGTCGGGTAGGAGACCAGCGTGTGTCCCGAGGCGACGGCGGAGATCGGATACACCAGGGGCAGGGCGGGTAGGTCCAGCGCCAGCGATTCCGCACTGCGCCGGTACAGGGTTGTGCGGGTCTCGGCATGCCTGCTGGACACGGCCTCGGTCAGGGTCTCGACCACGAACGGGTTCGAGTAGCCGAATTCGGTGGAGTGACTGCCGAAGAGCGGCTCGAGGAAGTGGTGTGGATCGCGGTACTCGCCGGTTCGGCCGGACAGGTGGAAGGCCCGGCCGGTGTCCGCGTTGAGCCGGTCAAGATAGCCGTCCTCCCACCGGACGGGTACCGGCTCCAGGACAAGACCGACGTTCGCCAGGTCCTCGGCGATCCGGGCATACACGGGTTCCGGGGAGGGCAAGTAGGGCCGTGACGTCTCCACGGGGTACAGGAATTCCAACGGCTCACCGCGGTATCCGGCCAATTCCAGCAACCCCCGGGCCTTCTCGGCGTCATAACCGTAGGTCGTCAACTCCGGATGGGCCACCCCCAGGGACGGCGGGACGAACTCGTCGGCCTGTGAAGACCCCGCCAGGAAATACTCCTCAGCCAGGGCCCTCCGGTCGAGGGCGTGCGCCACGGCCTGACGGACATACAGCTGGCCCAGGATCGGATGCTGGGTGTTCATCCCCAGGTACAGGACGGAGAAGGGATCCCGTTGGAGCACCTGCGCGCCTCCCTGCACGAGGGGGCGCAGGGTGGACGGGGAGACGTAATCGAAGGCATCGAGGCGCCCGCGGCGCAACTCCCGGAGCCGTTGCTGGGCTCCGGTGATCATCGACAGGGTCACCGGTCCGACGGCGGAGGGCCCGTCACGGTAGTCAGGGTCGGCTTCCAGTACCAGCAGGTGCTCGCCGGTGGCCTCGTCTGCACCGTCGGCCTTGCCGGCCCCGTCTGCACCGTCGGCCTTGCCGGCCCCGTCTGCCGGTGCTGCACCCCAGCGGAACGGGCCGGTTCCTGCCGGCCGGGCCTCCGGGAGCTTGCCGGGCTCAGTCTCCGCCAGGGCACGGTCGAACTCGACCCATGAGTCGGGCGAGCTGAGGCCGAACGGCGGGGAAGTGAGCGCGGCCGCGAGGAAGACGATCGGTTCGGACAGGACGAGGGACACCGTCCGTTCACCGACGGTCTGGCACTCGACGTAGCGGCACTGCTCGTCTCCGGCATACCCACCGAAGACGGAGGCGAAGGCCAGGCGGGGCAGTCGGTCCAGTCGGTCCTGCCCCAGGAGTCCGGGCAATCGGGCCCACCGCTCGAAGTTGGCCGCGACGACCTCGGCGGTCAACGCGGTGCCGTCGTGGAATTCGACATCCGGGGCGAGGGAGAAGGTGTAGCGCAGACCGTCGTCGGTGACGGTCCAGTCACTGGCCAGGTAGGGGATCGGGGCACCTGTGTTGTGATCGACTCCGAGGAGCGTCTCCAGGACCTGGCGCGTGCTGCGATGGGACTCGGCGTCCACGGTGAGGGACGGGTCCAGCGATTGGGGCCGGGCCGGAACGCCGATGGTCACGGGCACCGTGGCAGGAGCGGGGGGCGCCGATGGCGGCGGAGTGGAGCCTTCCGGAGCGGATTCGCTGCGGATCTGGGCCGCGCACCCGGTCATCGGCAAGACGAACGCCGCCGCCAGGGACGTGATGACGGTGCGGCGCGAGATCTCCACGCGTCCGGGCCTCCCTGAAACTGAGGTGAAAGGGTCTGGTACTTCTGGTGCGGGCGGGGGGACTTGAACCCCCACGTCCGAAGACACTGGAACCTAAATCCAGCGCGTCTGCCAATTCCGCCACGCCCGCAGGTCCCCGCTGACGGGAACAACGGCCCATCATACCCGCTGGGGCGGACGCGGATCCGTCGTGGGCCCGAGGTAGCGAGGACAGGAAAGGTCGGCGGCGCCGATGCCTCCCTGACACGCCCCGGGGCGGTCCTGAGGTGACTCAGGCGAGCTGGAGATCCCGGCGGAGCTTGGCCACGTGTCCCGTCGCCCGGACGTTGTACTGGGCCAGTTCCACAGCGCCGTCGGTGCCGACCACCACGGTGGAGCGGATCAGGCCCTCGTAGGTCCGTCCGTAGTTCTTCTTCTCGC
Organism: Citricoccus sp. NPDC079358; assembly: GCF_040702545.1. Lineage (NCBI taxonomy): Bacteria > Bacillati > Actinomycetota > Actinomycetes > Micrococcales > Micrococcaceae > Citricoccus > Citricoccus sp. NPDC079358. Next base: position 38,625 of record NZ_JBFBLI010000016.1, read on the forward strand.
CCCAGGCACCGTAGGCCGCGGCCACGGCGTGGTCCTCGTCCGAGAGCAGCGGGAAGGCCAGCGCCTCGGCCTCGGCGAATTTCGTCAGCTTGGCAGGCCCGTCGGGGGAGATTCCCACCACGGCGAAGCCCTCTGCCGTGAATGCCGCGAGGTTGTCGCGGAAATCGCAGGCCTGGGTGGTGCAGCCGGGCGTGGCAGCAGCCGGGTAGAAATACACGATGACGCGCTGGCCGGCGTAGTCGGCGAGGGCGACGGTATTGCCCTCCTGGTCGGTCAAGCTGAAGGCGGGAGCCGTGTCACCCGGGGCGAGTCGCTGCTGATCAGTCATGCGCACCACTGTAGGGCTTCCCCCGATGTGCGACGTTTCCGCAGCGAGCAGGCGGTACGCCGTCGGTACAGGATTCTCACCCCGACGTCGGTGCTCAGGACGTCGCTGGCGCCGAGGTGGCCGACGAAGCTGCTGTGAGGAAGTCCTCATCCGAACATGCGGGGAGGGCTTCCAGCCAGGCGGTGCTGGGGTCCACCTCTGCCAGGCGGCGTGCATCCACCTGCTCGGGGTCGCCGGCCGCGCTCAGCACGGCGATGACCTCGGTCAGCACGGTGTCGGCCGTGATGTCCAAGCCGCCGTTGAAGTCGTCCGGGTCCAGGTCCACACACCAGCGGGCTGCCTCGACCTCGTCCAGGGCCTTCGGAGCGGCCGGAGCCTCAGGGGTGGGCGCTGGGTCAGTGGGCGCTGCCGATGGCGGCTCGGGTGACGGGGTTGCTGATGGCTTCGGTGGCTGCGTCGGAGCGGGTGTCGGGGTGGTCGGCGATGGTGTGGACGTGGGCTCCGGCGGAGATGGTGTCGGTGCTGGCGTCGGTTCCGCTGTTGGTTTGGGCGTGGATGTTGGAGGAGTCGTGAGAGTGGGGGCAGGCGTCGAGGGCTTGGCGGTGACGCTCGGCTGCGGAGCCGTCGGCTTGGAGGTCGGGGCGGGCTTGGACGGGTTCGGTTTCGGTTGCGCTGTGGCCGACGGGGGCGCGGGCCGTGAGGCCGAGCCATCGGTGGGCCGTTCGGGTGCCTTCGCCGGCGGGGCATCTGGCCGAGGCGCCCTGGACCCGTTCCTGCCGCTTTCCTGCGTGCTCGGCTTCTGCCCTTCCTGCTTCTGCGGGTCGGAACGCTCGGCTTCAGAGGTGGAGTCCTTCGAGCCGGACGCGATGCTGGTCGGCGGGGCCGTCGTCGGATTGCCGTGGGAGGCGTTGCGGATGCGTTTCAGGTCCTCCGGGGTGAGGGCGGCCGGCTGGCCCGCCACGGCCGGCAGCACGAGGGAGGGATCCAGATATCGGCCGTCCAGGGTGATGCCGAAGTGGACGTGGCAACCGGTGGAGTTGCCGGTCGTCCCGGCCAGGGCTATCACGTCACCCCGGGTCACTCGGTCGCCGGCGGAGACCAGGAGCACCGAGTTGTGGTGATAGGCGGTGGCCAGGCCGTCTCCGTGGTCGAGGTCGATCCGCAGTCCGGACGTACCCCGGTCCGCGGCGAAGCGCACGGTGCCATCCGCAGAGGCCCGGACCGGAGTGCCACAAGCCACCGGGTAGTCCTGACCGATGTGGAACTGCATGGCTGGACCGATGTTGGTCGGGTTGACGCGCCAGCCGAAGGCGGAGCTGAGCGAGATGGGCCCGGACACGGGATGGTCCATCACCACGTTGATGCCGGGGATCGCGCCTCGATGAGCCGAAGCCGGAACGTGGCCGGAGGCGGCGTCAGCGGACCCGGTCCGTTCCTGCAGCGTCTGCTGTTGTGAGGCCGAGAGGACGACGAAGGATCCGGGATAGGCGCTCTGGGCGGTGGCAAAGGAACCGTTCACCACCGGGGCGAGGTCCCCGGGGGATCCGCCGTCGGAAGGGCCTGCCGTGGCGGGGGCAAGCGAACCGGGAAGGAGGAAGGTGGATCCTCGTTGCGCTTCTTGGCCGTGGGTGGAGTCCGTCGCGGCCGCCGATGCGGTGGAGGGAAGCTCTGTCCCCCGTGACGGAAGAGCCATCGACGTGCCCACTCCTCCGGAGACCGCGAGCAGAACCAGTGCCGTTGTTGCAGCACCAGCAGGTGCCCATCCATGCTTCACGATCCGGTTTACCTCGATCTTCCCTCATCGCAGCGACTGTCGATAGCCGATAGCGTGGCACGCTTTGGGCACGGGAGGTAGACCTGAAGGTGAACGGACAGTGCTCCGGGCGTGTCGATTCTCACAACGATGCCGGCGGCGCCTTCGTGGGAGCGCTCGTGCCGGTGACGGAGAGACCAGATTTCAGACGGAATTGCAGAAGGGCCCCGGTCCTGTGACCGGGGCCCTTCTGGTGGGGTGCACCCCCCGGGACTCGAACCCGGAACCCATTGATTAAGAGTCAATTGCTCTGCCAGTTGAGCTAGAGGTGCCTGTTGTTTTGGACCGGTAAACGGTCCGTGCAACGAGGAAAAACTTTAGCAGAGAACCGTGGTGGACGCGAAATTGGCAGAGGCGTGGCCTTCGCCACTACGGGCGGTGGTCTCCGGACGCGGCCGGCTCAGGGGTCTCGTCGGTCTCATAGCCGGTCTCATCGCCGGCTTCCCCACTGCCGACGGTCTCACCGGTCTCGGCGTAGTAGGACTCCAGGGTGTCCATGAAATGGGACATGAACTGGTGGAAGTCCTCGGCGTCCTCGTCCTGCTCCAGAACCAGGGTGCCGTCGTCGCCCTCCTCAGAACCGGGCCTGAGAGCCGTGAGGTGGGCACGGAGGTTCTCGGGCAGTGGCACCCGGGGCGCCCCGGAGACCTCAAACCAGGTCCGGAAGCCGGTCACGGTCTCGACCTGGTAGCCGGTGCCCGTGTCCGCCAGGGTGGCCACGTTGCCCAGGGCCACCGTCGCGATGGACGTGTCGGCCGGGACCTCGGGCAAGGCATCCAGGTCAACCGGGCACAGCAGTAGCTCGAGGGGCTGCCGGCGATACCCGATCGTCCAGGGATTGCCGGCGCCGGAGGGCTGTGCGTAGACGAGATTGAAGTCGCCGTGGTTGAACACGCGGGTGTCGAAAACCCCGCGGAGCAGGTGCTTCAGGTCTTCGCCGTCCATGGGGCCAGTCTACGGATAGCCACGATGCTGCGGGTGGGTGGTGCGCGGGGTGTCGTGTGCGGGGTGTCGTGCGTGGGGAGTCGTGTGTGGTGTCACGTGGGGCCGGACCGTGGCGGGCGGTCCTAGGATGTTGCCCATGACCACCCCCACCGCAGACACCACCCTTCCCGGCGGTTCGGAGGGCGGAGGCAACTCCGGCGCCTCCACCCCGGACATCAAGCCACGCTCCCGCGCGGTCACCGACGGAATGGAGCGCGCCCCCGCACGCGGCATGCTCCGCGCGGTCGGCATGGGCGACGACGACTTCGCCAAGCCCCAGATCGGCATCGCCAGCTCCTGGAACGAGATCACCCCGTGCAACCTCTCCCTGGACCGCCTCGCACAGGCCTCCAAGGAGGGTGTCCACGCCGGTGGCGGCTACCCCCTCGAGTTCGGCACCATCTCCGTGTCGGACGGCATCTCCATGGGCCACGATGGCATGCACTACTCGCTCGTGTCCCGTGAGGTCATCGCCGACTCCGTGGAGACCGTGATGCAGGCCGAGGCCCTGGACGGCTCCGTGCTGCTGGCCGGCTGTGACAAGTCGCTGCCGGGCATGCTGATGGCCGCCGCCCGTCTGGACGTGGCCAGCGTGTTCATCTATGCCGGGTCCACCATGCCGGGGTACGCCACCCTGGAGGACGGCACGGAGAAGCAGGTCACCCTGATCGACGCCTTCGAGGCCGTGGGCGCGTGCGCCCGCGGGCTGATGAGCGAGAAGGACCTGGACACCATCGAGCGGGCCATCTGCCCGGGGGAGGGTGCCTGTGGCGGCATGTACACGGCCAACACCATGGCCTGCATCGGCGAGGCACTCGGCATGTCCCTGCCCGGCTCCGCCGCCCCGCCCTCGGCCGACCGACGCCGCGACGCCTTCTCCCGCAAGTCCGGCGAGGCCGTCGTCAACCTGCTGCGCCTGGGCATCACCTCGCGGGACATCATGACCATGAAGGCCTTCGAGAACGCTATCGCCGTGACCATGGCCTTCGGCGGTTCCTCCAACGCGGTGCTGCACCTGCTCGCGATCGCCCGTGAGGCCGGCGTCGACCTCACCCTCGACGACTTCAACCGCATCGGTGACAAGGTTCCGCACCTGGGTGATCTCAAGCCCTTCGGCCAGTACGTCATGACGGACGTGGACAAGGTCGGCGGCGTTCCCGTGGTCATGAAGGCACTGCTGGATGCCGGACTCATCCATGGCGACGCGCTGACCGTCACGGGCAAGACCGTGGCCGAGAACCTGGCGGACCTCACGCCCCCGGACCTGGACGGCAAGGTCCTGCGTGCCCTGGACAACCCGCTGCACCACAACGGTGGGCTCGCCGTCCTCAAGGGGTCCCTGGCTCCCGAGGGCGCCGTGGTGAAATCTGCTGGTTTCGACGCCGACGTCTTCGAGGGCAATGCCCGCGTCTTCGAGCGCGAACGCCAGGCCATGGACGCTCTCGAGGCGAACGAGCTGCAGGCGGGCGACGTCGTCGTCATCCGCTACGAGGGCCCCAAGGGTGGCCCGGGCATGCGCGAGATGCTGGCCATCACCGGGGCCATCAAGGGCGCCGGCCTGGGCAAGGACGTCCTGTTGCTGACGGATGGCCGCTTCTCCGGCGGTACCACCGGCCTGTGCATCGGCCACGTGGCCCCGGAGGCGTCCGACGCCGGCCCCATCGCCTTCGTGCGCGACGGCGACCGGATCCGCGTGGACATCGCCGCCCGCACCCTGGACCTCCTCGTTCCGGAGGACGAGCTGGAGGCTCGCAAGGACGGCTGGGAGCCGATCCCGCCGAAGTTCACCACCGGGGTGCTCGGCAAGTACGCCAAGCTCGTGCACTCCGCCGCCGAGGGCGCCTACCTCGGCTGATTGTCCAAGGACCGGACACCCGTCTCATGATGTGAGACGGGTGTCCGGTAGATTGACACGGTAAGCACCCACTCGGGGATACTGGTCGCATGTCCAACACACGACTAGTCGTCGTTATCCAGCGCCTGGCCTGAACCACGGTTCGGTACGGCGGGTTCGCCCGCTGCCAGGCGCGAAACCCCGAGTAGGCCAACCGGCCGCCGTCGGGGTTTTTTTGTTGGGGAAGCGGAACGAGGCCGGCCATCACATCGGCTTCACTGGTTTCTCCGCCAGCAGGCGGACGACCCGGGGGACACCCGGGCCGGGCACCCAAGAGGCTTTGAGTAGCCATCGGACTAGCAGTGACGAAGAAGGCACAGCAATGAGCAACGGATCTCGCATCACCCCGTCGGTGATGCCATCCCATACGGCCCGTGACAAGCGGGACAGGAACGAGTCGCCGGCCGACAGTCTGGTCCCCGGCCTCAACAGAGTCGTCGAGCCGGTGCAGATGACCGGATCACAGGCGATCGTGCGGGCGCTGGAGGAACTGGGTGTGACGGACGTCTTCGGGCTCCCGGGCGGAGCGATCCTGCCGACCTACGACCCGTTGATGGACTCCACCACCATCCGCCACATCCTGGTGCGCCACGAGCAGGGCGCGGGCCACGCGGCACAGGGCTACTACCTGGCGTCGGGCCGGCCCGGCGTGGCGATCGCCACGTCGGGTCCCGGTGCCACCAACCTCGTGACGGCCATTGCGGACGCCCACATGGACTCCCAGGCCTGCGTGTTCATCACGGGTCAGGTCGCCTCGACGGCCATCGGCTCCGATGCCTTCCAGGAGGCTGACATCGTCGGCATCACCATGCCGATCACCAAGCACTCCCGGCTGATCACGAAGGCCGCCGACATCCCCCAGGCCATGGCCGAGGCCTTCCACATCGCCACCACCGGCCGTCCCGGCCCCGTCCTGGTGGACGTGGCCAAGGACGCCCAGCAGGCGATGATGGAGTTCTCCTGGCCCCCGAAGATCGACCTGCCGGGCTACCGGCCGGTGCTCCGCGGTCACTCCAAGCAGGTGCGGGAGGCGGCCCGGCTCATCCAGCTGGCCGAGCGTCCGGTCCTGTACGTGGGTGGCGGCGTCTCCCGCGGCCATGCCAGCGTCGAACTGGCCGAGCTCGCCGAACTGACCGGCGCGCCGGTCGTGACCACCCTGACGGCGCGTGGCGTCTTCCCGGACTCCCATGGGCAGCACCTCGGCATGCCGGGCATGCATGGCTCCGTGGCAGCCGTCTCCGCCCTGCAGATGTCCGACCTGCTGATCACACTCGGGGCCCGCTTCGACGACCGCGTCACGGGCCAACTGGACTCCTTCGCGCCGAAGGCCAAGGTCATCCACGCCGATATCGACCCGGCCGAGATCTCCAAGAACCGCACGGCGGACGTGCCGATCGTGGGTTCGGTCAAGGAGATCATCCCCGAGCTCACCGATGCCGTGCGGGACACCCATGCCGAGGCCGGGAAGCCGGACCTGGCCGAGTGGTGGACCGTGCTGAACCGACTCCGCGAGACCTACCCGATGGGCTACACGCCCACCGAGGACGGACTGATGAGCCCGCAGAAGGTCATCGAGCGCCTCTCCGCGCACTCCGGGTCCGAGGCCGTGTACGTGGCCGGGGTGGGTCAGCACCAGATGTGGGCCAGCCAATTCGTCCAGTACGAGCGCCCCCACCAGTGGTTGAACTCCGCCGGCCTCGGGACCATGGGCTTCGCGGTCCCCGCAGCCATGGGTGCCCAGGTCGGCAATCCGGACCGCGTGGTCTGGGCCATCGACGGAGACGGCTGCTTCCAGATGACCAACCAGGAGCTGGCCACCTGCCTGATCAACAAGATCCCGATCAAGGTGGCGATCATCAACAACTCCTCGTTGGGCATGGTCCGGCAGTGGCAGACCCTGTTCTACGAGTCCCGCTACTCGAACACGGATCTGAACACCGGGCACGACACCATCCGGGTGCCCGACTTCGTGAAGCTCGCCGAGGCGTACGGCTGCGTCGGCCTGCGGTGCGAGAACGAGGAGGACCTGGACGCCACGATCGAACAGGCCCTGGCGATCAACGACCGCCCGGTGGTCGTCGACTTCGTGGTCTCCCGAGACTCCATGGTGTGGCCGATGGTTCCCTCCGGCGTGGGCAACAGCGAGATCCAAGTGGCCAAGGATATGACCCCGGACTGGGACGAGGAGGACTGACCCATGGCACGACACACGCTGTCCGTATTGGTGGAGGACGTGCCGGGCGTGCTGACGCGCGTCGCCAGCCTCTTCGCCCGCCGGGCCTTCAACATCCACTCCCTGGCCGTGGGCACCTCGGAGCTCGAGGGGCTGTCCCGCATCACCGTGGTGGTGGACGCCGAGGGCGACCTGCTGGAACAGGTGACCAAGCAGCTGAACAAGCTCATCAACGTCATCAAGGTCGTCGAGCTCTCGTCCGGTGGCTCCGTCCAGCGCGACCACCTGCTGGTCAAGGTTCGCTCCGATGCCGCGTCCCGGTCCCAGGTGGTCCAGGCCGTCGAGCTCTTCCGCGCATCCGTGGTGGACGTCTCCACGGACTCGGTGACCATCGAGGCGACCGGCGCGGCCGACAAGCTGTCCGCCCTGCTCGAGGTCCTGGAGCCCTTCGGGATCCGTGAGCTCGTCCGCTCCGGCACCATCGCCGTCGGGCGCGGGGGCAAGTCGATGACCGACCGCGCTCTCCCCAAGAGCTGAACTCAGAACCAATCCCAACCATCTCATCCAACAGACATCCACAACGAGGAGATTTCCTGTGACGACCACCAAGTACTACGAAGACGACGCCGACCTGTCGATCATCCAGGGCCGCACCGTCGCCGTCATCGGCTACGGCTCCCAGGGCCACGCGCACTCCCTGAGCCTGCGCGATTCCGGTGTCGACGTCCGCATCGGCCTGGCCGAAGGCTCGAAGTCCCGTGCCAAGGCCGAGGCCGAGGGCCTGCGCGTCGTCTCCGTGGCCGAGGCCGCTGCTGAAGCGGACCTCATCATGATCCTGACCCCGGACCAGGTCCAGGGCGCGGTCTACAACGAGCACATCGCCCCGAACCTGCAGGACGGCGACGCCCTGTTCTTCGCGCACGGCTTCAACATCCGCTTCGGCTACATCCAGCCCCCGGCCGGCGTGGACGTCGCCCTGGTCGCCCCGAAGGGCCCGGGCCACGTGGTCCGCCGCGAATTCGAGGCCGGCCGCGGCGTGCCGGCACTGGTCGCCGTGGAGCAGGACGCCACCGGCAACGCCAAGAACCTCGCCCTGGCCTACGCCAAGGGCATCGGCGGCACCCGCGCCGGCGTCATCGAGACCACCTTCACCGAGGAGACCGAGTCCGACCTCTTCGGCGAGCAGGCTGTGCTCTGCGGCGGCGCCTCCCAGCTGGTCCAGTACGGGTTCGAGACCCTGACCGAGGCCGGCTACCAGCCGGAGATCGCCTACTTCGAGGTCCTGCACGAGCTCAAGCTCATCGTGGACCTGATGGTCGAGGGCGGCATCGCCAAGCAGCGCTGGTCCGTCTCGGACACCGCCGAGTACGGCGACTACGTCTCCGGCCCGCGTGTGATCGACCCGTCCGTCAAGGAGAACATGAAGGCCGTGCTGGCCGACATCCAGGACGGCACCTTCGCCAAGCGCTTCATGGACGACCAGGCCGCCGGCGGCCCCGAGTTCAAGAAGCTGCGCGCCGCCGGGGAGGCCCACCCGATCGAGAAGACCGGCCGCGAGCTGCGCCAGATGTTCTCCTGGCTGAAGGACTCCGACGACGACTACACCGAGGGCACCGCGGCCCGCTGATCGAGCCCGCACCACTGACCGCTTTCAGTCGACTTCGCGTGGGTCTTAGAGCCCGGAACCCACGCGAAGTCGACTGAAAGCGTTGGCGAGGGGCCGTCGTCGTCCCTCAGGCCGGCCACCGGGCCGCTCTGCGGACCGCCGACCATCCCTGCCTACCCCTAGAATCGAAACGGCCGACCCGAGCCAGCGCGGTCGGCATCCCTGACTACCCGAAGGTGATTGACCCGTGTCTGAGACCAAGCCCGTTGTCCTCATTGCTGAAGAACTCTCCCCGGCCACGGTGGACGCGCTCGGTCCGGACTTCGAGATCAGGACCACGGACGGTGCGGATCGGGCTCAGCTGCTGGCGGCCCTGCCGGAGGCCAACGCGGTGCTGGTCCGCTCGGCCACCAAGATGGACGCCGAGGCCATCGCGGCCGCTCCGAACCTGAAGGTCATCGCCCGGGCCGGAGTCGGGCTGGACAACGTGGACACGAAGTCCGCCACCCAGGCCGGCGTCATGGTCGTCAACGCCCCGACCTCCAACATCCTCTCGGCCGCAGAACTGACCTGTGGCCACATTCTCGGGGTGGCCCGCAACATCGCCCCGGCCAACCGTGCGCTCAAGGGCGGCGAATGGAAGCGGTCCAAGTACTCGGGGGTCGAGCTCTACGAGAAGAAGCTCGGCATCATCGGCCTGGGCCGCATCGGCTCGCTGGTGGCAGAGCGCATGCGCTCCTTCGGCATGGAGATCCTGGCCTACGACCCGTACGTCACCTCCGCCCGCGCCCAGCAGATCGGTGCCCGGCTGCTGTCCCTCGACGAGCTGCTGGCCGAATCGGACTTCATCACCATCCACATGCCGCGGACCCCGGAGACACTCGGCATGATCTCGGACGAGCAGTTCCGAATCATGAAGGACACCTCCTTCGTGGTGAACGTCGCCCGCGGCGGCCTGATCGACGAGGACGCCCTGCACCGTGCCCTCGAGGCGGACATCATCGGTGGCGCGGCCATCGACGTCTTCTCCTCCGAGCCCGCCGTGGACCTGCCGTTCTTCGCCCATGACAACGCCGTGGTCACCCCGCACCTGGGCGCCTCCACCGAGGAGGCCCAGGAGAAGGCCGGCGTGTCCGTGGCCAAGTCCGTTCGCCTGGCGCTGGCCGGCGAGCTTGTCCCGGACGCCGTCAACGTGGCCGGCGGCGTCATCCACGAGGACGTCCGTCCCGGGATCCCGCTGGCCGAGAAGCTCGGCCGCATCCTCACGGCACTGTCCACGGGAGACTCGCTCACCGTGGTGGAGCTCGAGGTCGCCGGTGAGATCGCGGACAAGGACGTGAAGTCCCTGCAACTGGCCGCCCTCAAGGGCGTGTTCACGGACGTCGTCTCGGACCAGGTCTCCTATGTCAACGCTCCGGTCCTGGCCGAGCAGCGCGGCGTCGAATCCCGGCTGACCACCACCGCCGAATCCCCGGCCTACCGGAACACCGTCACCGTCAAGGGCGCCACCTCCAACGGCACCCAGATCTCCGTGGCCGGCACCCTGACCGGGCCGAAGCAGGTGCAGAAGGTCGTCGGCATCGATGGCTACGAGCTCGAGGTCCCCATGGCGGAGCACCTGCTCGTGTTCCGCTACACCGACCGTCCGGGCGTCATCGGCACCATCGGCCAGGTCCTCGGCGACGCCGGCGTGAACATCGCCGGCATGGACGTGTCCCGCCAGGAGGAGGGCGGGGAGGCACTGGCCCTGCTGACCCTGGACGCCACCCTGCCCTCCGGCGTGGCCGAGGAGCTCGGCAACGCCATCGGCGCCTCGAAGGTGGCCGGCATCGACCTGGAGGACTGACCCTCCCAGCGTGTCCTTCATCACGCTCTCATCCGCGAATGCTTGACTTCTGCCATGCAGAAGACAGAGGCCCCAGAGCATCCAGAGGCCCCCGAGGTACCAGGGCACCCAAAGGCCCACGGGGAGTCCGAGGCTCGTTCTGCCGCGCGCGGCGGAGGCACGCGCCCGTGGTGGCAGCCCACCCTGTGGTTCCTGCTCGCCGCCGGACTGGCGTTGGTCATCCTCTCCGCGGTGGTGCCCCTGGTCCTGGGGGCCGGACCCGTGGACCGGACCTCCCCGGTGCGGGTGTTCTTCGACGTGGCCGGGGAGCGCAACCTGCCGACCTGGTGGAACGCGGGCCTGCTGTTGATGGCCGGTGCCCTCAGCGTCGCCGTCGGACTGCTGCGCCGCCCCGCGCGTCTGGACGGCCGCGGTGGTTGGGCCGCCTGGAGCGGGTTGGGAGCGCTGCTGGCCATGATGTCCCTTGACGAGTTCGCCGGCATCCACGAGCGGCTGGACGGGCTGTGGCGGCGGCTCGTGGGGGACAACCCGCTGCCGGCCTTCGAGTGGCTGATGCTGGGCGTGCCGGTGGCCGGCGCCGTCGTCGTGTTCCTGTGGCTGTGCGCCCGCGTGCTGCCGGCCCCGTCCATGGCGCTGTACGTGCTGGGCATCGTGGTGTTCTTCCTCGGGGCGCTCGGTGCCGAGGCCGTGGTGGTGGGGGTCGGGGTGCCGCTGGACTCGTGGGCCTACGTGGCGAGCTATCACGTGGAGGAACTGCTGGAGTTCACCGGCTCCGCCCTCCTGGTGGTCGCACCAATGGCCGCCGTCCGGTTGACTTCCGGTGGGGAGACCAACCGGCAGACCAACCGGCAGACCAACCGGCAGACCAACCGGCAGACCAACCGGGAGACCAACGGGTCGGTCAGCGAAACCGCCAGCGGGCTGCAACTGACGTGGCACGCCGGCCGCCGGCGGGGCATTGAGCCGGCCCGGCCGGCGTCGGCGATGCGATAGATTCGACGGGTGACTTCTCCGGATGCCGAGCCCCAGAACCAGACCCCCGAGCGGGAGCCGTACTACCTGACGACCGCCATCTCTTACCCGAACGGCGAGCCCCACATCGGGCACGCCTACGAGTTCGTCGGCACGGACGTGATGGCCCGGTTCCAGCGACTGGATGGCAAGGACGTGTACTTCCTGACCGGCACGGACGAGCACGGCCAGAAGATGCAGCAGACGGCGCAGGCCGAGGGCATCACGGCCCTGGAGCTCGCCACCCGGAACTCGGCGGCGTTCAAGGCGGTCGACGACGAGGTGCTGGACATCTCCTACGACCGGTTCATCCGCACCACAGATGCCGACCACACCTCGGCGGTCCAGGAGATCTGGCGTCGCATGGAGGCCGCCGGGGACATCTACCTGGACCAGTACTCCGGCTGGTACTCCGTCCGGGACGAGCGCTTCTTCGGCGAGGACGAGACCGAGGTCCGCCAGGACGGGAAGCGCTATGCCACCGAGACCGGCACCGAGGTGACGTGGACGGAGGAGGAGAGTTACTTCTTCCGGCTGTCCCAGTACCAGGACCGGCTGCTCGAGCTGTACCGCACCCGGCCTGACTTCGCCGCGCCGCAGTCCCGGTTCAACGAGGTCATCCGCTTCGTCGAGTCCGGCCTGGAGGACCTGTCCATCTCCCGGACCTCCTTCGACTGGGGGATCGACGTCCCGGCCCCCGCCGAGGGCTCCGGGAACCGGCCCACGCAGGACCACGTCATGTACGTCTGGGTGGACGCCCTGACCAACTACCTCACCGGTGCCGGCTTCCCGGCTGAGGACTCGGAGCAGTTCCGCTTCTGGCCCGCCGACCTGCACGTGATCGGCAAGGACATCTCGCGGTTCCACTGCATCTTCTGGCCGGCCTTCCTGATGAGTGCCGGGCTCGAGCTGCCCCGGCGGGTCATGATCCACGGTTTCCTCAACAACAACGGCGAGAAGATGTCCAAGTCGCTGGGCAACGTCGTCGGCCCCGCGGAGTGGGTCGAGCACTACGGCCTGGACGCCGTGCGCTACTTCCTGCTGCGCGAGTTCCCCTTCGGTGCCGATGGCTCGTACAGCCACGAGGCCGTCGTCGGGCGAAAGAACGCGGACCTGGCCAACAACCTGGGTAACCTCGCCCAGCGGTCCCTGTCCATGGTGGCCAAGAACCTGGACGGTGCGGTGCCCCAGCCGGGGGAGTACACCGCGGCGGACCGTGCCCTGCTGGACGCGGCCGCCGGCCTGTTGGACACGGCACGCGCGGACTATGGCGTGCAGGACTACCACCACGCCCTCGAGGTCACGTGGGCGCTGCTGGGCGATGCGAACGCCTACTTCGCCGAGCAGCAGCCCTGGGTGCTGCGCAAGACCGACCCTGCCCGGATGGCCACGGTGCTCTACGTGACCCTGGAGACCGTGCGCCGTGTGGCGCTGCTCGTACAACCGGTCATGCCGGGGTCCGCGGCGAAGCTGCTGGACCTGCTGGGCATCGCCCGCAGCGGCGACGCCGGCCGCACCGGTGCCTCAGGCGCCGGCCCGCGCTCCTTCGCTGCCTGGGACGAGGCCCTGGTGCCGCGCAGCTCCCTGCCCGCGCCCCAGCCGGTCTTCCCGCGGCACGAGGAGCAGGGCGCCAACTGAGGCCATGTCCACCATGTGGACTGCCCGACCACATGGTGGACGCTCGTCACGGTGTCGGCCTAGCCTGTCGCCATGGACACCACCGCCTCCGCCACCGTTCCGTCTGCCACCACGTCCGGTGCGGCCACCGCCCTGGATCTCGCCGTCATCGGCGGCGACGGGATCGGCCCGGAAGTCACCGCCGAGGCCGTCAAGGTCATGCGCGCCGCCACGGCTGCCGCCGGCGACGCCGAGATCAGGGCCACCGAGTACACCCTCGGGGCCGCCCATTGGCTCGCGACGGGGGAGACCCTCACCGACGAGGCGCTGGAGCAGTTGCGCGGACATGACGCCATCCTGTTCGGCGCCGTCGGTGCCGCCCCCAACGACACCCGGATCCCCTCTGGGCTGATCGAACGCGAGCTGCTGCTCAAGCTCCGGTTCTCGCTCGACCACGGCGTGAACCTGCGCCCCTCCCGCCTCTACCCTGGCGTCCCGAGCCCGCTGGCCCACCCCGGGGACATCGACTTCGTGGTGGTCCGTGAGGGCACCGAAGGCCCCTACGTGGGCAACGGGGGAGCCATCCGGACCGGCACGGCACAGGAGATCGCGACCGAGGTCTCCATCAACACCGCCTTCGGTGTGGAGCGCGTGGTCCGGCATGCCTTCGCCCTGGCCGCCACCCGGGAACGCCGGCACGTCACCCTGGTGCACAAGCACAACGTCCTGGTCCACGCCGGACACCTGTGGCGCCGCACCGTGGAGGCCGTGGCCACCGAGCACCCGGACGTCACCCACGACTACATGCACGTCGATGCCGCCACCATCTTCATGACCACAGACCCGGCCCGCTTCGACGTCATCGTGACGGACAACCTGTTCGGAGACATCCTCACAGATCTCGCCGCGGCTGTCACCGGGGGCATCGGCCTGGCCGCCTCCGGCAACGTCAACATCTCCGGCACCGCGCCGTCCATGTTCGAGCCGGTCCACGGTTCCGCCCCGGACATCGCCGGCCAGCAGAAGGCCGACCCGACGGCGGCCATCCTCTCCGGTGCCCTGCTGCTCGAGCACGCTGGCCGCCCCGAGGCCGCCCGCCGCATCAACGAGGCCGTGTACGCGGACATCGCGGCGCGTGGTGGGGCAGGCGGAGGGGCGGACAGCGGGGCCGTGCGGAGCACCGCCGAGATCGGCGACGCCATCGCGCGCTCCGTCTGAGGCGGTACCGGCGCCTGTCAGCACCCGGCCGTCTGTCAGCATCCAGCCGCCAGCCGTCACCGCCCCGGGAGCCGGCGGGTTCTATGATGGATGCACCCGATGAGAAAGAAGTTGCCGTGACCATGGAATTCGCCCGCCATCCCCATCCCTCGCCGATTGCCGAGGAGCGGCGCCGGGAGATCCTGGTCAACCCCGGCTTCGGACAGCACTTCACCGACCACATGGTCTCCATCGACTGGACCCGGGAGTCCGGGGAGACCGCAGCGGTCTCCTCGGCACCCCACAGTGGGGGAGAGTGGCATGATGCTCGCCTCGAACCGTTCGGCCCGCTGTCCCTCTCTCCGGCGGCCGCCGTGTTCCACTATGCGCAGGAGATCTTCGAGGGTCTCAAGGCCTACCGGCATGACGACGGCAGCGTGTGGACCTTCCGCCCGCAGGCCAACGCCGCACGGCTCAACCGGTCCGCCCGCCGCCTGGCGCTGCCGGAGCTGCCGGAGGAGGTCTTCCTGGAAGCGCTGCGTGTGCTGGTCTCCACGGACCAGTCCTGGGTCCCCGATGGTGACGGCCAATCGCTCTACCTTCGCCCCTTCATGATCGCCACCGAGGAGTTCCTCGGCGTGCGGCCGGCCAACGAGGTCGGTTTCAAGGTCATCGCGTCCCCGGCCGGCAACTACTTCGGCGGCGAGCTCAAGCCCGTGTCCATCTGGGTGTCGCGTGAGCTGGCCCGTGCCGGCCATGGCGGAACGGGTGCCGCCAAGTTCGGGGGCAACTACGCCGCGTCGCTGGCGGCCCAGCTCGAGGCTTCGGCCCACGGCTGCGACCAGGTCCTGTTCTTGGATCCGGTCCGGGACAACGCTGTCGAGGAACTCGGCGGCATGAACGTCTTCTTCGTCTTTGCGGACGGCAGCCTGGTGACCCCCGAGCTGACCGGCACCATCCTGGAGGGCGTGACGCGCTCCTCCGTGCTCCAGTTGGGCCGGGATCGCGGCATGAACGTGTCCGAGCGCACCATCACCGTCGAGGAATGGCGCGCGGGTGTGGCCAGCGGCGAGATCACCGAGGTCTTCGCCTGCGGCACGGCTGCGGTCATCACCCCGATCGGCACCCTCGTGGACGGAGAGGACTCCTTCACGTCGCCGGCGGTCGATCCGACCACGTCGGTGGCGCTGGACATCCGCCGCGAGCTGCTGGACCTGCAGACCGGCCATGGCGATGATCGGCACGGTTGGCTGTACCGGCTGGTGTGATCCGGTGAGTGTGACCGGGCGGGCCGCGACACCGGCTGCGCTGACTTAGGCTGGTCCCATGCGCATTGCCCGATTTGTTGTAGACGCCGAACCTCAGTACGGACTCGTCGAGGGGGAGGCGGATAACCCCCAGGCTGACTCGGAGGACCTCGAGGTCGTGGTCCTTCACGGGGACCCGTTCTTCCAGGGCATCCAGCCCACTGCCACACGCCACCGTCTGGCGGACGTGCGCCTTGTGGCCCCCATCATTCCCCGGTCCAAGATCGTGGGCATCGGGCGCAACTGGGCGGACCACGCCTCCGAACTCGGCAACGCCGTCCCGGACAGCCCGCAGTTCTTCCTCAAACCCAACACCTCCGTGGTGGGCCCGGGCGAGCCGGTCACCCTGCCGAGCTGGAGCGATCAGATCTCCTATGAGGCCGAGCTGGCCGTGGTCATCGGCACGATCTGCAAGGACGTCCCCGCCGAGCGCGTGGACGATGTGGTCTTCGGCTACACGGTCGGCAACGACCTCACCGCCCGGGACGCGCAGAAGTCCGATCTGCAGTGGGCCCGAGCCAAGGGCTTCGACGGCGCCTGCCCCCTCGGGCCATGGATCGAGACCGGCCTGACCAGTGCGGACACCGAGGACCTGGGCATCCGGATGGAACTCGACGGCGCCGTCGTCCAGGACGGCCGCACCTCGGACATGGTCTTCGGCGTGAAAGAGATCGTCTCCGCTGTCTCTCAGGCCTTCACCCTGCTCCCCGGTGACGTCATCCTCACCGGGACGCCGGCCGGCGTCGGGCTCGTGGAAGGCGGGCAGCGGACCGAGGCGACCGTGGAGGGCATCGGTACCCTCACCACGGTGTTCCGCCGCTGACACTGTCCCAGCACCTCCGTCGGCCCGGGGCAGGGCAACCGCAGCGGGCCCCGCAGGGGCCGCCGGACCGCCCGTGACGAGAACGCGGCGGGGGCCGCACTAGAATGGTGGCCATCATGAGCCCTGAAACCCGACCGGCCCCTGCCGATGTTCCCGCTGTCCCCGCCGAGACGCCCGTCCGCGTCCGCTTCTGTCCCTCACCCACCGGAACCCCGCACGTCGGGCTGATCCGCACGGCCCTGTTCAACTGGGGCTGGGCGCGCCACACTGGCGGCAAGATGGTGTTCCGCATTGAGGACACCGACGTCAAGCGCGATTCCGAGGAGAGCTACCAGCAGCTGCTGGAGGCCATGGACTGGCTCGGCATCGACTGGGACGAGGGCGTGGAGGTCGGTGGACCGCACGGCCCGTACCGGCAGTCACAGCGGGCCGAGCTCTACCAGGAGGTCATCACCAAGCTCCGGGACGCCGGCTACATCTACGAGGCCTTCTCCACGGCTGACGAGGTCGAGGCCCGGCACCGGGCCGCCGGCCGGGACCCGAAGCTGGGCTATGACAATTTCGACCGCGAGCTGTCTGACGAGCAGAAGCAGGCCTTCCGGGCGGAGGGCCGCCAGCCGGTGCTGCGCCTGCGCATGCCGGACACGGACATCACCTTCACGGACACCGTCCGCGGTGAGATCACCTTCCGGGCGGGCTCCGTCCCGGACTTCGTGGTGGTCCGTGCCGATGGGAACCCGCTGTACACCCTGGTGAACCCCGTGGACGACGCCCTCATGGAGATCACCCATGTACTGCGCGGTGAGGACCTCCTTTCCTCCACGCCCCGCCAGATTGCCCTCTATCGGGCTCTCTACGCGGTGGGTGTGGCCCGGTACATGCCGGAGTTCGGGCACCTGCCCTACGTCATGGGCGAGGGCAACAAGAAGCTGTCCAAGCGTGATCCGCAGTCGAACCTCTTCCTGCACCGTGAGCGCGGTTTCATCCCCGAGGGGCTCATCAACTACCTGGCCCTGCTGGGCTGGTCCCTCTCCGCGGATGAGGACATCTTCACCCGCGAGCAGTTCATCGAGGCCTTTGACATCCACCAGGTGCTGGCCAACCCCGCCCGCTTCGACGAGAAAAAGGCCACAGCGATCAACGGCACCCACATCCGGATGCTGGACGCCGCCGACTTCCGTGGCCGGCTGGTGCCCCACCTGCAGGCTGCGGGCCTGGTGGGAGAGTCCCTGACCGACCGGGAGAACGAGATCCTCGACGCCGGCGCCCCCCTCGTCCAGGAACGCATCGCCCTGCTGGGGGAGGCCGTGGACATGCTCGCCTTCCTCTTCCAGCAGGACGAGGACATCAAGACGGCGGACGGGGCCCTGAAGGGCATGCCCTCCGATCTGCCGGCGGCCCTGGCCGCGGCCCGGGCCGGCCTGGACGGGGTCGACGCCGGCTCGTGGACCGTCGAGTCCATCGAGACTTCCCTGCGTGCCGCGTTGATCGACGGCCTGGGACTCAAGCCGCGGCAGGCCTTCGGCCCCGTGCGGACCGCCGTGTCCGGCAAGAAGGTCTCGCCACCGTTGTTCGAGTCCCTGGAGATTCTGGGCAAGCACTCCACACTGACCCGCCTGGACCGGTTTGCGGCAGAGCAGGCTGAACAGGCAGAGCTGGCAGAGCAGCAGGCGGCGTCAACGCCGGAAGCCTAGGGCGCCGGGCGGCATCCTTCTGCTGAGCCCTTTTCAGAGCCCTTTTCAGAGTCCTTGTCGGTGGCGTGCTCGCGGCGGGCCCGTCGGCGCCAGGCGGCCAGACCGGCGAGCACCGCCGCGAGGGCGAGGAACGGCAGACCGAGTCGCCAGACCTCGCCCTCGACCTGGGTGGTCAGGCCGATGCAGGAGACGATCCCGGCCACGGGCAGGAACGCCGGAACACGGAAGTGGCGCCGGTCCACCGGGTCCCGCCGCAGCACGAGCACGGCGGCATTGACCGCGGTGAACACCACGAGCAGCAAGAGCACCATGGTGCCCGCCAGGATCTCCAGCGTGCCGGTCAGCGCGAGTACCAAGGAGAGGCCGGTGGTGGCGATGATGGCCACCCAGGGAGTCCGCCGTTGTGGCAGCAGCCGGGTCAGCACGGCCGGCAGCAGCCGGTCCCGGGCCATGCCGTAGGCCAGGCGTGAGGACATGATGCCGGTCAGCAGGGCGCCGTTGGCCACCGCCACGAGGGCGATCACACTGAAGAGGATCGGCGGGACGAATCCGGCGGCCGTGACCACCTGGAGCAGGGGAGCAGAACTCTCGGCCAGTTCAGCCGTGGGGATGACGGCCGCAGCAGCCGCTCCGACGAGTGCGTAGACGATTCCGGCCACGACCAGGGCGCCGAAGAGGGCCTTGGGGTAGGACCGGGCCGGGTCCTTGGTCTCCTCGGCGATGTTTACGCTCGTCTCGAAGCCCACGTAGGAGTAGAAGGCGAGGACGGTGCCGGCCAGGACGGCGGGCAGTGGACCTTGGTCGTCCGTGCCCAACTCCGTCAGCCGGCTGAGATCCCCGTCTCCGCGGGCCACGACGATGATGCCGAGGATGACCACCAGTATCAGGCCGGAGACCTCGATGATGGTGGCCACGCGGTTGGCGCCCATCGACTCTGAGATGCCCCGTGCGTTCAGCGCGGCCAGCAGCCCCAGGAAGACCACCACCACGAGTGCCGTGGGGAGCGTGACGAACTCGCTGAGGTAGTCGCCGGCGAAGCCGAGCGCCAGGGTGCCTACGGACACGATGCCGGCCGAGAGCATGCAGAACCCGACCAGGAAGCCGACGAAAGGGCCGAAGGCGCGCATGGTGTAGTGGGCGGAGCCTCCGGCGCGCGGATACTTGGTGGCCAGCTCAGCGTAGGAACCGGCCGTCAGCAGCGCCAGGACCAGGGCCGCCACGAGGGGGACCCAGACGGCTCCGCCCGCAGTGGCGGCGATCTCGCCGGCCAGGACGTAGACGCCCGCGCCGAGGACATCGCCGAGGATGAAGAAGAAGAGCCCCGCGGTGGTGACCGTGCGGCGCAGGGAAACAGGCTGACCAGAGGGTGCTGTCATGGACTCACTGTAGGCATGAGAGAGTCTGCATGGCGGCCGTTTTGTCATTGGGGCGGAACGTCGGTATAGTAAACACCCGTGCCGGAGTGAGTCCGGCATGAATGGCGCAAGAGGGATGCAGGTCACTGAATCACTCCTTGACAGCCATTGGGGTATGGTGTAATCGGCAACACAACGGTTTCTGGTACCGTCATTCTAGGTTCGAGTCCTGGTACCCCAGCGGAGTTCATCGGTTCGGTTTCGGTCGATTTGGTGGAATCCCCCAGAGTGTGAAACACTACTGGGGTTGTCCAATCGGAAATGCCCCACGGCAGGACGGTTGAGCAACGGTGACGGCCCCATCGTATAGCGGCCTAGTACGCTGCCCTCTCACGGCGGTAACGCGGGTTCGAATCCCGCTGGGGTCACCAGTTGAGAAGACCCGGTCCATCAGGACCGGGTCTTTTTCTTTGCCCGCCGGAACCTGCTGTGCTCCGCTGTCCTGTTCCGGTGCCATGATGGGATGCGTGAGCACTGATCCCACCCCCGTCCCGCCACAGCGAGCGGCCCAGGCCGTGGACCTGCTGAGCCGGCTGCGCAGCGAACTGGCCGGGGTGTCCCTGCCGCTCGGGACCGATGCAGCTGCTGGGGCCGTCCGAGTACGGGACGCTGCCATCGCCCAGCTGGACGACTACGTCCTGCCGCGGTACCGCAGCCTGGACGCACCGCTGTTGGCCGTCGTCGGGGGATCAACCGGTGCCGGCAAGTCCACTCTCGTCAATGCCCTGGTGGGGCACGCCGTGACTCGTTCCGGCGCCATCCGTCCGACCACACGGCAACCGATCCTTCTGCATCACCCGGAGGACGTCGACTGGTTCACCACCACCCGCGTGCTGCCGAACCTCTCCCGGACCACCGGCCACCGCGCCGTGCCGGGGACTACGGTGCCTGCCGAACGCGTGGGGGTGGATCCCGATCCCGTGGCCATCAATTCCCTGGTTCTGGTGGCCGAGCCAGCCCTGCCAGCCGGCCTGGCCCTGCCAGCCGGCCTGGCCCTGCTGGACGCCCCGGACATCGACTCCATCGCGGACGAGAACCGCCGGCTGGCGGGTCAGCTCCTCTCGGCCGCGGACCTGTGGATCTTCGTCACCACCGCGAACCGCTATGCGGATGCCGTCCCCTGGGAGCTGCTCCTGGACGCCGCCGCGCGGGACATCACGGTCGCCGTGGTGCTGGACCGCGTTCCGGCCGGCGTGGAGGATGAGGTGGCCACGGACCTGCGTGGGCTCCTGGAACGTCAGGGGTTGGGCTCGGCCGGGCTCTTTGTCGTCACGGAGTCCGCCCTCGACGCCCAGGGAATGCTCCCGGCGGGCGCCGTGCGGCCGCTGCGCGAATGGCTGGAGTCCATTGCCGGTGATGCCGGTTCCCGAGCGGACGTGGCCCGCCGCACCCTCAACGGGGTGGTTCGGCAACTGGCTGAGAAGACCTCGGTCCTGGCGGAGGCCGAGGACGACCAGCGCCACGCGGCGACCCGGCTGGCCGGGGACGTGGACTCCGCCTACGAGCAGGCGCTGGCGGGCGTGCTCGCCTCGACCCAGGACGGGACGCTGCTGCGCGGCGAGGTGCTCTCCCGCTGGCAGGACTTCGTCGGCACAGGAGAGTTCTTCCGGTCGTTGGAATCGGGGATCGGACGGTTGAGGGACCGGATCACCTCCTTCTTCCGAGGCCGGCCGGCCCCACCGGAGGACGTCGAGATGGCGATCGAGACGGGCTTGCACGCCGTCCTCGTGGAACAGGCCGCTGCCGCCTCGGAGAAGTCCGCCCAGCGCTGGCGTCAGGACGCCGCCGGGCGCGCGCTCGTCACCGGCCTGGACCCAGCCGGGCTCCCCGCCGACTTCAGCGACCGTGCGGCCGCCGAGATCCGGGGCTGGCAGGGTGACCTGATCTCGCTGATCGAACGGGAAGGCGCCGGCAAGCGGACGATGGCCCGGATCTCCGCTCTGGGGGTGAACGGCGTGGCCGTGACCCTGATGATCGTCTCCTTCGCCGCCACCGGCGGGCTGCTGGGCATCGAGGTCGGGATCGCCGGGGGGACCGCGGTGGTGGCTCAGAAGCTGCTCGAATCGATCTTCGGCGAGGACGCTGTCCGCCGGCTGGCCCAACGCTCCCAGGAGAATCTCGTGGACCGGATCACCGGGCTGCTGCAGGCCGATGCCCGCCGGTTCACCGCCCTGCTGGACGACGTCCGAGACCAGGAGGAGACCGATCAGCTGCGTTCCCTTGCCCCTGAACTGCGCCGGCTGGCCGGACGGGAGGGCTGACCCGTGACGACGCACGACTCCAGTCCGCTGGACCTCAAACTCGCGGCCCTCGAGACTGCCGCCCGGCTGGGCGAGGGCCGGGTGACCGAGGAAGCGTTGGCCTCCGCCCGTCAGGTGGTGGAACGAGCCCGGGAGCGACGCCGGCTCTCGGCCGACCACACGGTCGTCGGCTTCTTCGGTGCCACCGGTTCCGGGAAATCCAGCCTCTTCAACGCGGTCACCGGTCACCCTCTCGCCCGGGCCGCAGCCACGCGGCCCACGACCTCTGAGCCCCTGGCCGCCGTGTGGGGTGCCGACGGGTCCGAACCGCTGCTCGACTGGCTGGAGGTCTCCCACCGTCACCAGCTGGACGGTCCCGCGGCAGGAGTTGAGCCCTCGGGACCGTGGTCCCGGCTGCTCGGCCAGCGCTGGACCAGGAAAAACGGGAGGCAGAGCGATGGGCAGCACGGACGCACGAACGGCCGGCAGAACGACCAGCCTGGGGGCCTGATCCTGCTGGACTTACCGGACTTCGACTCGATCGCCGTCCGGCACCGGGAGATCGTGACCCGGCTGGCCGGCCAGGTGGACGTGCTCGTCTGGGTCGTGGACCCGCAGAAATACGCGGATGCCGCCCTGCACCGCGAATTCCTCGAGCCGCTGGCCGCCCACCGCGGCGTCACTCTCGTGGTGCTGAACCAGATCGACCGGCTGGCCGAGGCGGATGTGGAGGCTGTGACCGCGTCCCTGAAGGGCATCCTGGCTCAGGACGGCCTCGCCCGCGTACCCGTCTATCCCGCCTCGGCCACCACCGGCGCCGGAGTCGAGCCCCTCCGGTCTGCCATCGCGGAGGTGGCCCAACGACGGAGCGCCGCCAGTGAACGGCTGCTCTCGGATGTGCGCACGGCCGCCAAGGCCCTTGGCGCCGAGGACGCGGGAGGCGTTCCGGCCGGCGTCGGGAAGGCAGACGAGGCCAGGCTCGTGGACGCGCTGACCAAGGCTGCCGGCGTCACCACCGTGGTGCGGGCCGTGCAGCGGTCCTACCGGCTCGAGGGCGGCCGCCGCACCGGATGGCCTATGGTCCGGTGGGCCACGCGCCTTCGTCAGGACCCATTGCGCCGGCTCGGGTTGCGCCGCGGGGACGTTCCGCAGCGCGGAATGAATCGGGTGTCGGCCTCCGCGGCCGACGATCCGCGACTGCACCGGAGCTCACTGCCCGAGCGCAGCCCGGCCCAGCGGGCGCAGGCCGACGGTGCCATCCGAGCCTTCGCCGAGGTCACCGGAGCTGGCGCCCCGGACGCGTGGCGTTCCTCCATCCGCCGTGCCGCCCGCAGCCATGCGGACACACTCCCGGACGAGCTGGACCAGGCGATCACCTCCACCGACCTGGGGGCCGGAAAGGGCTCATGGTGGTGGCACGTGGTCAATGCCCTCCAGTGGATCGCCCTGGCGGCTGCCGTGGCCGGTCTTGCCTGGCTGGGCGTCCTGGCACTGGCAGGGTACTTCCAGTTCGAGATGCCACCCGCCCCGGACGTGGAGGGCTTCCCGATTCCCACGCTGCTCGTGTTCGGCGGACTGGCCTTCGGGCTGCTGCTGGCACTGCTGATGGCCCCCTTGGTGCGGCTGGTGGCGCGGAACCGCGCGCGCCGGGCCCGACGCCGGCTGCGCGCCGCGGTCTCGGTGGTCGCCCGGGAGCGCATCGCCGAGCCGGTGACGGCGGAGATCGAACGCTACGGTGCGTTCCGGGAGGCGCTGGCGGCGGCCAGTGGGCGCCATTGACCGCGCCAGGCACGACACCGACCCCGCGAGCCCGCCAGACCGTCGGCGGGCTGGGCGAGTCGGGGATCCTGCGGATCCTGAACCGCCGATTCGCCACCGTACCGGCAGCGGGAGACTGGCCGGAGGGGACCGTCGGCCCCGGGGATGATGCCGCCGTCGTGTCCGCCCCGGACGGCCGATTCGTCATCACGACGGACGCCATGGCACAGGACCGTGATTTCCGCCTGGACTGGCCAGCCGTTCCCCGTGGGCTGGCCAGCAGGTCTGACGGCAGGACTGAGGGTGGGCCCGATGGCGGGTCCAACGGAGGGAGGTTCGACGGACACGGCTTTGCGGGCGGCTATGCCACCGGTTGGAAGGCCGCTGCCCAGAACCTCTCCGACATCAACGCCATGGGGGGCGAGCCCTCCGGTCTGCTCCTGGCCCTGACCATGCCCCCCACCACACCCGTGGCCTGGATCGACGGCCTCGCCGCCGGGCTCGCCGGGGCGGTGCGCCACCTCGGAGCGGCCCGTTGCCGGATCGTCGGCGGGGACTTGGGCTCGGATGACCGCATCACCGTGGCCGTCACCGCCACGGGCGACCTGGACGGCCGGCCGGCGGTGCGGCGCACCCTTCCGCCGGCAGCCTGCGCGGGCACGGCTGGCGTCGATCTGGGCCTGGACCTGGTCTTGTGCGGCCGGGCCGGCTGGGCCGCCGCCGGCCTGGCCGTGCTGGAGACGCCCCGCGGGCTGTTGGATGAACGGCTGCGCATTGCCGAAGGGGCGGAACAGAAGGAACAGAAGGAACAGAAGGAACAAGCGGAACAGGGGGACCAGCTGGACCACGGCGTCCGGCGACTCGCCGCGCTGGCGGCCGCCGCCCAACTCCGGCCCCGGCCCGTGCTGGGCGCAGGACGAGTGGCCGCGGAGGCCGGGGCACTGGCCATGATGGACGTCTCCGATGGCGTGCTGAAGGACGCCGGCCGCCTGGCCACGACCAACGGCCTGCGGGCGGACCTCGATCCGGACTGGGTGCGCCGCGAGGCCTCGGTCCTCGTGCCCCTGGCGCGCGCCCTGGACCCCGCGAGCGGGCAACGGACCGCCGAATGCTGGGTGTCCGCCGGGGGAGAAGACTACGGCCTCCTCGCCGCACTGCCCACGGGGGCCACGGTGCCGCCGGGATTCCGGCGGATCGGACGCCTGGTCGCCGAGTCGGGAGCACCCGCGGCAGCGGCTAGCCTAGGCAGCGCAGGCGGGTGGGACCACTTCACGGACCGGTGACCGGCCGGCGTCGTTCTCCTTGGCTTCACACCGACTTTTCCGGGGCGAAGCGGTGTCCGAGAGCGGCGTGGGTGAAGCCGGCGGCTCGCCAGGGGGCGGGGTCCAGGACGTTGCGGGCGTCGATGAGGGTGCGGCGGTCCATGAGCCGGCCGATGTCCTCGGGGTCCATCTGGCGGAACTCGTCCCATTCGGTGAGCAGGATCATCAGGTCGGCACCGATGACGGCCTTCTGCAGGGTGTTGACGTAGCCCAGGCGGGGAAAGCGGCGGGCGGCGTTGGCGTTGCCCTTCGGGTCGTAGACGGCCACCTCGGCCCCGGCGGTGAAGAGCCGGTTGGCGACGTCCAGGGCGGGGGAGTCACGAACATCGTCCGAATGGGGCTTGAAGGTGACTCCGAGGATCGCGATCTTCGCTCCGTTGAGGACCTCGACGGCGGCCGGGGAAGGTACGGTGCCGGAGCCGTCGCCCACGCCGGTGGTGCGGATCGAGCCGTTGAGGCTGTGGGAGAGGACCTGGACGGCGAGGTCGACGACGCGGTCGCGGCGGCGCAGGTTGATGTCATCCATCTCGGCCAAGAAGCGCATGGTGCGGTCCAGGCCGAGTTCGGAGACCCGGGCCTGCAGCGCCCGGATGTCCTTGGGCAGGCAACCACCGCCGAAGCCGACGCCAGCGTTGAGGAACTTCCGCCCGATCCGAGGATCATGGCCGATCGCGTCCGCCAGGGTGCCGATATCCCCGCCGGCGATCTCGGTGATCTCCGAGAAGGCGTTGATGAAGGAGATCTTCGTGGCCAAGAAGGCGTTGGCGGCGACCTTGACCAGTTCGGCGGTGGCGAAGTCCGTGGCGATCCACGGGGTGCCCTCGGCCAGGGACTTCGCGTACACCTGACGCAGCACGTTCTCGGCGTGGGCCGATTCCACGCCGACGACCAGGCGGTCCGGGGTCAGGGTGTCCCTGACCGCATACCCCTCGCGCAGGAACTCCGGGTTCCAGGCCAGCTCGACCGTACCCGGCAGGCCGGCGTGGGCGCGGGCGTCCGCCAGCAGGGTGCCCAGGCGCTCGGCGGTGCCGACCGGGACGGTGGACTTGCCCACGATCAGTGCGTCCCGGGTGATGTGCTCGGCCAGGGAGGCTACGGCGGCGTCCACGAAGCGCAGGTCCGCGGCGGACTCGCCGGGCTTCTGCGGAGTGCCGACCCCGATGAAGTGCACATCGGCCCAGGTGCCGACCTCCTCGTAGGAGGTGGTGAAACGCAACCGGCCGGAGTCCACGTGCTTGGTCAGCAGTTCCGGCAGGCCGGGCTCGTGGAAGGGCAGCTCCCCGCGGGTCAACGCGTCGATCTTCGCCTGGTCGATGTCCAGGCCCAGGACCTCGAACCCCAGCTCCGCCATACACGCTGCATGCGTGGCCCCCAGATACCCCGTCCCGATCACTGAGATACGCAGCGGTGGCCCCCCACCAGCGTCCCTTTCCAGGCTGGGGGCAGTGGAGGCTGCAGGCTCGGTACGGATGGGAGGCTCGGTCTGGGCGGAAACGATGGCTGGCTCGGTCACGTGGCCCATCGTAGGGACGGGCGCGTCCGACGTCACGGCTGGGAGACGAACACCATGCCTCGAATGCGCGAACACTTCGCTGCTGTCCGAGTGCCTGTCCGGGTGCCTGTCCGGGTGACTGGCTGGCTGGGTGGCTAGGTGCGTGGGTCAGTAATCGTGGGGTCGATCTTTAAAACGCCGGCGGATTGACCGGGCTGTCTCCTGGCGGGCTGGGAGAATCGGGTGAT